>CAKTMW010000029.1 GCA_934574095.1 uncultured Oscillospiraceae bacterium | reverse complement strand
TCGTCCTCCCACTCCATGCGGTAGTCCAGCCGGGACAGCTGATCCTTGGAGTTGGGGGTATAGCAGCACACCAGATAGAAATCCTCGTACTCGGCGGTGATGACCCGTCCCTCGTGCCGGTGGATATCCGGGCCGAAGTCATAGGTGACGGACAGCGGCTGGCGGCGGGTGAAAATGGCGGTGCCGGAATAGCCCGCCTTGTCGGCGCTGTTCCAGAAGCGGTGATAGCCGGGCAGATCGAATGCCGCCTGCTCCGGGCGCATCTTCGTCTCCTGCAGGCAGATCACGTCCGCGTCGGCAAAGGCGCAGAAATCCAGAAAGCCCTTTCCCAGACACGAGCGCAGGCCGTTGACGTTCCATGAGATCAATCGCATAAAAGGACGCTCCTTTGCGTTTTTTGCCATCATACCACATTTTCCGCCCCTTGACAACCGCCGCCGCTGCCGTTATACTATGTAAAACCGTTCCATTTGGAACACATTTTTAAGGAGTACGCTATGGACGATCACATGACGCTCCTGCATGACCACTTTCTGTTTCAGGGTGCGGAGGAGCTGCTGCACGAGGCGCAATTGCTGGGCGTGAGCCGCTTCAGCCGGGGCGAGACCATCTGCGACCCCGCCACGGCGGGGCGGGCGCTGGGCATCGTGCTGGAGGGCCGGGCGGAAGCCGTGGCTCCCACGCGGGAAAAGGCGGTACTGGCGGTCTTTGGCTCCGGCGGCACCTTCGGCGCGGCGGCGCTGTTCGGCGGCGGCGGGTATGTGTCCCGTATCCGGGCGGTAACGGCCTGCGCCGTGGTGCTGCTGCCGGAGGAACTGCTGCGGCAGTGGTTCCAGCGCTGCCCGCAGATGGCGGTGAACTACATCGGCTTTCTCTCCGGCCGGGTGCGGTTCCTCAACGGCAAGATCGCCATCTTCACCCAGGACAGCGCCCAGCACCGGCTGTACCGCTGGCTGCGGGCCAACTGCGGCGAGGAGGGACATCTGCCGGAGAAGCTGTCCATGACCAAGCTGGCGGGCACCCTGTCCATGGGCCGCACCAGCCTGTACCGGGCCATGGAGGAACTGGCGGAAGCGGGACTGATCGTCCGTGACGGAAAAAGAATCGAGGTAATCCTATGAAGCACATCAAATTCATTGTCAGTCTGCTGCTGGCGTTGACGCTGGCGCTGAGTCTGACCGCCTGCGGCGGTCAGGCCAATACGGAGCCGGAGCAGCCGGATATTGACACCCCCCCCACGGCGGCGAAGGTAAACCTGTACGTGCTGTCCGGCCCCACCGGCATCGGCGCCATGAACCTGTGGGCCGCCGCCGACGCCGGCGAGACGGAGAACACCTATCACATTACCATGCCGGGGGCCAACGACGAGGTGGTGGCCGCCATCTCCAAGGGCGAGGCGGACATTGCCGCCGTGGCCACCAATCTGGCGGCGACCCTCTATAACAAGACCGAGGGCGGCGTGACGGTGCTGGCGGTGAACACGCTGGGCGTGCTGTCCCTGCTGGGCAACGGGCAGGAGGTGAGCTCTATCGCTGACCTGGCGGGCAAGACCATCTACGCCCCCGGACAGGGTGCCAACCCGGAGTATATCCTGCGGTATGTGCTGAGCGGCAACGGCCTTGACCCCGACAAGGATGTGACCATCCAGTTCGTGGGCGAGGGCAGCGAGCTGCTGACCGTGTGGCAGAGTGAGCCGGAGGCTATCATCATGGCCCCCCAGCCGGTGGCTACCAGTATTCTGATGCAGTACGAGGGGGCCAGGACCCTCTTCGACATGACGGAGGAGTGGGACAAGGCGTCCGGCGGCGACAGTACCCTGATGATGGGCTGCGTCATCGTGCGCAATGCCTTTTTGCAGGAGAATCCCGGCGCGGTGGAGCTGTTCCTGAAGGAGTACGCCGCCTCCATCGAAAAGGCACAGACCGACGTGGAGGGCACTGCCGCCCTGTGCGAGCAGTACGGCCTGATCCCCAAGGCGGCGCTGGCCCAGAAGGCTATCCCCTCCTGCGGACTGGCCTTCGTCACCGGCGCGGAGATGAAGACCGGGCTGAGCGGCTACTTGCAGGTGATGTATGACGCCGACCCCAAGAGCGTGGGCGGCGCTATGCCGGGCGACGACTTCTATTACGGTGCGTAAGGGGCTGAAAAACAGCATAGCGGTACTTTTCTGGCTGATCGTGTGGCAGCTGGCGGCCATGGCCGCCAACCGGACGCTGCTGCTGCCGCTGCCTACGCCGGTGGATACCCTTCGGGCGCTGCTGGCGCTGGCGGGCACGGCGGACTTCTGGCAGGCGGCGGGTCTCTCGCTGCTGCGGATCTGCGGTGGCTTTCTGCTGGCGGTGGCGGCGGGGGCGCTGTGCGCCGCCGCCAGCCACCGGTGGCAGGTGTTCCGGTGGCTGATGGCGCCGCTGCTGGGACTGGTCCGGGCCATACCGGTGGCGGTGTTTACCATCGTGGTATTCCTGTGGGTGGACCGGGTGTATATCCCCAGCACCATCGTGTTTCTGACGGTGCTGCCCATCGTGTGGAGCAATATGGCGGCGGGTTTGGCGCATCTGGACAGGCAGCTGGCCGAAATGGCCCGCGTATTCGGCATGAAGCGCCGGGACGCCCTGCGGCACATTACGCTGCCCCAGCTGCGGCCCTATGCCGCGGTGGCCATGGCTACGGGGCTGGGCTTCGCCTGGAAGTCCGGCATCGCCGCGGAGGTCATCTGCCGGACCCAGGGGTCGTTGGGCGACCTTTTATGGAGCGGAAAAACATCCGTCAGCTATGATGAGGTCTTTGCCCTGACGGCGGTGATCGTGCTGTGCAGCGCGCTGCTGCAAGGCGCTGCGGCGCGGCTGGTAAAGAAGGAGGACGGCCATGATCCGGTTTGACCATGTGACCTTCGGCTATGGGCCAGGTGCGGACGTACTGCGGGACTTCTCGCTGGATATCCCGGCAGGCGGCCGGGTGTGCCTGACCGGTGCGTCGGGGCAGGGCAAGACCACGGCGCTGCGGCTGCTGCTGGGGCTGGAGCAGCCCCAACGGGGCTCAGTGATCCGCCCGGAGGGAACGCGGTTCTCTGTGGTCTTTCAGGAGGATCGTCTGCTGCCGTGGAAAACGGCGCTGGAAAACGCGGCGCTGTTCAGCGACGCCGACGCCGCCCGCTGCTGGCTGACGGAGCTGGGGCTGGGCGACAGCCTTGACGCGCTGCCGGAGGCTCTCAGCGGCGGCATGAAGCGGCGGGCGGCACTGGCCCGTGCGCTGGCCCATCCCTTTGACGTGCTGGTGCTGGACGAGGCGTTGACGGGCCTGGACGACGCGGCGCGAAGCCGCTGTCTGGCGGCCATTGACCGGGCGGTGGGACCGCGGACGCTGGTGATGGCCTGCCATGACCGGGCGGAGGCCGACGCGCTGGGAGCCCGGACGGCGGCCGTGACTTGACAGAACGTTCACAAGCTTCTATAATAGGGCATGCGCCGCACGGCTGTGCGGCGCATACTTTTTCGATGCAGGAGACCTTTTATGACGCGAAAACGCATACATACCCTGGGCGCGGCGCTGCTGGCGGCGCTGTGTCTGGTACTGGCGCTGGCGGGCTGCGGCGGGGAAAAGCCGCTGCTGGATCAGCCCATCAAAACGCTGAGCTGTGTGGAGCCCTCCGCCCTGCCCACCATCGTCCCCATGGACGGAGGCCGGGTACTGGCCGGATGGGTGGACTATGACAAGGAGACCACCTCGCTGGCCGTTTTGGATGTCGCCCAGGACCAGTCGATCGCCAGCCGGGAGCTGGAGGGCTGCTGGGAATTGCAGACAGAGCGCTTTACCGACGGCAGCTTCGTGCTGTTCAACTGGGACGGTGGACAGTGGCAGTTCATCGGCAGCGACCTGAGCGACGCCGGGAACTTCTACTGCGAGCAGTACGGCGGCGTGTTCTCTCTGGACGGCGGCAGCTACTACTATGTGCAGGACGACGTGCTGTGCCGGGCCGACGTGACCGGCGGCCAGACGGAACGGGTGGCGCTGAAGAGCGATATGCGCTTTATGGACGTGGCGGGCATCTATCCCGACTCCAGCGCACTGTTCCTCCACTGTCTGCTGTCCCCTTACAGCACCGAGAGCGGCACGGCCATTCTGGACCTGACCACCGGGGAATACGCCATGCTGCAAAAGGAGTGGTACGCCCCCTATTACGGTCAGTCCGGCCCGGAATTTTTGTGGTTCAACAATCAGGATATGGGGTATGACGTGCTGTATCCCGACGGAGACAAGTACTATCAGGCGGACGCAGCGCTGCTGCACGCCTCGGAGGCCGACCTGTTCCCGCTGTCCGGTTCCCCCTATCTGCTGGGGGCGGCGGAGAACGACACCACACTGTACCGGCTGGAAAGCGGCATTTCCGCCTGTCTGCTGAACGCGGACCAGCTGAGCGGCACCCTGCGCAGCGCCGTGTGGCTGCCGGAGGAGATCGTGGTGGGCTGCGCCTATGGCGGCGGCAGCTTCCGCCTGACGGCCATCGACCCGGCGCAGCTGACCTTTAACCACATCACCGACGCCGCGCCGGTGGAAAGCCCGCTGGCGGTGGAGGAGACGCTGACGGACGTCTACTGGAACAGCCTGAACGGCCAGCCCCTGCCCACCACCTTACAGGAGGCGCGGGACTACGCCGACCAGCTGGAGGAGCGCTACGGCGTGACCATCCTGCTGTCGGCCCAGGCCAAGGACGCCTGCGAGGCGGTGTGGGACGCCACCATCACCACCACCGACCAGTGGCCGCTGGAGGATGAGCCCGCCGCCATCGCCCGGATGCTGGAGGCGCTGGACCGGGCGCTGGCCCTGTATCCGGAGGACTTCTTCCGCCAGATGCGCAACGACATGGGCGAGGGCGGCGTCCGCTTTATGCCGGTGGGCCATATTGAAAACGCCGTCAACGCCATCGGCCTGACCTTTGAGACCTACGGCTGGCAGAATATCTACATCGACGTGACCATCGACGCCTTCGAGGGCACCATCTGCCACGAGATATGGCACGCCATCGAGGGGGTGCTGCTGACCCGGAACTGGGACGCCATCGACCAGGAGGAATGGGCCACCTGCAACCCGGCGGGCTTCTGCTACAATGAGGACGCGGAGGAGCCGGACCCCAACCCGGAGCGCTGGACGTTCTTCTCTGAGTTCAACGCCCAGGACGTCTACTTCGTGGACGCCTATGCCCGCACCAACGCCAAGGAGGACCGGGCGCGGATCATGGAGTACATCATGGCCACCGAGGACGTGGCGGGCGCACTGGTGCAGTCCCCCGCCATCGCGCAGAAGCTGCAGATCATGTGCCGGGCCATCCGGGAGAATTTCGACGCCAGCGGATGGGGCGAGCTGCGCTGGGAGCGGCTCTTTTAACTTCACAAACAGGGCGGCCATCTATGAGATGGCCGCCCTGAACTTGTCGAAAATACATCTCTGTCATTCCGAGGGAACAAAGCCGTGCGCTGCCGGTGTCAGAAGAAGCACGGCGTGTGAGTGGCAGCGGTCAAAATTTCGGCGGCTCAAATGCCGCTGCGAAATTTTGGGAACCACAACAGAGCAGAGCGAAGCGACGTGGGAATCCATACTTGGCCCCCTCTGAGAGGGGGCTGTCAGCGAAGCTGACTGGGGGAGAGAATCTGAGATTTTTGTTCTCTCCCTCCGTCATGACCTACGGTCATGCCACCTCCCTCACAGAGGGAGGCTTAAGAAACGGATTGCCACGCCAGTGTGAGCACTGGCTCGCAATGACAGGCTTTTTCAATAACCTGAGAAAGGCCATCGTATAGATGGCCTTTCTTCTTATTTCGTGATGGGGTAGCAGACCTCGGTGACGAATTCGTCGGGGTTCCGGGTCTCGTGGGGGGAGACGTGGTAGATATTGAACATGGGCCCGACGTAGCGGTAGCCGTTGGCCTCGATCCACGCGGCCACGGCGGCGTTGACCTCACCGATATGCTCGTAGCCGCCCTGATAGGTGCAGCCGGCGTAGGTGACGGCGGGCAGAGTGCGGAACTTCACATGCTCGGTGTCCGGATACTGACCCTTGACGGTTTTCTGGGCCTCTACCTCCACGTCCTTTTCCTTATACTCGGCGTCCAAAAAGGTCACGCTGCAATAGCAGGGATCGTCGGGGATCAGGTTCATATGGTCAGTCTCGGCGCAGAGGACGCCCCACACCGTACCCTCCTGCTCGTAGCAGGGAATGGTCATCCGCACACAGGCGGCGTAGCGCTGGGGCAGGGTCTTGACGGTAACATTGTAAGCCATGGTATCTTCCTTTCTTAGTCGTTTCCGGGCGCTGTCCAACAGCCGCAACTTCCGGGCCACGTCCTCCGCCTGGGCCTCCAGCGCCGCCTGCTGGGCGGCAAGGCATTCGTCCAGCCGCTGCCGGTCATCGTAGAAGGACAGCATCCGGCAGATATCCGCCAGACGGAATCCCATGTCCTTCAGGGCGGTGATGCGGCAGACGGTGGGCAGCTGGGACTCGCTGTAATAGCGGTAGTCGGTGAAGCGGTCGATGTAGGTGGGGGTCAGCAGGCCGATGTCGTCATAATGGCGCAGCATCCGGACGCTGACACGGGACAGCTTGGAAAATTCTCCGATCTTTAACATTTGTCGTACCTCCAAGGGGGATTTCTTGAGCTCGGATACAGGATACTCCCTGACACAGTGGCAGAGTCAAGACCCGAAAGACAGCTTTTTGAAAAAAATATCCCCCGGCAAAGCCGGGGGATATTTTACAGCGTTCAGATCCTTACAGGATGGAGAAGTTGACCACCAGACCGGCGAACACGATGGAGACCATGCTCAGCAGCTTGATGAGGATGTTGATGGCGGGGCCGGAGGTGTCCTTGAAGGGATCGCCCACGGTGTCGCCCACGACGCCGGCCTTGTGGCATTCGCTGCCCTTGCCGCCGAAGTTGCCCGCCTCGATGTACTTCTTGGCGTTGTCCCACGCGCCGCCGGCGTTGGCCATGTAGATGGCCATCAGGAAGCCGGTAACGGTAGCGCCGGCCAGCAGGCCCACAACGCCCTTGAAGCCCAAGATCATACCCACCACGATGGGGGTGACAACGGCGATGACGGTGGGCAGGACCATTTCCTTCAGGCTGGCTTTGGTGCACAGGTCCACGCAGCGGGCGTAGTCGGGATCGGCCTTGCCGTCCATCAGACCCGCGATCTCCTTGAACTGGCGGCGCACCTCCATGACCACGCTCTGGGCGGCACGGCCCACGGAGTTCATGGTGAGAGCAGCGAACACGAAGGGCAGGCAGGCGCCGATGAACAGGCCCACCAGCACCACGGGGTTCATCAGAGAGAAGCTGCTGAAGTCGGCGTCAGCCGCGCCCACTTCCTTGACCTTTTCGATATAGGAGGCCATCAGAGCCAGAGCGGTCAGGGCGGCGGAGCCGATGGCGAAGCCCTTACCGGTGGCGGCGGTGGTGTTGCCCAGAGAATCCAGCGCGTCGGTGCGCTGACGGACCTCAGGCTCCAGACCGGCCATCTCGGCGATGCCGCCGGCGTTATCGGCCACAGGGCCGTAAGCGTCGGTAGCCAGCGTGATGCCGAGGGTGCTCAGCATACCAACGGCGGCCAGCGCGATGCCGTACAGGCCCATGCTGGCGTTGGCAGCGCCGCCGGAGAGGAAGTAGGCCAGCAGAATGCAGACGGCCACGATGATGATAGGCATAGCGGTGGACAGCATACCCAGACCCAGACCCCCGATGATGATGGTGGCGGAGCCGGTCTGGCTCTTGCCGCTCAGCTCCTGCGTGGGCTTATAGGTATCGGAGGTATAGTACTCGGTGGCCTTACCGATCAGCACACCGGCCACCAGACCGGACAGGATGGCCACATACAGGCCCCAGTGCTCGATGCCCAGCAGCTTCCACACAAGGAAGAAGGAGATGATGGCGATCAGCACGGCAGACAGATTGGTACCGCGGGAAAGAGCCTTCAGCAGCGTGCGCTGGTCGGCGTTCTCCTCGGTCTTGACGAAGAAGGAGCCGATGATGGAACAGATGATACCCACAGCCGCCATGACCATGGGGATGGCCATAGCCTTGAAGGCCTCGCCGGAGAAGGCGGCAACGCCCAGCGCGGAGGCGGAGATGATGGAGCCCACGTAGCTCTCGTACAGGTCAGCGCCCATACCGGCCACGTCGCCCACGTTGTCGCCCACGTTGTCGGCGATAACGGCGGGGTTGCGGGGATCGTCCTCGGGGATACCGGCTTCCACCTTACCCACAAGGTCGGCGCCCACGTCGGCAGCTTTGGTGAAGATGCCGCCACCCACACGGGCGAACAGCGCCATGGAGCTGGCGCCCATGCCGAAGGTCAGCATGGCGCTGGTGATATCGGCGGCTTCCAGCTTGAACACGAAGCGCAGCAGCATGAACCACACGCTGATGTCCAGCAGGCCCAGACCCACCACGGTGAAGCCCATGACGGAGCCGGCGGAGAACGCCACGCGCAGGCCCTTATTCAGACCGTCGCGGCAGGCGTTGGCGGTGCGGCAGTTGGCCTTGGTGGCGATGCGCATGCCCACAAAGCCGGACAGACCGGAGAAGAAGCCGCCGGTCAGGAACGCGAAGGGCACGAACCACGTCAGCAGCTTGCAGGCCGCCATGATGCACAGCACCACGATCATGCAGGCGAAGAACACGCCCACCACGGTGTACTGCCGCTTCAGGTAGGCGTTGGCGCCCTCGCGGATGGAGCGGGAGATCTTGCTCATCAGAGGCGTACCCTCGTCAAAGCTCAGGACGCGCTTGCCCGTGATGAACGCGAACAGCAGCGCGATGATCGAGCCAACAAATGTGGCTATGACCAGATACTTTTCCATAATGTGTTTTCCTCTTTCTTCCCCTTCCGGGGAGACTTTCTTTTTTGTTCCGCCCTATATTATAATAAAAACGTACTTTTTTCGTCAAATTTTCAAACTAATTTTTTGCGCAAAATAAATTTTATGTGATTCTTCCGTCGTTTTCCACAAAAACATTTTTTCGCTTAACAGGCGGCATAATCATTATTTTCCGCCGTTTTTCGTAATACCTCTGCAAATTTTCGCCAGAATTATGTTGTTCTTGGTACATAAGAACAGCTTAATTCTGGCATAAGAATATTTTTCCATGATGTTTTGCAGAAAAAAGCAAAACAAAAAGCGCATTTTTCTTCTCTTTTTCTCCCGATACTCTGCTTTTCACTCAAATTTCTCCCGACAGTCATTCTTTTCCAGCCTTTGGCGTTTTGCACAATCGCCGTGGGGCATTTCCCTGCCGACGCCGTCTGCCGCTTTAGCATATTAGAGAGCGAAATGTCCGCAATAGGCGGACACCCCGTCTGGCAGCGCCTTTCCCTACACGCAAAATGCCCGCCGTCGGCAGACGGCGGGCATTTTGCCACAGAAAGGAGATCATGCGATGGTTGCTTTTTCACGCTTGGCAGACAGATACTGCACCGCCACGACGACGGCCACCAGCGCCAGGCCCACCACGTCGGTAAGGGTGCCGGGGATCATCATACCCAGGCCGCCCACCACCAGCAGAAGCCGGAAGTACCAGGCAACCTTCTTGTACAGGTGGCCGTTGAGGGCCGCGGCGATACCGAAGATGCCCAGCAGGGCGCTGATGCATATCTGAGCCACCTCCCACCAGCCGGAGATGTTCTCAAACAGCAGGGCGGGAGAATAGGCAAAGATATAGGGGACAATGAAGGCGGCGATGGCCAGCTTGGTGGCGTTGATGCCGGTCTTCATGGGATCGGACTTGGCGATGGCGGAACCGGCATAGGCGGCCAGTGCCACAGGGGGCGTGATATCCGCCACGATGCCAAAGTAGAACACAAAGAAATGGGCCGCTACCACAGGGAATCCAAGCTGGATCAGAATGGGGGCGCAGGTAGAGGCCATGATGCAGTAGTTGGCGGTAGTGGGCACACCCATACCCAGCACGATGCAGCACAGCATCGTCAGCACCAGGCCGATGATGGTGACGTTGCCCGCCAGCTGAACGATGGCGTTGATGAGGATGGAGGCCAGACCGGTAACAGTGATGCAGCCGGCGATGATGCCCGCCATGCCGCAGGCCACAGCCACAGTGATGGCGCCGCGGGAACCGGCTTCCAGGGAATCCACAGCGGAGAAGAAGGAACGCTTACCGGCCGTACCCAGGGCCTTGCCGATGGTCTGGGGCGCGTTCTCCTCGTCGCCGCGCTTGCTCTGCAGGAAGAAGTTGATGAAGCCCACGGCGATGGCCGCCAGGATGGAGTAGGCGGCGGAGTGGGACATAGTCTTGCTGCCGGAGGACACCAGCCACACCAGCAGGATCAGAGGAATGATCAGATAGCAGTCACGCAGCAGCAGCTTCCACTTGGGCAGCTGGTCGCGGGGGATGCCCTTCAGGCCCAGCTTCTTGGCCTCCAGATGGACAGCGATGAAGATGCCGGTGAAGTACAGGATGGCGGGCAGGATGGCCTTGACAGCCACCTGGGCGTAGGGAATCTTCATGTACTCCGCCATCAGGAAGGCGGCGGCGCCCATGATGGGGGGCATGATCTGGCCGCCGGTGGAGGCGGCCGCCTCGACGGCGCCGGCGAATTCCGGCTTATAGCCGGTCTTCTTCATCATAGGAATGGTAAAGGAACCGGTGGTGACGGTGTTGCCCACGGAGGAGCCGGACACCATGCCGCACAGGGCGGAGGAGATGACCGCCACCTTGGCGGGACCGCCGCTGGACCAGCCGGCGAGACGGTTGGCGAAGCTGATGAAGAAGTTGGCGATGCCGGTGCGCTCCAGGAACGCGCCGAAGATGATGAACAGGATGATATAGGTATAGCAGACGTTGATGGGGGTGCCGATGACGCCGGAGGTGGTGTAGAACAGCTTGTAGATGATGGTCTTCAGGGCGTCATACAGCGTGGCGGCGTTCACCGCGCCGGCATAGCTCAGCTGGTTGATGAACGCGTAGATAATCAGCGCACCGGCCACGCACAGAATGGGAACGCCCACGCAGCGGCGGCACAGCTCCATCAGGACCAGCACACCGATGACGCCGATGACCACATGCACCAGCTCGATGCGGGTGGACAAACGCACCAGCGTCATGGCGTTGATGGCGAAATAGAAGAAGCAGCCCGCGCCGATGACCATCAGCACAACGTCATACCACGGCAGGGAGTTGACGTGAACGCTGCCCTTCTTGGCCGGGTAGGTCAAAAAGCCGATGATGATGATGCAGCCCATGAAAATGGTCAGGCGGATCTCCGGCATAGCGCGGGAGAACAGGGTCATGGCGATGCAGAATACGGCAAATACTGCCATAATGATGCGGACGATCAGTTTGGGAGTTCCCTCCCAGATGCGGGTGGCGGACTCGCGGTCGTATTTGCGCATCACCGCGTCCAGATCGGTGGCGTCGTTGGCGCCGCCGGTCTCCGCCGCGGGAGCGGTATCCACCTTTTTCTTATGCAGACTCATGCTTGGTTCTCTCCTAATACTTTTGGAATAATGTAGCGAGGACTACGGCGGGGATACCCCGCCGTAGTCTCGTAAAGCGTCAATACTCTGTTAAGGTTTTGCCTCAGCCCGCAAAGTACACGTCCTTGGCGATGACCGTCTGCGTGTAGTAGTCAGAGGTCTCCAGCAGCTTGGCGATGTGCTCGTCATCCAGGCTGACCAGGTACACGTCCTTGGTGGTGGCCAGGTCGGTCACAGCGGTGGTGGGGGCGCCGGCCACGATGAAGGCGGCGTCGATCTGGCCGTTCTTCAGGGCGTCGGCGCTGTCGCCGAAGGACTGGTAGGTGGGCTTGATGTCATTCTCGGTCAGGCCGTAAGCGCCCAGCACGTCGATGGCATTGAAGTACACGCCGGAGCCGGGAGCGCCGATGGACACAGCCTTGCCGGACAGATCAGCCACAGTCTTGATGTTGGCGTCGGTGGTGACGATCTGGACCTGCTCCATGTACAGGGCGGCCACAGTGGAGAAGCCCTCCATCTTGGTCTCGAACAGGTTGGTGCCGTTGTAGGCGTAGGCCATAACGTCGGACTGGCAGAAGGCCAGGTCAGCGGTGCCGTCCACCAGCTCCTGCACGTTGGACTGGGAGCCGTTGCCGGCCAGGCCAACCACGTTCACACCGGCGTTGTTGGTGGCATGCTGAGCGATGACGGAGCCGAAGGCATAGTAGGTGCCGGACTCGCCGCCGGTGACAAAGCGCAGGTTGCGGGAATCGCCGGTGCCGGCGCCTTCCTTGACGGAAGCGACCTCAAAGCCCTTCTCGGCGAAGTACTTGGCAGCGCCGGGATGATAGGGAACAGAGGTGATGGAAGCGCCGTACTCCAGGCTCAGCTCGCTGTACTTGGCGTGGCTGGTGACCAGGGACTCGGCGTTGTCAAAGATATCGGCCACAAAGTTGTAGATATCCTGCTCGGCCACGTCGTCGCGGGCCAGGATCACCGCGCCGACGGCCACGGTGGTGGTATCGGTACGCTCGACATCGGCGTCGCCGCTGCCGTTATCGCTGCTGCCGCCGCCGCAGGCCACCAGGCTGAGAGCCATGACCAGCGTCAGGATCAATGCAAAAAACTTTTTCATGATGTACTTTCTCCTCGTTTTTCTACTGCCGCCCACGGCGGCAAAATTTTCTCGATAGGCGTATTATACTCTCCTCTTCTCCATTTTGCAAGTCCCAACAGGAAAAAATTCATTTTAATCTTGACGCCTTTTTTACGTTCCAGCCCGATATGCACGATATTCTCTGTTATCCCCCGTTTAACCGGCGGTTTTATTCACTTTTCCCGCCGTGTATTCATGTTTTTCCTCTGGTGAACTTTTTCACATTTGCCATGATTCCTGCATAATTTGCAGCAAAAAGGCGGTAAAGCTGCAAAACGTTGCCGTTTTGCAGCTTTACCGCTGTTTCTATGCCGATATTACTTGCTGCGCTTGAGGGCCTCGCACAGCAGCTGGTACATCCGCTCGGTGGAGGGGACGTTGAGCCGCTCCCGGACAGAGTGAACGTCGTGGAGCTCCGGGCCCATGGAGATAGCGTCCAGACCGGGAATCTTCTCGATCAGCAGACCGCACTCCAGACCGCCGTGGGTGGCCTCCACCACGCCCTCCTTGCCGGTCAGGTCGTGATAGGCCTCCAGCACCATGTCGCGGAACTTCGAGTCGCGCTCGTACTGCCAGCCGGGGTATTTGCCCCGCTCGGTGACGGTGCCGCCGGCGAACTCCACAATGGCATGGACCCGCTGGGCCACCATCTCCTTTTGGGAGGCGATGCAGGAGCGGATGGAGAAGGTGATGTGCAGGCCGTCGTCCTCCAGCTTCAGCACACCCATGTTCAGGGAGGTCTGGGTCAGGCCGGGGAAGTCCACGCTCATGGCCTGTACGCCCTGGGGCAGGGCCAGCAGCGTATGCAGCATGAGGTTGGTGGTGACCTCGCTGATGGCGGCGGCGACTTCCGTCTTACCGCAGGTGAGGGTGATGCCGTCGTCGCAGCCGGCGTATTCGTTCTTCAGGATGGCGTCGAATTCCGCGATGAACGCCTCGAATGCCGCTTCCTTTCCGGCGGGGATGGCCACCGCCGCGTCGCAGCGGGAGCAGATGACGTTGTCGAACTGGCCGCCGGAGACCGCCGCCAGGCGCAGGCCGGGGAAGCGCTCCATGGCGCTGTACAGTACGCGGCCCATCTGCTGGTTGGCGCTGGCACGGCCCAGATGGATGTCCGCGCCGGAGTGGCCGCCCTGCAGGCCGGAGATGGTGACGGTATAACCGGCCATGCCGCTCACCGGCTCCATGACGCCGGGCAGGTGGCAGTCGGCCCGCATACCGCCGGCGCAGGACACGGTGAACACGCCCTCGATCTCAGAGTCCAGGTTCAGCAGCTTCTTACCCTTCAGGTCAGAGCAGTCCAGGGCGAAGGCGCCGTCCATGCCCACCTCCTCGTCCACGGTGAACACCGCCTCAATGGGGGGATGGGCCAGGGTCTCGTCCGCCAGAATGGCCAGGATCATGGCCACGGCGATGCCGTTGTCGCCGCCCAGGGAGGTCTTGTCGGCCCAGACCCACTCGCCGTCGGTCATCAGGTCAAGGCCCTCGGTGGTCATGTCCTTGGTGCAGTCGTCGGTCTTGGCGCAGACCATGTCGATGTGGCCCTGCAAAATGATGGGAGCGGCATTCTCATAGCCCGCGGAGGCATCCTTCCAGATGATGACGTTGTTGCAGGGCTCCTGGCGATACCGCAGGCCCAGCTCCTTGGCAAAGCCCACGCACATATCGCTGATGATCTTGGTGTTGCCGCTGCCGTGGGGCACGGAGCAGAGCTTTTCAAAATATTCAAATACCTTTTCGGGCTTCAGTCCGGATAAAACTGCCATAACATTTTACCTCCGTTTTGCTGTTTTTCCGCAATGGCTGATACAGCCCATGCGGCAGCATGGGCTGTATCGGTATCCTATTACATATCGGGGAGCGTGGTGTCGTCGCTGGGGATCAGGTCGTCGCCGGTGGAGGGTTCTTCATCCACGGGTTCCTCGGTCACAGCCGGGACGAACTCGGTGAGGTAAGCCTCCTGAGGCAGACCGGCCAGATAGCCGGGGATGTTGATGATGACGCCGTCCATATTCTTGGGAACGGGAATCTTATAGGTCTGGGTCTCCTCGGCGCCGTTCTTCTTTTCCATGACCTCCAGGGTCACGGTGAAGGTCTGGCCCAGGCAGGTGGTGGAGCCGCGCTCCTTGTCGTACAGCTTGGTCAGCTGCTCGCCGCCCACGGTGATGGTCACCTTATAGGGGGCCTTGTAGGTCTGACCGTCGTACTCCAGGGTCTTGTTGTCCAGATAGATGGTGTGGCCGCGGCCGATGATGCTCATGATGACGCCAACGACGATCAGCACCAGGACGGCGGCGATCCGGATGATCCATTTACGTGCTTTCATTCCGCTTTGCCCTCCTCTTCCAGCTGGGCCTGGGCCAGCATCTGGCCCATCAGGCTCTGGGACTTGCGCTTCTTGGTCTCATACATGACCAGGGCAACGGTGATGACGGCGTAGGAGATGAACACGCGGAAGTACTCGCCGATCATGGAGTCGCCGGTGATCTTGGTACCGGCGGAGGGCGCCACGATGAACATGGTGTGGAACAGGATAACGCCCAGGAACACGTTGCCGATGGACGCCTTTTCCACGGACGCGCCGCCCACCAGCAGCGCCGCGATACAGAACATACCCACGTTGGTGTGGGCGCTGTACGTGGGGAAATTGCCCAGGTTCTGCAGGTAGATGATCATGCCGAAGCCGGCGAACACGGTGGAGATCACCATGGAGATAATGCGGGTGCGCTCCACGTTGATACCGGCGTCGCGGGCCACTTCCATATCCTGACCCACGGCGCGCATATCCTGGCCCAGCTTGGTCTTGCGGAACCACAGGATGAACAGGCAGGCCAGCGCGATAATGATCAGGGTCAGCACAGGAATCTTGACGCCGCCCACATAGATGGCCAGGGCGTTATCCACGGTCTGGCGCATGGGCAGCAGACTGACGGTGTTGCGGATACCGTAGCCGCGGGGCAGCTTCAGGGTGTTGTGGGCGATGGGAATGATGGGGCCCATCATGTACAGCACCACCAGCTGGTACAGACCGTTGACGAAGAAGGAAATGATGTAGCTGGTGATCATCTCGCGGCCCTTGGCGCGGTTCAGCAGTACGCCGCACATCCAGCCCAGCAGCACGGAGATGGGGATGGAGATAATAGCGGCCAGCACCAGGCCGGGGATGCCCCAAATCTGCCAGTCGGCCACCAGGATCAGGCCGATCTCACCGGCCATGGCGCCCAGGGTCATACCGAAGTTCAGACCCATACCGGCCATGATGGGGATCAGCAGGCTGAGGATCAGGAAGGCGTTGCGGCCCAGGCGGGTCATGATCTCATTGAGCAGATAGCTGCCGGAGAAGCCGGACAGAGGGATGAAGATGGCGCAGATCAGGACGAACATCAGGGGAACGGAGTTGCCGCGGATCAGGTCCACTACGCTAAATTTCTTGTTCTTCAGGTTATTCATGCTCAGCGCCCTCCTTCCGTCTTTCTGGTCAGTGCGTATAGGATCATACCGTTGGACACCACGATACGGATGACCTCGGACATATCCATGTGGAACGCGGAGTTCATGACGGTAGGCGTCATGGTGACGATGCCCTGGAACAGGAACGTACCGATGATGACGTTGGGGATGGACGCCTTATTCACGGACGCGCCGCCGATGAGGATGGCGGACACGGCGGGCAGGGCCATCCAGAAGGGGCCCATGTACAGCTGGACAAAGCCGAAGCCCTGCTCGTACATCAGGATACCCACGGCGCCCAGCCAGGTGGACATGACCACGGAGATGAGGCGCATCTTGTCCACGTTGATGCCGGCGGCCTTGGCAAAGGCGGGGTTGGAGCCCACGGCGGTCATGGCGGTGCCGGTCTTGGTGTGCAGGAAGGCCCACATGCCCAGAGCCAGCAGCGCGAACACCAGCAGACTGCCGGTGGGGATCACCAGATTGATGCCGATGCCGTTCAGGTCGATGGCCAGGAAGTTGGCCAGCAGCTGGTCATAGAAGCCCTCCAGAGAGATAACGGTACGCAGGCCGGTGCCGGCGAAGCCCCACACCATGGTGGGATGATGGTACGGCAGCAGCAGCCACATCATGCACATGAAGGACACGGCGGAGAAGCCCACATAAGTGGCGATCATCATTTCGCCGCCCTTGATCTTGTTCAGCAGCCAGCCGTAGCCACCGCCGAACAGCAGCGCGAAGGGCGTGGCGATGAGAATGGCCATCACGAAGCTCATGGCGCCGGTGAAGCCGAACTCGATGGACAGCGTGGCGCCCAGCAGGCCGGACACGATGCCCAGGGGCAGGCCGAAGTTCAATCCGCAGCCGGAGTGGATCATGGGGACCATGGCCAGCACCAGAACGGCGTTCCAGCTGAAGCGGTTGATGGTATTGGTGACCTGGGTAGCCAGGTCCGCGCCCACGATGGGGGCGGAGATGAACAGCAGCAGCAGAAAGCCCGTGATGATGACGCGGGGCAGACCGAAGTTGTCGATCAGCTGCCGGAATTTCGTCTTGTTGCCAAGACTTGTGGTTACATTTTTGCCCATCTTGTCCTCCTTACTTCACCTGACTGACCATCAGCATACCGAATTCCTCGGAGCTATGGTCAGCCGGCAGGATACCGGCGATCTTGCCGCCGGAGACGATGGCGATCCGGTCACAGGTCATGCGCAGTTCTTCCAGCTCGGAGGAGATCATCACCACGGTGATGCCGCTCTCGCGGTTGAACTTTTTCAGGGCCTCCAGCACCAGCGCCTTGGCGCCCACGTCGATGCCGCGGGTGGGCTCGGAGACAAAGAGGAAACGGGGCTCCAGAGCGAACGCCTTGGCCAGGCATATCTTCTGCTGGTTGCCGCCGGACAGCTCTCTCGCCTTTTGCAGGGAGCTGGTGCACTTGATCTGCAGCTCGTCGATGTACTTCTGCGTGACCTCGTGGATGGCCTTTTCGTCGCGCCACGTGAAGAAGAGGTGCTTCTTCAGGAACTTGTCGTGAATCTGCATGGCGGGGAACGCCACGTTCCACTCCAGAGACTCGTCCAGCAGCAGACCCACGCCGCGGCGGTCCTCCGACACGAAGGCCAGAGAGGCGTCCAGACACTTGCGGGGACTGTTGAGGGCGATGGGCTTGCCGTCAAATTCCACGGTGCCGCCGGCCTCGTACAGGCCCATGATACCGTTGGGGATACCCAGCTTGCCCTGACCGGCCAGACCGCCGATGCCCAGAATCTCACCTTCCTTGATGTCCAGGTTCACATTGCGGACGATCTCACCGGGCATATCCACCCACAGCTTGCGGATGGACATGATGGTCTTTGCGTCGGGGTCGATCTTGATGTCCTGGGCCGTGGCGGTGTTTTCCACGCTGCGGCCCACCATCCACTTGGTGATGTCGGACACGTCCGTCTCCTTGGCGGGGGTATCCTTGACCACGTAGCCGTCGCGCATGATGACCACCTTGTCGCAGACGGACAGAATCTCATGGAGACGGTGGGTGATGAAGATCACCGCGATACCCTGGGCGGACATACCGCGGATGGAGTCCAGCAGCGCCTCGGCCTCCTTCTCCGTCAGCACGGCGGTGGGCTCGTCCAGGATCAGCAGCTTCAGGTTTTCCTTACTGAGCTCGCGGGCGATCTCGGTAAACTGCTTGTGACCCACGGGCATGCTGCTGATGATCATCTTCTGGTCGATCTCCACGCCCATTTTTTCGATGGCGCGCTTGGCGCGCTCATCCATTTCCTTATAATCGAGAGTGTCCATTCTATCGCCGAACACTTCTGAGATGACGTTTTTCTTTTTCGGCTCACGGTTGAGCAGAATGTTTTCCGTGGCGGAAAAGCCAGGGATCAGAGAGAATTCCTGATGCACCATGCCGATGCCGGCCTTCAGCGCATCGAACGGCGTGTTGAAGGTGACCTTCTCGCCGTTGATAAGGACATCGCCTTTATAACCGCCGGTCTCGCGGATCACGTCCATGCCGAAGAGGATCTTCATCAGGGTGCTTTTTCCGGCGCCGTTTTCGCCCACCAGACCCAGCACCTCGCCCTCCTTCAGCGTGAAGTTGATGTCCGTCAACACCTGGTTTCCGAAGAAGTCCTTCTGGATGTTGCGCATCTCCAACAGGGGAGCATTGTTATTTTCCATAATATACCCTACCTATAAGTAAACAGGGGGGAGGAATCCCTCCCCCCTGTTCGATACGTTGTGCTTTACAAAAGCTATGTCAGCTGATGGTGAAGTACTTTTCGGGGATCTCCACCTCAGCGTTGCCCATGAACTTGCCAGGATCGCCCATGATGTAGGTATCCTGATAGATCAGGAACACGTTGTCGGACTTGACGCCGGTGGTAGCGTTGGTGTAGCCAGCGCCGTTCCACTCAGCCTTGGGAGAGTACTTCTGCAGAGCGGTAGCAACATCGTCCATGTCGCAGATCTCAGCGTTGCCGTCGATGACGTTCTTGGCGTGCTGAGCCAGGCCAGCGGACAGGGTGTAGCCATAGGAGTAAGCCCAGGTGCCGAAGTGGCCGGCGCCGCCCTTCTCATTGATGGCGGACTCGACCTTGGCCAGGATCTTCTCGAAATCGCCGGCTTCCTCGGTCAGGTCCAGACCCAGAGCGCCGGGATAGCCCATCAGGGGGGAGGGCAGGTCAGCCTCGATGAAGTAACCGCCGTACTCCAGCAGCTGCTTCAGCAGGGGCTCGGTGTGAGCGTCGTTGGTGCAGAAGTAAGCGGCGTTCTGGCCATACTTCTGAACCCACTCAGGAACCTTCTCCAGGATGTAAGCCTGAGCGCCGGACACGCCGACGTCAGAGGTGGGGTCGGGAGCGGTCTCCAGCACGAAGGTCATGCCGAACTCCTCGCAGGCGGCCTTCATGATGGCGACACGGCGGGACATGGTCTCATAGGCCATGTGGCGGGGGAAGGAGATGTGCACGAAGGTGTCGCAGCCCAGCTCGTGAGCGGTGCGGATGATCAGATAGCCGCGGGACACGAAGTCGTTGTTGCAGACCAGGTCGGCAGCGGAGCCGATCTCAGGCAGGTCCTCGTGGGACTCGCCGGCGATGCACAGGATGTCAGGGCGGGATTCCTTGATCTTACGGAAAGCCTCGGTGGTGCCGGGCACAGCCTGGTTCACGATGATGGCCTTCATGTCGGGATCAGAGGACAGGTTCACGATGTTCTGGATGGTGGTCTCCAGCTCCTCGGTGAAGTTGTCGGGATAGATGGCCAGCGTGACCATATCCTCGCCATACTCCGCCTGGAAAGCCTCGGCGCCGCGGCGGTCGTCCTCGGACTGAGAGACGGAACCGGTCACGATACCGATCTTGTAGTTGGCGGGCGTGTCGGTGTTGTTGGGCTCATCGGTGTTGTTGGGGGTGTCGTTGCCACCACCGCAGGCCACCAGGGTCAGTGCCATGGCCAGAGCGAGCAGCAAGCTCAAAAACTTCTTCATACTTACCTCCTGATTTTTCATTTTTTTGCAAAAGGGTTGCTATGGGGTATAGTAATTTTACCAGATGTGTTTCCGTTTTGTCAATACAATACCGCCCTTACTTCGCGGGCAATCTGCCGACACACGTCTTCCTGTTACGCACATTTCCCGGTTTTTGTTGTTATATTGCACAAAAAATAAGCCCCTTCTTCAACTTTTTCTCCGCTTTTTTGGTCTTCCCTCCAAACGCCGGTTTTCCTGACAAGAAATTTTTTTCTCTTTTCCCTATGGCGCGGGCGGTTTTTCTCCGCCGGAGGCCGCCGCGGGGCGGAAAAAAGCGGCGTCCGGCGGGGGAAAAACAGTGCGGCGTCCGGCCCAAAGCCGGACGCCGCACTGTATGATTATACGTGCGAGTGCGTTCTGGTGTATTTTTATGATGTCGCAGGATCAGTCGCGGGACTTGCTGTCCACGATCTCGTGGAGCTTGGCGGAGAAGTCGGACAGGCTCATGGCACCCAGATCCTCGCCCTTGCGGGTGCGGACGGAGACGGTGCCGTTCTCCATATCCCGGTCGCCTACCACCAGCATGAAGGGGATCTTCTCCAGCGTGGCCTCGCGGATCTTCTTGCCTACCTTCTCGTTGCGGCTGTCCACCTCCACGCGGAAGCCCTGCTTGCGCAGCTCCTTGGCGGCCTCGGCGCAGTAGTCGGCGGCACGGTCGGTGATGGGCAGGAAGCGCACCTGCTCGGGCATCATCCATGTGGGCAGTGCACCGGCGTACTCCTCGATCAGATAGGCCAGCGTACGCTCATAGCAACCCAGAGAAGTGCGGTGGATGATATAGGGCAGCGCCTTGTTGCCGTTCTCGTCGATATAGTACATGCCGAAGCGCTCGGCCAACAGCATATCGATCTGGATGGTGACAAG
>CAKTMW010000028.1 GCA_934574095.1 uncultured Oscillospiraceae bacterium | reverse complement strand
GCTTCCTTGGCCCGCAGGGCGTCGATGTCCTCCGGACGCTCGGCGGTGTCCACCAGCACCAGCACCTCGCCGTTTTCGATCTTCACCAGTCCCGCGGATACCGCCGCATACTGCGGCGCTCCGCCGGGAACGCGGTAGGTCAGCTTGCCCGGCACGATGGCGCTGATGGTGTTGCAGTGTCCTGCCAGAATACCGTACTGCCCCGCAGAGGTGGGCACGATCAGCGACTCGCAGTCCCCATCGAAAAACGTGTGGGATGCCGCCAGAATATGCACACGGAAGCTGTTCATGCCTGCGCCTCCGCTTTCAGCTTCTCCGCCTTGTGCACCGCGTCGTCGATGGTGCCCACGTTATAGAAGGCCGCCTCCGGATAGTCGTCCATCTCGCCGTCCAGTATGGCGCGGAAGCCCCGCACGGTCTCCCGCAGCGGCACATACACGCCGGGAAGTCCGGTGAATTTCTCCGCCACATGGGTGGGCTGCGCCAGAAAACGCTGGATCTTCCGGGCGCGGGCCACGGTCTTTTTGTCCTCGTCGCTGAGCTCGTCCATACCCAGAATGGCAATGATGTCCTGCAGCTCGTTGTATTTCTGTAAGACCTCCTGTACACGGCGGGCTGTTTCATAATGCTCCCGGCCCACAATATCCGCCTCCAGAATACGGGAGGTGGATTCCAGCGGGTCAACAGCGGGATAGATACCCTGCTCCGCGATCTTACGGCTCAATACGGTGGTGGCATCCAGATGGGTGAAGGTGGTGGCCGGGGCAGGGTCGGTCAGGTCGTCGGCGGGAACGTACACCGCCTGCACGGAGGTGACGGAGCCGTCCTTCGTTGAGGTGATGCGCTCCTGCAGTGCGCCCATCTCCTCCGCCAGCGTCGGCTGATAGCCCACGGCGGAGGGCATGCGGCCCAGCAGCGTGGACACCTCGCTGCCCGCCTGCACGAAGCGGAAGATGTTGTCGATGAACAGCAGCACATCCTTGTGCTGTACGTCACGAAAATACTCCGCCATGGTCAGGCCGGACAGCGCCACCCGCATACGCACGCCGGGCGATTCGTTCATCTGGCCGAACACCAGCGCCGTCTTGTCAGACACGCCGCTCTCCCGCATCTCGTTCCACAGGTCATTGCCCTCGCGGCTGCGCTCGCCAACACCGGTAAACACGGAATAGCCGCCGTGCTCCATGGCCACATTATGGATCAGCTCCTGGATCAGCACGGTCTTGCCCACGCCCGCACCGCCGAACAGACCGATCTTGCCGCCCTTGGGGTAGGGCTCCAGCAGGTCGATGACCTTGATGCCGGTCTCCAGCACCTCGGCCGTAGGCTGCTGCTGGGAGAATGCCGGGGCCTTGCGGTGGATCGTCCAGCGCTGGGTGTCGCCGGGCAGCGGCTCCTCGCCGTCAATGGGCTGACCCAGCACGTTAAACATCCGGCCCAGCGTCGCGTCCCCCACGGGGACGCTGATGCCCGTACCCAGTGTCTCCACAGTCATACCTCTGGACAGGCTCTCGCTGGCGCCCAGCAGGATACAGCGCACCGTATCGTAGCCGATATGCTGGGCCACCTCCATGACTCGTGTCCCGTCCTTCGCCGTGACCGTCAGGGCCTCCTTGATCTTCGGCAGTTGTCCTGCCGGGAAGCGGCAGTCGATGACAGGGCCGGATATGGCAATGATGCTTCCTGTATTCACAGTACGCTCACCTCCGCGTTTTGTTTCTTTTTGATGGCCTGCTTCTGGGCCTTTGCGCCGGAAGATATCTCTGTGATCTCCCGCGTGATGGCCGCCTGACGCAGACGGTTATATTGGCCGGAGAGCTGTGTCAGCAGCTTCTCCGCGTTCTGTCCGGCGGAACGCATGGCCGTCATACGGGCGTTCTGCTCGCTGCAGAAGCTGTCCACCAGGGCGCTGTAAATGTAACCGGACACATAGCTGGGGATGATGCTGTCCAGCACCACACCCACCGACGGCGTAAATTCAAAAATCGGCTGCCCGGTATGCTCCGCCGCGACAGAGGCAAACGTGCCGCGATGGAAGGGCAGCAGCCGCTCCAGCCGCGTCTCCTCCGAAAGCCCGTTCTTCATGTCTGTATAGAGTACGAATATTTTCTGCGCAGCGCTACTGCGGAACAGCTCCAGCAATATCTCGCTGATCTCGCGGGCACGCTGCATGGTGGGATTCTGCGCGGTGTAGAGAAAGCTCCGTTCCACCGGTATCTTATGGCGGGCGAAATACTGCCGCCCATACTCCCCCACCACAAACAGCTTGGTGTCCGGATACTGTACCAGCATGGCCTCGGCCTTTTTGATCACGTTCTGGTTATACATACCCGCCAGACCCTTGTCCGCCGTGATGACCAGACAGGCATAAGGGCCGTGGAGCGGCGGCTCGCCGCTGTCCGGATAGAAATACTGGCTCTGCACATCCTGCACCGTGCGGAAGATTCGCTTGATCTCGCCGCGGATGGCTTCAAAATAGGGGCGTGTGCCGTCCAGCTCCGCCTTGGCCTTGCGCATTTTCATGGAAGCGATCAGGTACATGGCGTTGGTGATCTTCCGCGTGTCGCCCACACTGCGGATGCGGTCTTTCAGTTCCTTTGCATTTGCCATACCGCCCGCCTCAGCTTTCCGGATGCTTCATCAGGTTTGCCGCCAGCGCCAATATGGCTTTCCGATCTTCGCCCGATGCCTGTCCGGTGCGGTCGATCTTCCGGCAAAGCTCCGGCAATGTGGTCTCTGCCATGTCCAGCAGCACACGGGCGGTCTTGGCGGTATCCGCCACGGGAACATCCGCAAAGGCGTGGTCCAGCGCCGCCGTCAGCAATATGACCTGCTGGTGCTGGCTGTAGGGATGGTACTGCTCCTGCCGCAGCAGACGCATCAGGCCCTGCCCGTAGTGCAGCTGCCGCTTGGTGGCATCATCCAGATCGCTGGAGAACTGCATGAACACCTCCATCTCGCGGTACTGGGCCAGATCAAGGCGCAGCGTACCGGAGGCCTTTTTCATCGCCTGCGTCTGTGCCGCGCCGCCCACACGGGATACGGACAGACCCACGTTGACTGCCGGGCGCTGCCCTGCGTGGAACAGACTGCTCTCCAAAAAGATCTGTCCATCCGTGATGGATATGATGTTGGTGGGGATATAGGCGGACACATCGCCCGCCTGCGTCTCCACAATGGGCAGCGCCGTCATGCTGCCGCCGCCCAGCACGTCGGACAGGTGGGCAGACCGCTCCAGCAGCCGGGAGTGCAGATAAAACACATCTCCGGGATAGGCCTCACGACCGGGGGAACGCTCCAGCAGCAGACTCAGTGCGCGGTAGGCCACGGCGTGCTTGGACAGGTCGTCGTATACGATCAGCACATCCCTGCCACGGTGCATGAAGTATTCGCCCAGCGCGCATCCGGCATAGGGCGCGATATATTGCAGCGTGGCAGAATCGCTGGCGGTGGCGGCCATTACGATGGTATAGTCCATGGCGTCGCGGCGGCGCAGCGTTTCCACCAACTGTGCCACAGAGGACGCCTTCTGTCCGATGGCCACATAGATACAGACGATATTCTTCCCCTTCTGATTCAGGATGGTGTCCAGTGCGATGGCGGTCTTTCCCGTCTGGCGGTCACCGATGATCAGCTCACGCTGACCACGGCCAATGGGGAACATGGAGTCGATGGTCAGAATGCCCGTCTCCAGCGGCTGATCCACCGGCTGGCGGTCAATGATACCTGGGGCCGGGGCCTCCACCGGATAGTAGTCCTCCGCCGCGATCTCACCGGCATCGTCTATGGGTTCGCCCAGCGCGTTGATCACACGGCCCAGAAAGCCCTCGCCCACCGGCGTGCCCGCCACCTTTCCGGTGCGGCGCACCATACTGCCCTCCACGATCTCGCTGTCGTCTCCGAAGATCACGCAGCCGATCTCGGATTCCCGCAGATCAAGGATCATGCCCTTCAGTCCGCCGTCAAACAGCAGTATCTCGCCGTATTCCGCCCCGGCAAGCCCGCTGACTGTGGCGATCCCGTCGCCCACCGTCAGCACGGTGCCTACCTCGTCGGCACGGGGCGCGGGTGCGAAGCCCTGAATGGCCTGCCGCACCAGCGGCATCACGTCGCCGTGGCCACGGACGGCCTGGGATACCTGCTCCTTCAGCTGGCGGCTCTTGCCCGCGGCGCTCCAGTCGTAGATCTGATCCAGCTGCCAGCGGTAAACAGAGGTACCTACCTCAATGCGAAAGCCGTCATGGACGCTCGCGCCCTTCCGCCACACGACGCCGACGGTTTTCTGATACTTCTTTTCCAGAAACGCCCGCAGACGCTCCAGCTGCTCCTGAGAAGGCTCTTCGGCGCTGTAAAGATAGGCTTCGACCTCGACTTTTCTGATCTCATGCTCCGTCATGCGTCAGTCCTCCTTCTCCACCTTGTCCAGAAAATCGTCCAGCGGCGCTTTCCCGGAGGGCGGCAGCAGCTTATCCACCGCCTCCGCCACAAGGACGTCGATCTCCGTACCGGCCTCGACCAGCACTCTGGCCTTCTCCTGCGCGGCCTCCTTCTGTGCTCTGTCCAGAATGGCGCGGCGCTCCTCTTTGGCCTGTTGGAGCTGCTCTGCCGCCGCCTGCCGCGCGGACTCCATGGCCTGCTGCTTCAGCGCGGCGGCCTCATTCTCTACATTGGCCAGATGGTCGCGGTACTGCTTTTCCTCGCTCTGCGCGTCGGCCAGCTTCTGCTTGGCCTCCGCGTCCATGTCCTCGTAGTAGGCGGTGCGCTTGTCCATAAACGCCTTTACGGGCCGGTACAGCAGCAGGTACAGTCCGCCGAACAGGAGCAGGAAGTTGAAGAGATGCAGCAATATCTGCTGCCAGTCGATATTCAGTGGTACACCCATACCGACACCTCCCGTCACAGCACGAAGATGACCAGAATGGCAATGATCAAAGCGTAAATGACGACCGTTTCAATGAACACCAGGCCCAGCATCAGGCTGGTACGGATATTTCCGGCGGCCTCCGGCTGGCGGGAGATGCCCTCCGCCGACTTGCCGATGGCAAGGCCCATGCCCACGGCGGCAGCCGCGGAGGCAAGGCCCACGCAGACCGCGGTGGCCACGGCCTTGCTGCCGGTGGCGCTGCCCGCCGTCTCTGTGGCGGTCTGAGCGGTTTCCGCCGCTGTATTGGCAGCGGCGTTATCGGACGTGGCGGCAAAGGCGGCCACGGTGCAGAGCGCGCAGATCAGCGCGGCCACCAGTGCCATAACGATCACTTTCTTAGAAATGGTTTTCATGTTCTTTTCCTCCGCAGTTTTGTTTTTTCTTTCGTTTTCCGCTTGGCCGGTTCCGTGACCTCGCCATAGAACATAGCGGTCAGCATCGTCAATACATAGGTCTGGATCAGTGCGTGCAGCAGCGTAAACATCACGCCCACCGCCACCGGCAGCACGAAGCTCAGGTGGATGTAGTAGTACACCAACTCCGTCACCAGCAGTCCACTCAGCAGCGCGCCGAACAGACGGAAGCTCATGGATACGGGCAGCGAGAAATCCTTCAGCGTCAGCCCGATTCCCTTGACGCCGTTTCCGGCGATGCCGCCGGACATAATGACAATGTAGGACAGGCAGCCAAGGGCGATGGCACCGTTGATATCCGACAGCGGCGCGGGCAGTGACACAGACACGCCGCCCGTCGTTACCGCCTGAATACCGAACAGCTCAAACAGCGTCCCTGTGAAGATATACACGCCTGCCGCGAACACATACGCGCCCAGGAAGGTATTTCGGTGGGGACTGCTACTCTTCGCAAGGTTATCAAAGAAGCCCACCAGCTCCTCCAGTGCCAGCTGTAATTTTCCCGGTACCATCCGGAAACGGGGAATGACCAGCAGCCGCAGAAGCAGCGCCGCCAGCAGCAATACCCCTGATACAATCAACGCCGAAATAAACGCCGGGTCTACCGCTTTCCAGCCCAGCAGGCTGATCCTGTTGGTACCGTGCAGTACCGCGTCGCGCATCGTCTCCTTGATGGACACCGACTCACCTCCGCCGCCCACCGCCAGCGCGGCGGCCAGTGTCAGCACGATCAAGCCCACCCAGATCACCAGAAACCGAGTCCGTTTCTTTTTCTCCATACGCATCACTTCCTTATCCCATTACTTTTCCGGCACGAACATCATGCCGAAGCTGACCGACAGCAACACGCAGCAGACCCAGATCACCCGGTCGCCGAACGCCGTGGCCAGAACGCTGCCCAATCCCGCACCGATGCCGAACACCAGGATCACGCCGAAATAGGTCAGCGCCTTCCACAGAATTTCCTTGTCCTTTTCCCGGAAGTAGGCGCACAGCGCCTCCGTTCCGGAGCGCATATTGCCGATGCACATGGTGCTGGCATAGGCGTGGCCCCGCACCTTGTGGAAGGTCTGTACCTGCAAGGCGCAGACAAAGGACACCAGTGCGTTGGCCAGTGCATCCAGACGCTGGGGCATAAAGCCCACCGCAAGCAGCAGTAGGATCTCGCACAGCAGGATGATCTGCCGCCAGTGGATCTTTTCATAGTGCTTCAGCCGGATATGGACGACCTCCGCCGCCGCAATACCGATCATAAAGGACAGGATGGGGATCAGATATTTCAGAGCCGTCGGCCACTCCCGCTGGAACAGCGCCGTACTGAGCAGCACGATGTTGCCCGTCTGGGCGTTGGCAAACACGCCGCCCCGACAGCAATAGGTGTACGCGTCCTGAAAGCCGCCGGACAGAATGATAAAGATCGCCGCCCGAAAGCTGTCCGATATCTGCCCGTGAAAGCTGACGTCATGCTCCATGGTCAACTCCGCTCCTTTTCCAGCTTCTCAATGCTGACGAGCTTGGTACACAGTGCCAGTATCGTGACGGCGGCACGGATCTCCTCTACTGTGGCAAAGGAGGGGGCCAGCCGGATGTTCCGATCCTCCGGATCGCGGCCATAGGGATAGGTCGCGCCTGCCGGTGTGAACTTGACGCCATTGGCGGCGCACAGCTTCACAACCTCAGCGGCGCAGCCCGGCAGCGTGTCAAAGGAGAGGAAATAGCCACCCTTTGGCGTTGTCCACCGCGCGACGCCTGTGCCGCCCAGCTCCGTGTCCAGCACCTCCAGCACCGCGTCGAACTTGGGCTTCAGGATAGCGGCGTGCTTTTTCATGTGGGCCAGCAGCCCCGCGTCATTCTTGAAGAACCGCGCATGCCGCAGCTGGTTCAGCTTATCCGGCCCAATGGTGGAGAGCTGCAAAAACGACTTGATGTCGATGAGGTTCGCGGCGCTGGCCGCCACCGCCGCAATACCGGAGCCAGGGAACGTGACCTTGCTGGTGGAGCAGAACTCATAGACCAGATCAGGATGTCCGGTCTTTTCACACTCCGCGATGATATCCGGTATCTGGTCGCACTCCCCGTCGAAGCAGTGGACGCAGTAGGCGTTATCCCAGAAGATGCGGAAATCTGCCGCTGCGGGCCGCAGGTTGGCAAAGCGTCTGACCACATCATCACTGAACACGATCCCGGTGGGATTCTGGTATTTCGGCACACACCAGATACCCTTCACCGTCTCGTCCTGCACCAGACGCTCCACCAATGCCATATCCGGGCCGTTTTCATCCATCGGCACCGGGATCAACTGGAAGCCGAAATGCTCCGTAATGGCAAAGTGCCGGTCATAGCCCGGCACGGGACACAGGAACTTACGTCCCGGCACCTCCTGCCACGGTGTGCCGCCGCAGATGCCCTCGGTCATGCCGTGGCTGATGATCTGATACATCAGCGTCAGGCTGCTGTTGCCGCCCACGATGGTATGGGAGGCGTGGGTCCCCATCATGTGTGCCAGCAGCCGCTTGGCCTCCGGGATACCGTCAAGGCCGCCGTAGTTGCGGCAGTCCTGACCGCTCTCGCTGTCAAGAATGCTGCGGTGATCCAGCTCATCCAGCAGCTTCAGCGACAGCTCAAGCTGCTCCGCGGCAGGCTTGCCCCGCGACAGATCCAGCGTCAGGCCACGTTTTTCGTATTCTCTGAGCCGGCGCAGACATTGCTCCTTCTCCCGTGCCAGCGCCGCGCCATCCATTGATGTGTACTCCATAATGATACCTCGCTTATTCTGTTCAGGCGACGTGCCGTCGCCCTTGACTTCCTGTAACGGGTGCATTATACTGGCATTGCTTCTATATGTAAAATGTATGTTGAATATGGCCATTATATCTTATTGACATATCCAAGCGGAGGGCATATGTATATCAGCTATGACTATTACCGGGTGTTCTACTATGTGGCGAAGTATGGCAATGTGTCACAGGCGGCAAAGCTTCTGCTGAACAACCAGCCGAATCTGACGCGCACCATCCGCAATTTGGAGAGCGAGCTGGGCTGCCCGCTGTTTTCCCGGACGAACCGGGGCATGAAGCTGACGCCGGAGGGTGAGCGGCTGTATGCCCATGTCCGCATCGCTTTCGAGCATATCGAGGCGGGCGAGGCAGAGCTTACCGAGGCCAGAAATCTACAGACCGGCACCGTCTATATCGCCGCCAGCGAGGTGGCGCTGCGCTGTCTGCTGCTGCCTGTTTTGAAGCAGTACCGCCTGCTCTATCCGGGCGTCCATATCCGGATCAGCAACCACTCCACGCCGCAGGCCATTGCTGCCCTGAAGGACGGCGCGGCAGACATTGCCGTGGTGACCACCCCCACTGTTCACTCTGCCTCACTGGCAGAGACCGTGATCCGCCCTATTCAGGAGGTGGCCGTCTGTTCCTCCGCCTTTCCGGCGCTGACCGACAGGCCCGTGGCGCTCTCGGAGCTGCTGGACTATCCCATCATCTCGCTGGGGCCGGATACCAAGTCTTTCGCGTTCTATTCCGACTTTTTCACCGGTCACGGACTTCCGTTCCATCCGGCCATTGAGGCATTTACCGCCGATCAGATCCTGCCGATGGTGGAGGCCGATCTGGGCATCGGGTTCGTACCCAACGAGTTTCTGACGCCGGAAAGCCATGTCTGCCGCATTGACCTGAAGGAGCATATCCCGGAACGTCAGGTGGTGCTGATCAAGCGGAAGGGCCAGCCGTTGAGCGTGGCCGCCAGAAAGCTGGAGCATATGATCCTGGATGAGAAAAGCGGGGCCTGATGCCCCGCGCTTTCAAGCAAAAAAGCAGAACGCCTGAAGCAGAGCCTCAGGCGTTCTGGCCAGGAACAAAAAAAGAGATAGTACGCCCCGGCCACAAGGTGGAGGCGGCCGGGGACGTCACAGGGGGTAAGTGTCTTTCATGAGTAAGTATGGATCTCTCTCAACTGCAAATAGATTATACTATGCGGTGTCATAGTTGTAAAACGCATCTTTGTTCTTGATTGCATGAGCAGTCGTAATGTATTCCTGCAAAAAGAGTCTCTTTACAACCATGAAGCTTCATGCTATGCTGGAAATGCAGTTGGATCTTTGGATTCGATTTTGCCCATTATGAGATGAGGGGTATTCTCCTCATGCCGCACTCAGCTTGCCGTCTTTGCTGGGTGCGGTTTTTCTATAGGGAGAAAGGGACAGCCGTTTGGCTGTCCCTCGTATTTTATTTTGCTACCGGCGCGTCGGGCCAGTAGATCACATAGCATTCCTGCATCTCGCCCATGAAAAAGAAGATGTTCTCACCCATCTCAATATGCTCACCAAAAGCCAGATCCGGCACGAAAAGCCGACCGCTGGTACGCTTCGGTCCCTTGATGGTGAAGCCCTCCGCTGTGGGATGCTGCCGCAGCTCGTTGGCCGCCCCCTCCAGGCCGGGGAAGTGCAGCGTTTTCTCCAGCTCCGTCAGCTGGGTCGCGCCATTGATGTAAATCAGGTTATTCTCGTCCTTGAACCAGTTGATACGCATGGTGTAGCCCTCCTTGGTGATGATAGGAATAGTATAACAGAGCCTTTCGGATTTGTCACTCAGAGAAACAGTCAACGGTAATGGTAGCATTGCGGTCGCATACTTATCATTCTATCCCAGCGCCATGCTCTGAAATCTCTTCTCGATCTACACAAACAGCCAACATACCTCATTTCCCCTTGACTTCGTCGTTCGGCTTATATTATACTGTCACCAGAGCAATAACGCCGTTCGGCTCATTTTCGACCCTGCTTGAAAAAACAAGCCGAACGGAGAAATGAGGTCACTATGCGTATCTATGATGCCGCAGATTTTGGCGCAGTGATCCGCCAGCGCCGGAAAGCACTGCACTATACGCAGGCCTATGTGGCGGAGGCCACAGGTTTCAGCGTCAGCTTTATCTCCGATGTAGAGCGCGGGAAGTCCACTGTCGAACTGGGCAAGGTTCTTTCGCTTGCCAACCTGCTGGGATTGGACTGCGAGATGAAAGCGCGGGGTGAGTAAATGACATACACCGTTATCATTGAAAAAAATGGCGCACCTGTGCCGGTAGGGCATATATCAAACAGCGGCTTCGCTTACGACGATGCTTATCTGCATGGTGAGGACGCACGGCCCATCTCTGTCAGTTTGCCGTTGCAAGAGGAAGCTTTTTCACCTCAGCAGGCAAAATGCTTCTTTGACGGTCTGCTGCCGGAAGGCTTCACCAGAAGAACCGTCGCACAGTGGATGCACGTCAGCGAGGATGATTATCTCTCTATCCTTGCAGGGCTGGGCAAAGAATGTCTCGGTGCCATTCAGATCATTTGTGAACCGGATGATATCCCGGCGCATTACCAGAAGCTGACGCTGCCGCAGGTACAGGCACTGGCAGCGGAGGGTGCTACCCAATCGGCCAAGCTGGTGACGGAGTCCCACCTGTCCCTTACCGGTGCCTCAGGCAAGGTGGGACTATACTATGACGCCGCCAACAATGCGTGGTATCAGCCCTTTGGCACCGCGCCCAGTACACACATCGTCAAGCAAAGTCATGTGCGTCTGCGCGGCATTGTGGTCAACGAGCTATTGTGCCTGCATACCGCGAAAAAATGTGGAATTGACGCGCCGGATTGCTTTATTCTGGACACCGGCGGCGTGGCGGATGAAAACATCCTGTTCGCCACCGCCCGCTATGACCGACCTTTCATCGCAGAGAGCCGTATGATCGACGGTCTGCCCTGTCCCCAACGGCTTCATCAGGAGGACTTCGCACAGGCCCTGGGCATCCCTGCCGCAGAGAAATACGAACCAACTGGCGGTGCATATCTCAAGGACGCTTTTGCCCTTCTAAAGCATCAGTCGGCAAACCCGTTGGAGGATCAGTTGAAGCTCTGGGATCTGACGCTATTCAACTTTCTTATCGGCAACACCGACAATCACCTCAAGAATCTCTCGCTCCTCTACGACGCCCCGCTTGCCTCCGTCCGGCTGGCTCCAGCCTACGATGTGATCAGTACCACCGTCTACTCCGGCAGCACCCGCGATCTTTCCATGCGTATCGGCGATGCCGTTACTGTTGATGATGTTTCCGAAAGCTCCTTCCGCATGGCCGCCTGTGAAGTCGGTATCGGTGAAAAGCTGGCAATAAAGCGTTTCTCCGCCATGGCACAGCAATTTGAAGCAGCACTCACTTCCACGGCAGAAGAACTCACGGGAAAAGGTTTCACAAATGCCGCGCAGCTCCGTGAGCGGATCCTTCTGACCGGTGGATACCGGCACATAGACAAATAAGCTTTCGATAGTCATCTGCGGTCAACACACATTTTAACTTGTCTCAAGATATGAGAAGGCAGGAATGCAATTTGCGTTCCTGCCTCTTTTTAGGTTATCCTGTTGCATAGACGGCACATCTTTTTTCGTAAATCTGCATCATTTAGGAAACCCGCGCCGCCGCGCCTTGCCGTGCGGTGGTTTTTGCTGCGCCTGACGGGATTTTTGACGGCGCAAGGTCTCCGCTGCCGCAGATAGGCAGAAAGCAGATGCTCTGCACCGCCTGCTGCTTGTGCCGCAGAGATACATGGACATAGGTTTGCAGCGTGATCCGCACATCGCTGTGGCCCAGCATTTCGCTGACGCTTTTGACGTCCACATTCTGTTCAATACATCGTGTGGCGTAGGTATGCCGCAGGGCATGGAAATTGCGGTACGGGACGCCTGCCCGCTTTAAGAGGGCTCTATATCGGTTCTGCATAGTGCGCGGCTCCAACGGCGCGGCGGTGCCTGTCAGCAGGCAGACACCGCCCGCGGTCTTCGGCTTGTGCGCCGCCAGCAGAGACAGAATATCTGCTGGCAGCGGTATTCTGCGGAGAGATGACTCGCTCTTGGGTGGCTGTACAATGAGCTTTGTACAGCCTTTCTCATAGAGACGCTGCACCTCCCGCTCCACCCGCAGAAATCCCGCGTGTAGGTCGATGTCCGACCACCGCAGTGCACACAGCTCTCCCAGACGCAGTCCACTGTTCAGTGCCAGCAGAACACCAAGGCCGGTCAAGTCAGGCTCGTCCACAATATGATGCGCCAGCCGCAGGATCTCCGGCTCGGTGAATATCTCCACCTGCCGCTTTTTGCACACCGGAAGCTCGGCGTTTACGCCCGTACAGAAGCATCCCCGCTTGGTTGCCGTCCGCAGAATGGCTCGCAGCAGTACACCCGCATCTCTGGCGCTTTTGGGAGACAGTCCCTGTCCTTGGAGCCTTTGATAAAACGCCGCCACCCGTTCCTCCGTTAGCGTATACAGTGGTGCGGCTCCCAACTGCGGTTGGATATACCGCCGCACCATGTAGCGGTACCGGCTGACGGTGGACTCCTTCAGCTTCTGCTTCTGCTCCCGTTCCGTGAAAAATAGCTCCACAGCCTCCGGTAATGTCATGTTATTGCTTGGCGTGATCTCACGGGGCAACTCCTGCAGACGCTGCCGCCGTTTTTCCCGGCAGGCGCTGTAAGTGGCAGCGTAGACGTAGCCGTACTGCGCCCGTCCCTCCGGCGTCCGCCCTCGGATATAACGCCCCTCCCAGCGGCCATCGCCGCGCTTGTAGATATTTTCCCCTCGACGTGACATTCTGTACTCCTCCTGACGCTTTTTCTGACGGCGAACACCCTCTTTATCGTCTGCCGCACAGGAAAAATACGGCGCATAAACCGCCCGTCTCGGCCTCCGGCGACTGTTTTCACCCGAACACCGACGCCGCGCTTGACTTCCCGCCCCGCAAATGCTATCGTTTTACCATAGCCGGTGGCGAAAAGTGCTTTCCTAAATGATGCAGATTTACGAAGGGTATCGCTCCATCTGGCTGAGTCTATTATGCCCAGGAGGGACACAAAAATGTCACAGGTCAACGGTGATAATTTGCTGCATCAGCAGCTCGTCAAACGCACCCGCGAGGCCCTGCAAGCGCAGGACGAGGCTTTTGAGATAGAATATGAGACCGCCAGCGACGCCGACCTTATCGACTATGTGCGGCGCTGCGTTGACGTCTCTTACACACCCGCTCCCTGTGAGGTTGTCGGCGGGGCATACATTGCCCAGCGTTTCGGTAACTGGTCTGCCGCCCTGAAAGTCGCAGGTCTGCCCTCACAGTACAGGCCACCGCGTGAGAACGGCTACCCCCGCTTCCGGCAGGAGTACGCGCGTCAGGAGGCACAGCTCATGCAGGAGCGCAGGGAAAAGCGTCAGGCCAAGGCAGACCTCATCGCCCAGCGCAAGTCTCGCGACAAGGCCCGTGCCGCCGCCAACGCCGCGAAAAAGGAAATATGAGAATCGCCCCAACACCTCTGTCAATAGTCTTTTGGCGTTTGAGTTGATAGAAAAATCCACCGTGTTTTTGTCGTTTTGCCAATTTCATTTTACCACATCCCGTGGTATAGTAACACTCGTGTGAATACTATAGGAGGGGCATTTAATGAAACTGGACTTTGCAATAGTAGACGAGTGGCAGGGACTTTCTGAGCAGGAAAAGCAACAGCAGCTTTTTGATAAACAGAAGGGTGTGCTGGATACGTTTCTTGTGCGCCACTTAATAACACAAGAGCAATATGACCTGAGTCTCCACACTCTCATGGATAACATGGCGATACATGCCGTAGTGTAATGAGAACCCGCCCTGCAATCGCAGAGCGGGTTCTTTTTGCTTTATTGGGGCCGATAGTGTTCGTCGATCTGGAATGTAGTCAGATTGATAGGGTCTAACACCAGCACAGACTTATGGGCTGTGTCTACGGCATAGGCCAATGCCCTATCCTCGGCATCACCCACGGCTGGACTCTCCAGATCGTAGACACCCAGCACCACGTCCGCCAGGTCGATGATCTTCTTGTAGGCTCGGAGCTGTGCATCCGGCGCACCGACCTCGCACACAGCGGAGATAAGGGTGCATTTCTCCAGCATAGTAAAGTAGCGTTCCCGCAGGTAGGGCGCCCATTTTGTAGCCTGCTCCTCATGGGGTGTGCAGCAGATAAGCATTAAGTCATGATCAGACATTCGCAGGCCGTTGACGATTTCAGCGGCGTACAGTCCCACGCCGCAGTCGCAGGCCACAAGGAATTGCGACACGCCGCTCTGTCGCAGCGCCATGATCTGCTGTGCCAATTCGATTTTCAATTTTCGGCAACGGTCATCTTCTTCGTCGAAGCCCCACGGAAACCGCATGGGGTTTTGACCGATGATGGCACAGCGGATAGGGTTGCTCATACACATTATCTCCGATGTATCTCCATCACAACATACATTATATTTCACTTATACAAAACAAATAATAAGCCAATTTCAACTCGCTGTCAATAAGTCATATTTGATGTAGGCTATAATTCCTTTACCACAAAATGGAGGATAACCCACATGAAAACTTTCTGCGAGATCATCCGAGAGCTGCGTGAAGATAGAGACTTGAAGCAAGCTGATGTGGCAAAGGTGCTGGGTACCTCGCAGCAGTATTACTCCAAGTACGAAACTGGCAAATATGAGATGCCGATCCACTGCGTAACAGCACTTGCAGACTTTTATGGAGTTTCTACTGATTACATCCTTGGCCGTTCGGAGTACAGCGTTTGTCCCAACGATTACAAGCGGCCAATTGTTGGAAGCTATACCGCAGACGCAATGCTTGCCGATATACTTTCTCTTGATGTCAACGGGCGCAAAGCGGTGCGAGATTATATCGCGCTTCAGAAAAAGGCAAGTCGAAAATGAATGCTGTTCTTCTACAAGAGACTGTCCTCATTCTTTTCTCTGCACTAACACCTCCGATAGAGTGAGTCCTTCTGGGTGGTTCATCATGAACCCCTCCTCGGTTCAGTGAACAGGCATAGTCGTCCCTTGGCGGCTGTGTCTGTTTTTATCGCACCGTGTAGAGGTTGGAGGTACTGCTGCCGTTGGGGCGGTAGCGGGGCAGGCGCTCCAGATAGCCGTGCTGCTCCAGCTCTCCCAAAGCCCGCTTGACCGTGCTGCGGGACAGGTGCAGATCTGCCGCGATGGTCTTGATGCTGGGCCAGCACTTCCGCTGGGCATCGCCCCGATCCCGCAGGTACATATAGACCGTCCGTGCCCGGTGGGGCAGCAGGTGGTCAGCGTAAATAGTATCAAAATAGCTCATTGTTCACCTCCGTTGTCATAGAGTTCCATGGCAGACTGCGGCGACTTGCGTGTATCAGTCTTTTCCGACTGTTTCGCTTGTGCAGCCTGAGTGCTCTGCTCCTGCTGCGCTTTCCTGACGCTCCGGAACAGTTCTTCCCGGCTGGCATAGGCCACCTTTCGCACGGCGTGTTCCGGGGTGGTATATAGCTCATCGAATATAATGCCCCAATCAAAGAACAGCTTCAGCTTTGTCTGCATGGGGTGTGTTCCCGTTTTCATTACCACGAAGTTGCCTTTCGGAAGCGACTTCAGCTCGTCCGCCGTCATCAAGGGCCGTTCTATCATTTGCAGGCTCTGGCTGGGATCGTTTTTTCCTTTGCTGACAGAGCCGCTCAGTACCGTGCGGTTGCCCAGCGCTTTCGAGAGCTTCTCCGCCGTTTGACTGTTGGGCGCGAAGCCACCGAAGATCGAGTCCTGGCAATTATCAATGATTGACTCCGCACCTTTGTCACCATAGTTCTTGTCGAGCTGCGCCAGCGATTGGATGATAGGCACCAGCGTGATACCACGGGAGCGGCCCGCACTGAACAGGGCCTCCACATCGAAGGCGGGCATGGTGCCAAACTCATCACAGTAGAAAACAACACGGTTGGGCAAGCGCCCGCTGCCTTTTTCCGCCAGCTCAAACAGCTCTTTGGATAGATTCTGTATCATAAGTCCTGCCATGAAATTCTTCGTCCTATCCTCTTCCGGAAGTATAAGAAAGAGGGCTGTCTTTTCTTTGGCAAACTTCTCCGCGTCTATATTGTTGTCGAAACAGATCACCTGCTCCAACGCGATATCCATAAACGTATTCATCTGCGCCAGTGCTGTGGACATGGCGGAAGCCGTTGCCTGATCCGATGATTCCAAAGCGGACGAAGCCAGATTCCGCGCCCTGTGATGAGCGGGCAGCATATCCATCAGTTGCTTGAAATAGCTTTGTCCCCGCATACCAGAGGGCGCCAGCAGTTGTTGGATCAGAATAAACACCGACACCAGATGCCGCCGCTCTGTTGGATAATCCTTGTCCGGCGGCAGGAACTCCGCCAGCAGCAGGAGCACCGAGGCCACCACCCCCTCGGCGGCTTTATAAAAATATTCATTCTGGCCGCGGCTCTCCTCGTCTTTCGGCGAGATGATGCTGTGTGCCAGAATATTGATCAGATTTTCCGCTTTGCCATACGCCTCAATGCTGTGCTCACGGAGCGCTTTGTCCATGTAGCGGTTGATAAGCGTCATGAGATTGTAGCCATCCGAGCGTGTCGGGTTTCGCAAGTCCACCACAGAGACGCGATAGCCATAGTATTTCTTCGCCACCGCACCGTAGTTGCGGGCGAGATCTCCCTTGGTGTCAGTGGCAAAAAAACTCATGCCGCAGGCGCAGGCGTACTCCAGATTCGGGTACAGGAAGTAGGCGGTCTTGCCTACGCCGGACGCGCCAATCATGAGACAGTGAATATCGTCACTGTCCACCAGCGCCGTGACATCGCCTTTTCTGCTGTCCCGGCTGCCCAGCACCAGACCTTGGGCTTCCGGCAGGTTCTTGCCCGCCCGCCAGTCGGCTACTTGGAATGGTACCAGCGCATAACTGCTGCGGATCTCCTGCTCCGTGGCCCACCGTGCTGTGCCGTGCTGGCCATCGCCTACGGTTCTGGACTTAATATTGTTGAGGTTGTAATTATCCGCCAGCAGCGACAGCGCGACGAACACCGCCACCACCGCGCCGCCCGCCGCCAGCAAGATCCAGAGGTTTCCGGTCATGTAAATTTTCTCCTAACTTATATTTTGGGTTCATGTAACAAAATAATATTTGAAGTTTTACCGCAAATGCGATAGTATAGAATGAAGAAATGTAAAAGAGATCGTTCCTATGCGTGTGCAAACAGATTTGCCAGAGGAGGCTCTATGGACGAATTATATACAAAGCTTGCCGATCTGGCCGCCCGCTTTGGCGCTGAAAAATTAGTCCTCTATGGTTCCCGCGCCAGAGGTGACTTTCACGAGCGCAGTGATATCGACCTTGCTGTATATGGTATGCCGGAAAAGCAGCGCGGCGGTTTTGCGATCGAGGCAGACGATCTGCCCACGCTGCTGAAACTGGATATCGTCCATGTTTCTCCGAACATGGACACCGCGTTTCGCAAGAACATTGAGAAGGATGGTGTGGTACTCTATGCTGCAGAAAATTGAGAACTACAAAAACGCAATCATGCAGTTGGAAGATGCTGTGAACTGTTATCTTGCATCTCCACAGGATACGCTTTATCGGGACGGGTTGATCCAGCGCTTCGAGTTCACGGTGGAGCTGGCATGGAAGTCGCTCCGCGAATATCTGGAGGATCAGGGGGTCGTTCTCTCTTTCATTTCACCACGCGCCGTGTTGAAGGAAGCCTACGCTGCCGGTGTGATCGATGATGCGGATGCTTGGAACGCGATCATTTCGGCGCGGAACCTCACGTCCCATGTTTACGACGAAGCCACCGCTGTCGAGATCGCACGGCAGATCTGTGAGGATTTTCTTCCCGTACTTCGTGCGCTGCTGCTGCGTTACCAGCAGTGATATAACATACGAGCCGACAGTTTCATACTGTCGGCTTGTTCTATTCCACGCACAAGTCCTCGTTCCAATCCTTCTGCACCGGTACCAGTCGCATGGCAGAAATACCCTCCGCTTGAAGATAGCCTTCCATCCGCTGTGAGGCATTGTGTCCGGCCTCGTCGTTGTCCAGGCAGAGATACACCTGCCGGATCTGTGGGTGAGTGCGGAGCATCTGCTCCACCGGCGCGAAGGCCGTACCGCAGCATGCCACATAGTTCTGCGCCTGCCAGTCATTCATATGCAGGGTGATGTAGGACAGCAGATCAATAGGCGACTCGAAGACATAGAGCGCTTCGCCGCCGCCTGCGAAGTGAAAGCTGTATCGTGCGTCGCTGCCCTCCACGGTCTGACGAAAGGATTTTCCCTGACTGGCCGTGCTTCGCAGGTGTGCGTGTCTGACTATGCCGTTTTCGTCCACACCAACAAATACACAGTTGTGATGTGCCTCATCCTCGTAAAGCAGATGGGCATGGGCAAAAAAAGAGACCACCTCACGGTGGATACGTCGATGCTGTGTCAGGTAAGCAAACACACGGCGCATATTTCCGTTGGCGGTCGGCAGGGTGAATTTTTTCGGTGGCGATGAGACTGGTTTCTCATAGGTCTGCCCGTTGCACAGCAGCAGCGACACGGCGTCGGCATAGCCCAGATGGTAGAATCGCTGCACAAAGCTGATGGCGTTGCCGCCCTCATGCGTGGCGTGATCGAACCAGTGGTTACCGCGAATGGTGACGCTGTGATCACTGCTCAGACGCTTGTCCCGTCCGGATGGCAGCAGCTTTTCTCCGCGGTTTCGCAGGAACACTTCCAGATCCGTCCTCGCCGCCCGGTCTTTTTGCTCTTGGGTGAAATGAATGTAGGGCATAGTAGTCCTCCTGAAAGAAAATCGGAGCAGTGCCTCTGCTCCGAAATTTGTGTATGAAGAAGCGGACTGCGATGCAGTCCGCTTCGGTTATTCTTCCCGTTGATAATGGGGTTCTGGTGAATATTTCTCGCTTTGGTATTTCCGATACCGCTCCGGTATCTGTTCCTTACTGTCATTGTCCGGCAGATCAGGATCGTACTCGACGGGCTCGTCACAGATGGCATCCAGCAGAATCTTCTCCAGATGTTCATACTCAGAAAATTGATCTAAGGAAGCCATGACAAACGAGTCTCTGACATAACCGGCGCTCTGTGCCATCAACTCCTGATCCATATAATAATGTTCTTCTACGAAGAATGTCATCATCATGACCACAGTTCTGGTATTTCCCTCACGGAACGGGTGTGTCTGCCAGATTTTAGAAAAACTCAATGTCAGCTCATGGGCAAACTCTTTTCTTGAAAATGTATCCCATCGCTTCGCGTGAATCGCCTCAAATGCCGCATGCAAATCACGGGCAATATTCTCGTCGTTGCTATACCACACGCTGCGTCCACCGAGCAGCCGTTCACGCTTTTCGATGTTGATCACACGGTACTGACCAGCCCAATCGTAGATATCCCCAAACAGATAACGGTGGATCTCACATAACCCCTCCGGCGAAAAATCATGAAAGCCCCGTTCATACAACAACATCATGTTGGCGCGGGACTGTTCGGCTTCGATCAGTTCCAAGGTCTTTTCGTCCTTGATCTGCAGCTTGTTGCGCAGCACCGGCACGTCATCATAGAGATAAATGTCAGGCATGGCTCTGCACCTGTGCCGCCATTTTCCTGTGAGAAGCCAGCAGGGCTGCCTTCATCTGTTCCCCCGTGATCTCACCTCTTGCCCAGCTATTGGACAGTATTTTCGCATAATGAGATACGGGAGCACCCTCTATGGCGTTGATGGCGTCTGCTGTTTTGACAGCGGCGATCCGACGATTTATCTGTTTTGTGGTCATAGTGGTTCACCTCACTTTTAGAATACCACACAGAATGAAAAAACGGAAGAGAAATTTCATGGTCACAGTATCTGTTCATTCCGCAAACACTCCTGCTCCTCGTGGTCGTCCCGCTTGTGGCCCATGGCCATGCGCTTCTCCTGTAACCGCCTGCGGCGCTTGGAGTCGGTACGCAGCGCAGGCGGGATGACCGGCATATTACCGCGGAATACACGGCTCATGTGATGGAGCAGTTGAATGACCGCGCCGCCCTCTATTTTGATCTGCGATGTGACCGTCTGCGGCTGCGGCATGACCACAGGAGATTCAGACGACCACGGTACCTGCTGTTCGACAGGTTCTGTCTCAAGAGAGGCTTGTTCCGGCACAGGCTGCCGAAACGTCTCTGCCTGCTGAATGATCATATTCTTGATGGCGCGGAACTCTTTTTGCTGCACCAGTGGCTGGTGGGGCGGCGTGTTCCGTCCGTAGTAACCGGCGATCTCATCCTTCAGCCGCCACCATTGGTCATAGCAAGCCGCCACCTCCGGGAGCTGCGCCAGCCGCTCCACGATCTCGTCCACCTGCGCCTTGACCTCTTTGGGCAGATAGCCGTAGACGTGTCTGCCATCGACCTGCTCCAATGTTTGAGACAACTCCCGCAGCTTTTGCTCTATCACGGGATCCGCACAGTCGCTGTGCTCCATTGCTGTAATGCGCGTCACCAGAGCATCCCTTGCGGTCTGGACACTCTCTTTGTAGGCAGCATCTTTCTTGATGTAGAGTTCTTTCATCTCCTCATGGAAAATAGCGTTTATCATCTTGGAGCGCATGACAGTGATACCTTCTCGTGTGAGATACCCCTTTTTCGGCTCTGCTGACCACACCATCATATGTTCACGTCCTATTAGGAAAACACGCTGACACAGGGAATGTAGTGCGAAATCAAACCGCCCATGCAGGGGATTCAGCGGTATTGACGTCGATGTACTCCGCGATGCGGCGAAGCTGATCGGCAAACTTGAACTTGACGCTGATATTGCCATTTTCATAGACCTTGATATGATCCACCAGCTCGATCAGCAACTCACGGGACAGGGCATCGATATTCTGATACTTTTTGAAAGCGACCAGCGCAGGGTGTTCCTTGTCAACGCCGTTTGCCAGCTCCGCACGTTCAGCGGTTAGTCTGGCCAGCACATCGGACACCTCATTGATTTGGCGGTCATAAGTGGCCTTCATATCCCGGTATTCCTGCTGCGTGATCTCCCCGTCTTTCCAGTCCTGATAACCTCGGTTCGGGCGGTCCAGCATTTTGATATTGATGTTCTATCCGTTAGCATTTTCGCACTCCCTTCTGGACGTGCGGAGACGCTTGCAAGAAAGGCTGCGCTATTTGAAAACATTTGCTTCGTTTGCTGTCGTCCGCACGGATGCATGAGTAAACGGCGTGATGTTTTCGGATGATGCCCTATCAGGGCAGTTCGGGATTCTCCGCAAGGGACACTGTGAACTCCTGCGCCGCAGCGCCCTCCGGCAGCAGCTTTGCCATGACCACAAGCCGCTGATTGCCGCTGTTGGTCTTGTCGTACTTCCGGCAGCAGGTGGAGAGGGTCAGGACGGAATCTTCCTCGGAGAAGGTCACGCCGTCAAAGTCCAGCCAGTTTTTCCGCGCAATCGTCTCAAAGAAGCTGGTCAGATCATCTCCCGTGGGATTAGGCGCAATATAGTCAAAGCCAATATCCGTGACGAATAGAGCGGTGATCTGGAAAATCATATCCTCGCCATCCACAGAGAGATAGATATACGGATGCTCCTTTACAAAGTCTGCGTCCATATAACGGTAGAGCTTGGT
>CAKTMW010000027.1 GCA_934574095.1 uncultured Oscillospiraceae bacterium | reverse complement strand
GCACGTCCCTTCCTCTATAAAACGCTTACCGCAGGAGCAGCGCCATCACCCCGGCCAGCACCGCCGCGACAGCCGCCAGCCCCACCGTACCGGTCAGCCACTTCACCCGCTTGTCCCGCGATGTGATGTACGGCATCAGGTCCTCCGTGCCGGGGATGGTCCACGCTGCCGTGTGCCCCACCCACCATTCGTCCACCAGCAGCCGGTCGATCACGTTCATCACCCACAGGATCACCAGCATCTGCCAGAACCCCGGCCAAAAGCCCCGCGCCCCGTTGACCGCATAGACGCACACCAGCACATAGGCCACATACCCCGGCACACAGCACAGCTTGAAGCGTATGCTGCTGCGCCGGATTTTCTCACAGGTGGTCATCCCCAGCGCCACGCACCGGTCCTGCACTTCCTGGTGATAGAGGTGCACCAGTCCCACCGCGCCCCTGCGGATGCCAAAAGCACACACCAACACCAGCAGCGCACCCAGGCCCAGTCCCTCCAAGATCGTCTGTCCTACCATTGCAGCTCACCTCTCCTTTTTCCTATCCACCGGTCTGCGTCAACGTTTTCCAGTTAGTCGTTGCTAACCATTCATCTTAAGAAAAGCCGTCTCCGGCAGCTTTTCTCTTCCGGGACCGTAGCCCCTCTTCGCTTTGGATTATAGCCGCGCGCCGCCCGTTTGTCAAGGCTTACGCCTCCTCCGTTTTCTGCGGATTGGGGATGTTCACGGCAATACCGTTGATCTCCACGCCCTCGTCGGCGGGGATGAGGATATACTTCCGCCCGTCGATAACGCGGGCCTCGATCATGCAGCTGTACTCCGGGGCCACGGCGATCTTCACCTCCGGCGTAGTGACCTGAAACTTGCCGCTCTCCACGATGTTCTTGGGGTTCAGTTCCGCGTCCTCGCCGTACTGTCTGCGGCACTCCTGCCGGAAGGCCTCCACCTTTTCCGCGGCCACGCCGCTGCTGCTCAGCATGTCCCCCACCTCCCGGACGGACAGCGTCAGGGGTTCCGGGTCCTTGCTCTCCTTGTGCTCCGCGATGCGCTCCCGCAGCTGCTCGTGGACCGACTGCACCACGTCGTAGCTGCAATCCTTCTGCAAGGCATCCCCCAGCGCGGTGCTGAATACGTTCTTCTGCTCCTCGGCGGACATAGGCGGCTCCGCGATATGAAACACCGCGTCGATGACCTCCCGGTGGATCTCCGCCGCATTCTTGCTGTAAAAGAGAGCGTTGTAGATGTTGGCCGAGCGGTCATCAAAGGCCGGGAACAGGAACCCCAGCTCCGGCGCCAGGGCGATGTGCCCTGTGGACGCACTGTGGAAGCCGCTGTCCTCATTGCTGTACTTCAGCTCCAGCGTAGGGGCCTTCACCGGACAGATGCTGCACACGAAGTATTTGTACACCGTGTCGGACCCGTCGGCGAATGTCTCGTCGTCCCGCCCCTTATAGGGCACGTCATAGGTGTCCGCCGCCAGCAGGATGAGATAGTTGCTCTCCCCCATGTCCATGGCGTCGATAATGCGGCGGCACAGCTCCTCCCGTGAGTTCCGGTCCTGCAAGCCCGTCTGGCGGATGGTCTGCAATAGCCTGTGCTCGTCGCCGTCCGCCGCCTGGGCGGTGGAAAATTCGATATCGATGAGATTCCTCCCCAGCGCCCCGGACAGCGCCTTCTTCAGCAGCCCCAGATACATCTCCTGCTCCTCCTGGGACATCAGCCCCATGGAGGCGTCGATGTAGGAGATGATCTCCCGGTTGCTGTTGACATAGCAGCCGTAAATTTTGCTGATGGCGTTCTTATCCAGCTTGAACCGCCGGCGTATCTCGTTAAGTTCCTTCTGATTCATGGCACGTCCTCTCTTCTCTCACGGGGAACAGCCCGCCCCCCAGTCCTTTTCATACCGCCCTATTGTACCGCGCCGCGCCCCCACCGTCAAGGCCGCCGTTTGTCCCCGCTTTTCCTTGCATCTCCCCGCCATAGCTGATACAATAGAGAAAATACCCGAAACCGTCAAAGGAGGCACCCCTATGCATATTCAGCAATTCGTCATGGCCTACGGCGTGGAGCAGGACCGTCTCCGCGCCCTGCTGCCGGAGGGCTTCACCTCTCTGCGCCCCGTGCTGCGCATCAACGCGGAGGTCCGGGACGGTCGCACCGGCTACGTGGAGTTCAACACCGCCGCCGAGAAGGACGGCCTCCGTGGCTGGCTGAACATCGGCTTCCGGACCGGCGTCCCCTTCACCCAGTCCGGCAAAACCACCACCTTCCGCACCGATTTGCTGGAGATCAGCTTCACCGGCGTAGGCGTCGCCGGCTCCTGCCCGGCGGAGAAGGACAACGCCGGCTGCTTCTTCCTGACCCCGGACGAGACGCTGCGCGCCCCGGAGCAGATCACCGCCAACAAGGAGTTCTGCGACTGTACATTCCGCTGGCTGCTGCCGGAGGGAGCCCACGGCGTCAGCATCGGCAAGACTCTGCCCGCCTGCCCCACCGAAGTCCGGCACGTCTACCCCCAGGAGCCCCTCACCGTGGAAAACGCCGCCCGCATCCCCTGCCGGCAGGTACTGGGTACCTATACGGTGGAATTTGAGCGGTAACTGCCGCAAACTCTCACTTTTCGGAGGTCGCCAGTATGTCCGGCACACAGAGAAAAACCCTGGACGCCAATGCCATCAAGCTCATCGCCATCGCGGCCATGACCATCGACCACATCGCCTGGGCAGTCTTTCCCGGCTATCCCAAAGAGCTGCTGCCCCTGCTGATGCACCTGGCAGGCCGCATCACCTGCCCCATCATGTGCTTCTTCATCGCCGAGGGCTACCACTACACCCGTGACGTCCGCAAGTACACCGCCCGTCTCTTCCTCTTCGCCCTGGTCTCCCATTTTTGCTATCTCTACGCCTCCACCGAGTTCGTGGACTGGCGCTCCTTCGTCCCCTTCCTGTCCGGCAATGTGCTGAACCAGACCAGCGTCATGTGGACGCTGGCATGGGGTCTCGTGATGCTGCGGGTGGCCAACGATCCCCGGCTGGGCAAGGCGGCCAAGCCCCTGCTGATCCTTCTCATCTGCCTGGTGAGCCTGCCCAGCGACTGGAGCTGCATCGCCGCCCTGTGTGTGCTGGCCTTCGGCGCCAACCGGGGCGACCTGAAAAAGCAGTCCCTCTGGCTGATCTTCTATGTGGCCCTCTACGCGGTGGTCTACTTCTTCGCCATCGACCGGGCCTACGGCCTGCTGCAAATGGGCGTGGTGCTGTCCATTCCCATTCTCCGCCGCTACAACGGCCGGCGGGGCCCCAACCCCCAGGTGAACCGCTTCATGAAGTGGCTGTTCTACCTCTACTATCCCCTGCATCTGCTGGTCATCGGCCTATTGCTGCACTGATCTGTACATTATGAGAAAGAGAGCGGCGTATCCCAACGGGATACGCCGCTCTCTTTCCTTTTGCTATTCCTCCCATCCGACCTTTCCCGTGTTGCCAAAGGAGACGGCCCCCTTGCCGTACTTGCCGCGGATGGCGTCCATGGCCTGCTCCAGCCGCTCCTGCTTCTCGTCCCGCTTCGCCGCGTCTCCCGCCAGCAGGTCCAGCTGCTGATAGCTGTCCCGTTCCTCCGTCAGATACAGCGCCGTGACGGTCAGCGCCCGGATGGGCTCCGGCGCGTGCCACGCCTGCCGGGCCAGCTCCAGCGCCGCCCGGTAGATGTCCTTCTGTAAATGGGTACTTCCCTCCAGCCGCGTCTGGCGGCTGAACTGCCGAAAGTCCGCGTACCGTATGGTCAGCGCCACGCCGCCGCAGTACATGCCGTACCGCCGCAGACGCCCCGCCACGCTGTCCGCCAGCAGGGACAGACCGGAGCGCACCTGCTCCCACCTGGTCAGATTGGTGGGAAACGTGGTGCCGTTGCCCACGGATTTCACCGGTTCCTGCTCATGCTGGGGCCGGACGGGACTGTGTTCCAGGGCGTTGGCGTAGTCGTGGAGCTGGGCCCCGTGCTTGCCCATCAGCGTCTCCAGCGTCTCACGGGGAAAAGCCGCCAGCTGTCCGATGGTCTCCACCCCGTACTGCCGCAGCAGCTTCTGGGACGACCGCCCCACCCCCAGCAGGTCCCCCACCGGCAGCGGCCACACAATGTCCTGCCAGTTATCCCGGTCAATGACGGTGGTGGCGTCGGGCTTTTTATAGTCGCTGCCCAGCTTGGCGAATATCTTGTTGAAGCTGACCCCCACCGAAATGGTCAGTCCCAGCTCCTCTCGCAGCCGCTTGCGCAGCTGGTCGGCAATGGCCCTGCCGTCGCCGCCGAACAGGTGCATGCTGCCGGTGATGTCCAGCCAGCTCTCATCGATGCCGAAGGGCTCCACCAGATCGGTATATTGCCCATAAATCTCGTTGACCTTCCGGCTGTACTTCCGATAGAGGTCGTGGTGGGGCGGCAGTGTGATGAGGTGCGGCGCCTTCTGCTTGGCCTGCCAGATGGTCTCCGCCGTCTTCACCCCCAGCCGCTTGGCCGCCTCGTTCTTGGCCAATATGATGCCGTGGCGGGACTCCGGATCCCCGCACACCGCCACCGGTACCTCCCGCAGCGCCGGATAGCTGAGAAGCTCCACCGACGCGAAAAAACAGTTCAGATCACAGTGTAGGATCACCCGCTCCCCCATGCTCCGCCCCTCCTCTCGACAGTTTGTTCGAGTATAGTATACCACATCTCCCCCTCCTTGCCAACCCCTTTGCCGCGGTTTTTTTCACAACCGGAAACCCCATTCCGTATATTCACATCCGTTATGCATATTCACCTATCAAACTGCATAATTCCCGGTTTTTTATCCGCTTTTCCTGTGTGCATTTGCATAAAATATCGATTTGCCCCCATTTTACCTCTTGACTTTTTCTGGATATCGCGTATAATCATGCACATAAGTTGCATAAACATTCAAGGAGGAACTCACCATGAAACATACAGATATCAAAAAGATCGTACTGGCCTACTCCGGCGGACTGGATACTTCCATCATCATTCCCTGGCTGAAGGAGAACTACAACAACCCCGAGATCATCGCCGTGGCCGGCAATGTGGGCCAGGCCGACGAGCTGGAGGGCCTGGAGGAGAAGGCCATCAAGACCGGCGCCAGCAAGCTGATCGTGGCCGACCTGGTGGACGAGATGGTGGATGACGTCATCATCCCCTGCCTGAAGATGGACGCCAAGTACGAGACCTACCTGCTGGGCACCGCCTTTGCCCGTCCCGTCATCGGCAAGAAGCTGGCGGAGATCGCCAAGGCCGAGGGTGCCGACGCCATCGCCCACGGCGCCACCGGCAAGGGCAACGACCAGGTCCGTTTCGAGCTGGCCATCAAGCGCTTCGCCCCCGACATGAAGATCATCGCCCCCTGGCGTGAGTGGGACATCAAGTCCCGTGACGAGGAGATCGACTACGCCGAGGCCCACAACGTGCCCCTGAAGATCTCCCGCGAGACCAACTACTCCAAGGATAAGAACCTGTGGCACCTGAGCCATGAGGGCCTGGATCTGGAGGATCCCGCCAACGAGCCCGATCTGGATAAGCCCGGCTTCCTGGAGATGGGTGTCTCCCCCTTCCAGGCGCCCGATGAGTCCACCTACGTCTCCATCGACTTCGAGGCCGGCGCACCCGTGGCCGTCAACGGCGAGAAGATGAAGGCCAGCAAGATCATTGAAAAGCTCAACGACCTGGGCGGCAAGAACGGCATCGGCATCATCGACATCGTAGAGAACCGTCTCATCGGCATGAAGGACCACGGCATCTACGAGACTCCCGGTGGCACCATCCTGTACTTTGCCCACGCGCAGCTGGAGATGCTGACCATGGATAAGGAAGTGCTGCACGCCAAGCAGAAGCTGTCTGTGGACTACGCAGACCTGCTGTATAACGGCAAGTGGTACTCCCCCCTGCAGGAGGCCCTGACCGCCTTCGCCAACGAGGCCAACAAGGATGTCACCGGCACTGTAAAGCTGAAGCTCTATAAGGGCAACATCATCCCCGCCGGTATGACCTCTCCCTGCTCCCTGTACTCCGAGAATCTGGTGACCTTCGGCGAGAGCGACTATGACCAGTCCCAGGCCACCGGCTTCATCAACCTGTGGGGCCTGACCACCAAGATGCAGGCGCTGAAGGATCAGGGCAAGCTGTAAGAAATGAATTTTCCTTCATAATGAGGGCGGTAAACCGCCCTCATTATGAAAAATTCCCACCGAAAGGAGCACCACCATGGCAAAACTCTGGGCCGGCCGGGCCGAAAAGGAAACGGCGCAGATCGCGGACGACTTCAACTCGTCCCTGCATTTCGACTGCCGCATGTACCGCCAGGACATCACCGGCTCCATGGCCCACGCCGCCATGCTGGCCCACAGCGGCATCCTCACCGAGCAGGAGGCCCAGACCCTGATCTTCGGCCTGGCCGGCATCATGGCCGACCTGGACGAAGGCACACTGGAATTCGACCCCTCCGCCGAGGATATCCACATGTTCGTGGAGCAGGTGCTGACCGAGCGCCTGGGCAACGTGGGCAAAAAGCTCCACACCGCCCGCTCCCGCAACGACCAGGTGGCCCTGGACCTGCGGCTCTATCTCCGGCAGGAGATGGCCGCCATCCGCGCACTGGTGCTGGAGCTGCTGGCTGCCGTCACCGACAAGGCGGAGCAGTACCAGACCGCCATCATGCCCGGCTACACCCATTTGCAGCGGGCCCAGCCCATCACCTTCGGCCACCACCTCATGGCCTACGCCATGATGTTCCAGCGCGACATCGGCCGCCTGGACGACGCCGCCAGGCGCATGGACGTGTCCCCCATCGGCTGCTGCGCCCTGGCCGGCACCACCTTCCCCATTGACCGGGAATACGAGGCCGCGCAGCTGGGCTTCTCCCAGGTGGCCCTTAACAGCCTGGACGGCGTGTCCGACCGCGACTTCTGCCTGGAGTTTCTCTCCGCCTGCGCTGTGCTGATGATGCACCTAAGCCGCTTCTCCGAGGAACTGATCCTCTGGAGCAGCTGGGAGTTCCACTTCGTGGAGCTGGACGACAGCTTCACCACCGGCTCCTCCATCATGCCCCAGAAGAAGAACCCGGACATGGCGGAGCTCTGCCGCGGCAAGACGGGCCGTGTATACGGCGACCTGATGGCTCTCCTGACGACCTTGAAGGGCCTGCCCCTGGCCTACAACAAGGACATGCAGGAGGACAAAGAGGCCGTCTTCGACGCGGTGGACACCGTGAAGATGTGCCTGCAAGTCTTCACCCCCATGATCGCCACCATGAAGCCCTGCGTAGACACCATGTACAAGGCGGCCCAGAAGGGCTTCATCAACGCCACCGACCTGGCGGACTACCTCACCAAGAAGGGGCTCCCCTTCCGTACCGCCTATAAGATATCCGGCCAGCTGGTGGCCTGGTGCATCCATCATGATACCGTGCTGGAAGCCCTGCCCCTGGATACCTTGAAGCAGTACAGCGACGTATTCGACGCCGACGTCTACCCCGCCATTTCCCTGGAAAATTGCGTGGCCCGACGAACCTCCCTGGGCGGTCCCGCCTCTCTGGAGGTCCAGCTGGCCGCCATCAAGACATACCTTTCCCAACAACAATCTGATGAAAAAGGAGAATAACGATGAAAAAGTTTACCAAATTGACCGCTTTTGCCCTGGCGCTGGTCATGGCCCTGGGCCTGCTGGCCGGCTGCGGCAGCAGCAATTCCGATACCAATTCCGACGCCAACACCTCCGGTGATGACGCCGCCAAGACCAAGCTGGTGGTGGCCACCAGCCCCGACTTCCCTCCCTTCGAGTCCCTGGAGGGCGGCGAGGTAGTCGGCATCGAGGTGGACATCCTCAACAAGGTGGCTGAGAAGATGGGCATGGAGCTGGATATCCAGCAGATGGACTTCGACTCCGTCATCCCCGGCGTCCAGGCCGGTAAGTTTGATGTGGGTATGTCCGGCATCACCGTCACCGACAAGAGAAAAGAGAACGTGGACTTCTCCAGCGTGTACTTCATGGCCGCCCAAGCCATCGTCGTGACCGCCGACAGCGGCATCACCGGCAAGGCCGACCTGGAGGGCAAGAAGGTCTCCGTCCAGACCGGCACCACCGCCGAGGAGTACTGCATGGGCAACGGCTATGAGGTCCTGGCCTTCACCGCCAACAACGACGCCGCCGCGGCCCTGACCTCCGGCAAAGTGGACGCCTGGGTCGTGGACAACGAGGTGGCCCTGGCCATGGCGCCGGAGCTGGGCCTGACCGTCCTGGACGAGGCCATGACCTCCGAGCCCTACGCCTTCGCTTTCCAGAAGGGCAGCGAGTTGGTGACCCCCTTCAACGAGGCCCTGGACGCCCTGCTCTCTGACGGCACCGTCGAGCAGATCTTCCAGCAGTACGGCGTGACGTACATCGCACCCTGACGCAGCACACAGAGACGATAGAATTTTCGTAGGGGCGGGGTTCTACCCCGCCCGTGCGATGTAAGATGGTACCAACGATAGAACTTCGTAGGGGGCGATGCCTACATCGCCCCGCCGGTTTACCGACAATGCCATCGTAAGTCGCGCGGGCCGATGTGGGCATCGGCCCCTACGGACGAACACAAGAAAACGCCATCGTGATACGGTCGGGCGGATACCCCAAGGGCACTCGTTCCGCTGTGCTTCACAGCGCTCGTCGTCCGCCCCTACGTGCTCACAGCAAGAGGCAAAAAAATATTCCAATTATGCCGCTTTAGCGGCATACCGCAACTCTTCACTCTTCACACTTTTCTCTCTTCACTCAACCGTTAAATACCCCCAATTCCCCGCAAATTGTCCCACGCCGCCGACGGCGGCATGATAAGCTATACCTAAGGAGCCGCCGCTATGAATATTTTTACCGCCATTGGTCAATTCTTTACCGACTGGGGTGCCAAGCTTGCCTCCACATTTTTAGAGGATGACCGCTATATGATGCTGGTGGAGGGCCTGCGCAACACCGCCATCATCACGCTGGGCGCACTGTGCATCGGCATCGTCATCGGTGCGCTGGTGGCCATCATCAAATACTGCGGCGAGGGAAGCCCCGCCATGAAGCCCCTATGCGCACTGTGTGATATCTATACCACCGTTATCCGGGGTATCCCCGTGGTGGTGCTGCTGCTGATCTTCTACTTCGTCATAATGAAGTCCGCCAGCGGCGTCAGTGGCGGTATCGCCGTGGGCATCGTCAACTTCGGCATCAACTCCGGCGCGTATATGGCCGAGCTGATGCGCAGCGGCATCGGCGCGGTGGACGCGGGCCAGATGGAGGCGGGCCGGTCCCTGGGCATGTCCCGCATCCAGACCACCATCCACGTGATCCTGCCCCAGGCCATGAAGAATATCCTGCCCGCCATCGGCAACGAGATGATCGCTCTTTTGAAAGAGACCGCCGTGGCTGGCTACGTGGCCGTCCAGGACCTGACGAGAGCGGGCAACCTGATCCGCAACAACACCTTTGACGCCTTCAACCCCCTGATGGTGGTGGCCCTCACCTACCTCATCATCGTGGTGGCCCTCACCTGGCTGCTGAGCCGGTTTGAAAAGCGCCTGCACAAGGGCGACCGGCACTGACCCCCTACATATTAGAAAGGAGCATTCGTCGTATGATCAGTCTGAAAAACAAGGATTTCCTCAAGCTGCTGGACTTCACTCCGGAAGAGATCACCTATCTTCTGGACCTGGCGGCTGACCTGAAGGCCAAGAAAAAGGCCGGTATCCCCCATGCCCTATGCCAGGGCAAGAACATCGCCCTGATCTTTGAAAAGACCAGCACCCGTACCCGCTGCGCCTTCGAGGTGGCGGGCCACGACCTGGGCATGGGCGTCACCTATCTGGACCCCACCGGCTCCCAGATCGGCAAGAAGGAGAGCATCGCCGACACCGCCCGCGTTCTCAGCCGTATGTTTGACGGCATCGAGTACCGGGGCTTCGGCCAGAGCATCGTGGAGGAGCTGGCCCAGTACGCCGACGTTCCCGTGTGGAACGGCCTCACCAACGAATTCCATCCCACCCAGATTCTGGCGGACTTCCTGACCATTCAGGAGCACTGCGGCGGATTGAAGGGCAAGAAGCTGGTGTACATGGGCGACGCCCGGTACAACATGGGCAACTCCCTGATGGTGGGCTGCGCCAAGATGGGTATGCACTTCGTGGCCTGCGCCCCGGAGAAATACTTCCCCGACAAGGCGCTGATCGCCGAATGCCAGGCCATCGCCCTGGAGACCGGCGCCACCCTCTCTTTTATCACCGATCCCGCCGTGGCCGTCCAGAACGCCGACGTGATCTATACCGACGTCTGGGTCTCCATGGGCGAACCCGTGGAGGTGTGGAAAGAGCGTATCAACCATCTGGCCCCCTACCAGGTCAACGCCCAGCTGATGGCCCAGGCCGGTGACAAGGCCGTGTTCATGCACTGTCTGCCCGCCTTCCACGACCACAAGACCATCGTGGGCAAAGAGATGGGCGAGGCCTTCGGCCGCGACGCCATGGAAGTCACCGACGAGGTGTTTGAAGGCCCCCAGTCCATCGTCTTTGACGAGGCGGAGAACCGTATGCACACCATCAAGGCGGTCATGGCCGCCACCCTGGCCGGATAACGGCCCTGAAATTGCCATCTTCTTTCTTTTCCTTTTGTCCGGCGTCCCGGCGGCTCCCGCCGGGGCGTCGGACTCTTCTCCGCCCTTTTCCCCGCCCCGCACTCCCCGCAAAAAAAGAACACCCCTTTCGGGGTGTTCTTTTTGGGTTCATTTAATTGCTGGGATCAGAGGTTTCTCAGAAATCCTTGCGCTTGCGGATCACCACAGCACTGCCGGTCACGGACAGGATGCTCAGACCCACATACATGGCGATACCGGCGTCGAAGGTCTTGCCGGACTCCACCTTCTTGCCGTCATCCTTCTTGGTGTTGTCCTTGATATAGGGATTCTTGGCATCGGGGTTGGTGCCGGTACGCTTGACATCCCACTTGGCATACAGGGTGATGTTGCCGGTGATCTTGGTATCAAAGCTGAACTCATTACCCTTGGTGCACTTCTTATCCGTGTACCAACCGGCGAAGGTATAGCCGGACTTGGTGGGAGCCTTAGGCTCGGCGGCCTTATCCTGATACTTGACCTTCTGGTCGTCGATCTTGCTGCCGCCCATGGAGTCAAACTTCACGGTGTATGTCTGCTTCTCCCACTGGGCAGTGAAGACCACATCACCGGTGATCGTATAGCCGTTGGTGGTGTCGACCGTCTTGCCGTTGACCGCCCAGCCCTTGAAGTCGTAGCCAGTGCGGGTCGGATTAGCGGGCATGGTGATGGTTTCACCCTCGATATAGTAATCGTAGAAGGTGCCGTAAGTTGCCTTGGGCATACCCTTGACATTCTCGCTGTCCTCGGTCTTGAACATGACGGAGTACAGTGTCAGCGTACCGGAGAGCTGATAGCCCTCTTTATCGTTCGCCAGGTAACCGTCAATACGGTCATCAACATCAGCCGGCGTATAGAGCCAGCTCCAATTGATCTTCTCACCGACCGCACCCAGCTTAATGTTGGCCTTCAGCTCCTTGATTACATTGAGGAATGCCTCATCTTCATCGGCTCCATAGTACTCATCTTCCGCGAGCACGGTATTGGAGACAAACTTACCGACGGGGATAAAGCCATTTTTGTTGTACTCACTCAGGCCCAGGCGGTCCAGAGTGCTCTTTTCAAGACGAATCACATCGCCGATAGAATCACCGGTACGGAGGTAAGCATAGACGTTATGCGGAGTGATCTCCCAGTGCGCGTACAGGGTATGATTCCCCGCCGTCTTCACAATATCATCACTCTTAACCTCGGTGCCGCCTTCCTTTGCGGTGAACCAACCCTGGAAGGTGTAACCGGCACGGCTTGCATTCGCCAGATCGCCGTATGCGGCGTCAAAGGTAACTTCCTTATCGGCAGGATTCACCTTTGCCGACTTATCGCCGTTGGCGTTGACATCGAAGGTCACAGTGTACTTGTTGGGGGTCAGCTTGCCATAGAGCTTCCACTCTGCCTTACTATTCGTAGCCGTAAAACCGGTCACCTTTTTGCTATCCGCGCCGAAATCCTTGGTGGACTTATACCAGCCATCGAAGGTGTAACCAGCCTTGTCGATGGCGGCAATGGTCTGATAGTCCTCATGGACAGTGACATAGTCAGTCCGGATAAGGGTCTTATTTCCGTCCTTGTCCACCTGGAAATAATTGACAGGGTTCTGCCAGATGGCATAGAGGGTAATGCTGCCAGTCGTGCCCTTTTCGATCTTGTTGACCGCCTTGCCGGTCTTGCTGTCCGCGGCGCGCCACTCCAGGAACTTTCTGCCGAAGGAGCCGTTGGTCGCGTCGGTGATCGCAAACTCATCCTCCACAGTGTAAGTCGTCTGATTGGTGTGCTTCGCGTCCTTATCGTTCAGGACGTAGGTGATGGTGTACTCAACGGGGATGTTCTTGCCGTACAGCTTCCATTCCTTTGTCACAGTGGGGGTAACGGCGGTCTTCTGGTTCTTATTCGCCGTCAGATTGCCCTCTGTCTCATACCAGCACTTAAAGGTGTAGCCGTTCTTGGCATACGTACTGCCGTCCGGCAGGGGGTAGGACGTTCCCTCCGTCACGTAGATGGTATTGCCCAGCTGCACTTTGCCGTTGGCGGTGAGCTCATAGAGCTTGATGGGGCACTTCCAGTAGGCGTAGACCTTCACATTGCCGGTGGTTCCCGCCGCGATCTCCGTGATCACGTTGCCGTCTCCATCGCGCCACTCCAGGAACTGATTGTTACGCTTGGTGGTGGGGGCCTGCAGCGTCACAGTGTCCTCCACGGTGTAGGTGGCGGGGTTGGCGGGATTATTGCTGGCCTTGCCGTCACGCAGATCGTAGGTGATCTTGTACTGGGTGGGTTCCCAGTTGGCGTACAGGTTCGTCCAGCCGCCCACGGTCTGACCGGTCACGTTAGAGGTCTGACCTTCCCTGCTCCAGTGCAGGAAGGTGTAGCCCTTGCGGGTGGCAGTAGGCGCATCTGCGGTAGGCAGAGCGGAACCCTTGCGGGCGGTGGTGCTGAACAGCAGGCCCTCGGTCTTGCTGTGGTCCTTCTGATAGTCGGCCAGTGCTTCCTTTGTCTGGAAGTAGACGACCTTCTCATAGTCATAGACCATGCACTTGATGTTCGTCCAGCCGTTGACGGTCTTCGTCGTCAGACCGGCAGGCGCATCCTTACCGGCCTTGACATTGGCATTGTAGATATTCATCAGGCCGTCATCATACCAGCCGTAGAAGTCATACTGGCCGGTGTAGTTGGCGGTGTAGTAGTCCGCGATATTCAGCTCGGTCAGGTCGATGACATAACCCTTGGGCTGAGACTCCAGCGCGATATCCTTGTAAGCCTTGGAGGTGTCGCCGTTGCGATAGATCACAACATGGACGGGGCACTTTTCAACCGTCGTCTCGCACTCACACAGAATCGTTGCGACTGTGTCAGTCATCGTGTCCAGCACCCAAACCTTTTCCTTGGCATTCCAGGTCCAGGTGATACGGGTGTCAGCGTTGGTCTCTTTATCCGTATGTGTTTTGTTCGTATCAGTATCAAACTTCTTAATGAAGCTATTTCTGTCCAGACTGATAGAATAGGTGATCTTGCCAGCCTGATCCATAGTGGAGCCGTTGTCAGTATAGGTTCCGTCGCTGAGGTTGTACGTCTTCTCCGCCGGATTATGGTTAGCGGGATTTACGACGCATATGACCTTGATTCGGCCATCCGCTTCGCTAAAGGTCGGCTTGGTGTCGCCGGGACCTTCAGGCTGGGTGGCATCGCACTTAACGTAAATCTTAGCGGTATTAGTTGACACAAAAACCCACTGGTTAGAATCCGCATACCAGGTCGGGTATATCGTCATAAACTCGTCTGTGCCTTTCTCCCTCGTGTGGGTAAGGCCGGAATGCTGGCTATTGTAAAGATTAAAATACTCCTTCAGGTTAATGGTGAGCGCACATTGCCAGTTGCCGTTCGACAACTTCGTCTTATTACTCACACTGTAATAGCCGTTCATCAGACCATAGCTGTCATTGTGATTGTTGTTAGTCTTGCAAATGACATCGACAATGTTCTCGCTAAAGTCAAAGTTCTCGCCCACTTTGGGATCAGCGGGTTCGGTGGGTGCAGGATTCTCCTTCTGGCAGCAACTCTTGCCATCCTTAATGTGCTGGCAATCCTTGACGGTGCAGTAGCCCTTGTTATCCTTGTCATGCAGGCAGGCGCCGCACTTATCGCAGAAACCGTCGCCGTTACCGTCGTTATGCCCCTCAGTAACCTTATCGTTGCAGTTCTTGCAGGTTCCGGTATGTGTGCCGTCACCATTGTCCTTCCAATCATAATCATGATTGCAGTTACTGGTCTCCTTAGGGAAACTGCTCAGGTACAGCGTAAACGGGTGGCTGCTAGTGCCAGTATGGCTGGATCCGGGTGCCGTCCAAGAACCGCTGGCAGTAGACATGTTTCTGGTATAGACATACGCCGTTGTTCTTTCAACGACTGCGCCATTTACCGTTATGCAAAGCTGCCAGCCGCCTTTATAGACGCGGCCACCTGCGCTGGCATTCCACTCGAACTTGTATCCGATCTCATTATCCTTGCTGTTATCCAAAGATTTATTGGTCGTATACCTATTTGTGTTGCTCTTTGTCCCGTCAGACTTGTAATAATTATCGCCGAAAATCGTGACGGTCCACGTCCAACTCATGGATGCCTGAGTGGCAATGCCATTATCCACGACATCACCACTACTCGCACCTGCTGCCCATACCGTTGTCGGTACTAAGCTTAGGGCCATCACTAAGCTCAGCAGCAGTGCCATAATTCTCTTTTTCATAAGAACCTCTTACCTTTCGTTATATTTACATGGCAAGCCACTTGCCCTCCCCCCAACGTCATTACCCTCCGTTTCCGGAAGGCATGAACCCCATGACGTTCGGGTTCGCGCAAGCGCTTATCCATGCAGTTGGTTATAGTATAGCACTTCTTCAACACATAAGTCAACGCATGACGGGAAAGTTGTTGTTAATTTTTGCGATACTCCCCTCACCATTTCTCGTCATTTTTTTCACTCTCCCGCCCGCCAAACGCACACCCCTCCCCGCCGCAGCCCACCGCGCCCTACGGCCAACCTCCGATAGAATTTTGTAGGGCGGGGTGACCACACCCCGCCGCCAATCATGTGGCGGTTCCTTGTGCCCGTGTGTAGGGGCGGACGTCGGGGCGTTAAGAAAATATGCCGGTGGCATATTTTTAGCCTCCGATCTCGGCGGCTATGCCGCCGTAGCATCCATCTGGATTTCCACCGCACTGTCAAGGATTACGGATTCCCACACCAGTGACGTCGGTCACTGGTTCGGAATGATAGGGACGGAGCGGACAACCGACTACCGAGAGAACGTTGTAGGGCGGGCCCCATGTGGCCCGCCGCACGACACCCGCCGCACCATCGGCGGCGGGGCACACGGGCCCCGCCCTACGGAGCAACACCGTACCCTTGCCTCTCCCTTCGGGCGAGGACGGAAAGGGTCGACACGTTAAGAAAATATGCCAGTGGCATATTTTTAGTGTCGATCTCGGCGGCTATGCCGCCGTAGCATCCTTCTTGGTTTGCACCGCATCATCTTTTAGTGTCGATCTCAGCGGCTATATCCTGTCGCGATGCCCAAAATTTCGCAGCGGCATTTACGCCGCCGGAATTTTGACCGCTGCCACTCGTTCGCCGTGCTTCATCTGCCACTGGCAGCGCACGGCTCTCTCCCCGCCACAGCATCCATCTTGATTTGCACCGCACCATCTTTTAGCCTCCCCTCTCGGCATATAAGCCGCCAAAACTGTGAGTTTTTGGGCTGCGTTTTTGATTAACAAGATATCGAATATCTGCTGCACTTGTTCTTGCAAGGGTATTACATACAAAGCGGGGCGGTTTGGTTTGAAAACCTCCGAAAGGAGGTGATTTCATGCCGATTACCATTACATTCCATATGTTTGGACTTGTGTTCACACTGCGGATAAAATGGGAAAACCGCCACTCTGCCAAGTGACGGTTTTCTTTGTAGAAGACTAAATTCACAAAAGTAGAGCCAAAACCGCTTCGCGGTAATACCCTTGTTTTTATTATACCCATTTCAGGATAAATGTCAAGTAGTTGGACAAAAACCGCCCCGCTTGTATTGTAGTACACTTGTACGAACAGTCGTATCATATGTGTCGAATTTTGTCAATAATAATATCTTCATTCGTTTTTACTTCAGGAAATATCTTCCATCCATCATTTCCCCGAAACCGGGAAAAACTAAGCTCCCACGGGGGTTGACAACCCTTTGCCCGCCCAGTATAATGTAGTATTTAGATAGAATCATATGATATCCATAGGATGTCGACCATTGGCATAGATAGAAAGGAACCCGATATGAGAAACATCACTTGCAGCATCGCCGATACCCGCAAGCGCGTCTTCGCCGAGGTGGCGAAAATGGCCTATGACGAGGATTACGCCCGCATGGAGAAGCTGCCGTATGAGATCATACCCGGCGAAAAGGCCACCGTGCGGGAATCCATCTTCCTGGAACGGGCCATCGTAGGCGAGCGCATCCGTCTGGCCATGGGCCTGCCCCTGCGCTCCGTGTCCGAGCATAATCTCCTCAGCGACGGCGTGGAGGAGAGCGCCATCGCCGAGAAATACTACGATCCCCCCCTCATCAACATCATCAAGTACGCCTGCAACGCCTGCCCCCCCACCCATTACCAGGTCACCAATATGTGCCAGGGCTGCCTGGCCCACCATTGCTACCACGCCTGCCCCAAGGGAGCCATCTCCTTTGTCAAGGGCAAGGCTGTCATCGACCAGGACAAGTGCATCAAGTGCGGCCGCTGCAAGCAGAGCTGTTCCTACCAGGCCATCATCAAGTTCGAGCGCCCCTGCACCGAGGCCTGCGGCATGAACGCCATCACCAGCGACGAGCTGGGCCGCGCCCAGATCGACCAGGACAAGTGCGTCAGCTGCGGTATGTGCCTGGTCAACTGCCCCTTCGGCGCCATCGTGGACAAGGGCCAGCTGTTCCAGCTGATCCACGCCATCAACCGCGGCCAGAAGGTCGTCGCCATCATCGCCCCGGCCTTCTGGGGCCAGTTCGGCGACAAGGTCACGGCCGGTCAGATCAAAGAGGCCATGAAGATGTTGGGCTTCGCCGCATTGGAAGAGGTGGCCATCGGCGCGGACCTGTGCGCCATTGAAGAGGCGGAGGAGTTCCTGGAAAACGTGCCGGAAAAGCAGCCCTTTATGGCCACCTCCTGCTGCCCCGCCTGGGCCATGATGGCCAAGAAGGAGTTCCCCGGCATGGCCCCCTATATCTCCATGACCATGACTCCCATGGTGCTGACGGCCCGGCTCATGAAGCGACGGGACCCCAACTGCCGGGTGGCTTTTATCGGCCCCTGCGCCGCCAAAAAGCTGGAGGCCAGCCGCCGCAGCGTCCGCAGCGAGGTGGACTTTGTCCTCACTTTTGAAGAGCTGAGAGGTATGTTTGAGGCCAAAAACATCGATTTTAATAACATTCCCGATGTCCCCTCCCACTTTGAGGCCAGCGCCCCCGGTGTAGGCTTCGCCGCCAGCGGCGGCGTGGCCAAGGCGGTGGAGGACGTCATCCACCGGGAGAATCCGAATGTGGAAGTCAAGACCGTTTACGCCGAGGGATTGCGGGAGTGCCGCCAGATGCTGCGGGTGGCAAGAACCGGAAAATACGACGGCTATCTGCTGGAAGGAATGGCCTGTCCCGGCGGGTGTATTGCCGGAGCGGGAACGGTTCGGCCGCCGGAGAAATCCAAGGCGTGGCTGGAAAAATACAAGGCCGCCGCGCCGCTGAGCAATCCGCTGGAAACGGCGTATATTCAGGATTTGTCGCTGCTGCACGAGGACAGCGAGGAATGGGAACGGGTGTCCCATCACTGATATTTCGCCGAATATTTGTCCATTTTGTGCTTTATTGGGTACATTATTGGTACATTAACGGGCGTTATTGGTACAGAAAAGGTACAAAAACCTGCCGAAAGGCAGGTTTTTGTTATTTCACCGAATGAGACGGGGGAGAGATTTTTCTTTCTTTTTTCTCTTTTGCTTTCGGCGACCCGGTTTTCTTTCTTTGCCTTCGGCGACCTGTTTTTTTTAACAAAGGTTCAGGGAGATTTCGCCCTGCGGGGCGACCTACTTTTGGCCACGGTGCCAAAAGTAGGCAAAAGCACCGCTGGGGGAGAGGGATTTCGTACTCGGCCCTCGTTGCGCCAGCCGTTCAGCGGTCACATTCGTGTCCGCTGGACGGGGCGCTGCCTTGAAAGCGGCTTGCTGCTTCCGCCGCTGGCAGCGCTGCGCCGCTTTCCCCTCCCCCGGCCCCCCTCTCTAAACGACCAAAAGGGGCCCTGCGGGGCCCCCTTTGGAATCCCCCAAGTGATGGGGGAACGAAAGACCCCTCTCAGAGGGAGGCAAAATACGGATTCCCTGTGGCGGCGCCGCTGCCGCTCATGCGACGCAACAGTAGAAGATAAAGCGTTGTTTGGCGGCGGGGCACCGGTCACCCCGCCCTACGAAATTCTATCGGAGGTTGGCCGTAGGGCGCGGTGGGCTGCTGCGGGGAGGGGTTTGTGTGGGGCAAAAAAAGAACACCCCGGTGGGGTGTTCTTTTTTTTATTGGAATTAGAATTCCTTCTTCTTGCCGATGACCAGAGCGCCGCCGGTGACGGACAGGACGGACAGGCCAACGTACAGGGCGATACCAGCGTCGAAGGTCTTGCCGGACTCAACCTTCTTGCCGTCATCCTTCTTGGTGGTGTCGTTCTTCTCATAGGGGTTCTTGGCGTTGGGGTTGGTGCCGATGGTGGTACCAGTGGTGTTGTTCTTGACCTCAACACGAGTCACATAACCGCAGACGCACTCCTTGACCTCATACGTCTTGCCGTTGACAACGATCGTTCTCTTCGTGGTCAGGCTGTGGTTGGCTTCGCCCACGTGACCAGCGCAATTAGGATCACTGCAGTCCGCCCAGTGCTTGGTCTCATTGAAGTAGTTATGCTGGCCAGCCTGATGGTTCTTGTGGTTGGCGTCAACGACAGCGTCCTTATTTGTGGCGCCGCAAACGCACTTGCCGTTGGTGTAGGTATGGTCAACCTTCGTAAGCACTTCACCGCAAACGGTGCAGAACTTCCAGTGCTGCGTAGCACCAGCAACGTACTTGCTGCTTTCCGTGTGGTTTGCCACGGGGATGGTCAGGTCTTTAAGAGTGGTAGACTGCTTACCCTGCTCATCAGCGAAGATACCCTTGCAGACGTTGCAGGTCCAGTATTCCTTGCAGCCAGGGGCGGTGCAGGTAGGATCAACCCTATTGGTCTTTTTCAGATCGTGAGGGGCGAGGTCGCCATATTTTTCATTGCACAGGTCACAGATAGCCTGCTTGGTGCAAGTAGCCTTATTGGCAGGCTTGTTGCTGAAATGGTCCTGCTTGTCAATATTCGCCTTGCAATCCTTGCAATAGCCCCAGTGCTGCTTATCATTGTGCTGCATCTCAACATTGGTGTGGTTGTTGGGATCCTTGGTGCTATCATCACCGTTAAAGGTATGAGAATCCTTCTTCTCAACCGCACCACAGCTAGCGCAGCTATAATAGTAGACAGCGGGAGCAGAGCAGGTACCAGCAGTCTTGAGGGCATCAGCCTTCGGATCCGCCTTAGTAAACTGGTGAGGAACCTTGGCAATGGTAAGATCGTTCAAAACGGTCTTGCAATCCTGGTCAGCAAACTTCATGCCGCACTCGGTGCACTCCCAATACTCCTTAGTACCAGTCGTGGTGCAGGTAGCAGGAACCTCGGCATGGTGGTGGCCTGCATCAGACTTATGGTCGCAAGCGGAGACAGTAACGGTGCAGGAAGCGGACTTACCGTTCACAGTAGCGGTGATGGTAACAGTACCAGGTGCCTTGGCCATAACGGTGCACACTTTACCGTTGGGGCTGATCTCAACTATCTTCTGTCCCTTGGGGGTAACGCTCCATGTCACCTCATCTGTCGCATCAGCGGGAGTCACATTCGCAGTAATCGTACCGGAATTAGCGCCACCCTTCATGCTCAGGTTCAGAGAAGACTTGTCGAAGGTGATACCAGTGGCATGAACAGGGGGCTTGGGAATGGTAACAGACTGCGCCGCAGGAACGCTAATCCCCGTCAGCGTACGATTCGAGCCATCGGCATTATTCTGAATGACCTCTAAATCGCTTACGCTAAAACTGCCATCTCCATAGGCAGCACTCTTCACTTTGAAGTTCAAAGTAAACAGTCTAACTGTTGAAGAAATCGTTCTATTATTCAAGCAGTCCGCTATTGCCTTAATTTTACCAGAAGCGGCCGTTGCCGGGCTCTGTACAGTCACCGAAAAGGCACTAGGCATCTGAGTGCTTATTACATCTGCTTCAGCATCTTCATCATAAACAGTCTCATACGAAACATATTCCAACTTATCAGACGGATAATTCACAACCATCTGCCATCCGCTAATTTTCTCAGACAAAGCAGGCAGAGAAACAGATACTTTGACAATGTCATTTGCCTTCAAATCTGTTTTGGGAGACACATTCATAGTAAGAGCTGTATCCGCATAAGCGGTCACGGAACACAAACTCAGCACCATGACTAATGTCATAACCAACGCTAAGATTCTTTTCATTACACTTTACTCCTTAACTAGATTTAATTAAGCTTAATATTACCCACGGCCGCTTGTCGGAGCAGCAAAACGTCTTTAACATCGATATCGCCATCAACAACAATATCGCCAGCAGCCTTCTGGGCGGCTGTAGGAGTTATATTCCCAACAGCGATCTGCCTAAGCAGAAGAACATCTTTTACATCAATAACCGTATCGCCATTGATATCGCCCTTAATGCCGCCGTAGCCCTTGCTGCTGACATTGACGGTGTGTCTCATGGTAAGATCATTCACACTGTCCGTCTCTTTGCTATCACCGTTATAACCGGCGGTGGCATCTTTGACACCAATGGTATAATTGGTGTTGCCGTCAAACTCAGGCACCGTAAGCGTCACTTCATAGAGCCACGCGTTTGTATACCCTTTCTCTGTGCTGGTGTTGGCCGTCAGCATACGTTCCTCACGATTCGTACCGGCCAAGATCGCCTTGAAGGACCTCTTATCACTCTCAAGCTGGCCGCCAAGGTTGCCGCCCTTCGAGTCGCTTGTAATCGCGCTCTTGGCGAAGATGCCGTTCGCGCTGCCAACCACCGGAGTCTCGCTGGAATCGTCGTAGACATACTCCGTATTGAATTCGACGCTCTTAAACTTCGTACCCTCAGGGGCGGTCAGCGTGAACTGGGCGGCGCCGACCTCGGCATCGCCCTGGGGCTTCAGAAAGACGTGATACGTGAGCTCTGTCTTACCGTTGGCCGCTTCATCCGTCATCGCGGGCTCGATCCGCAGATTTACCGTCTTTCCGGTTTCCGCAGCACCCGCTACGACCACCAACGACAGCGCCATAACGACCGTGAGCAATAATGCAATTATTCTCCTCATTCGCACTCCCTCTCTCGTTCATTTCGGCGCAGTGAAAGAGGGCGGGGTCATGCTATCCCGCCGCGCTTATGAAGCGCCGATCGTTAAAATCAGCCGAACGTGCTTTCCATACACAAGGTTATTGTAACCTATTTGGTGAAATATAGCAAGGGGAATTTTACATTATTTTTAAATTTTTGGAGGGGGAAGACGGAAAGAGGTGTTTCGCGCCACCGGGCGCAAGGCACTTTTGCCCAGGGCGGCAAAAGTAGGCAAAAGCACCGCTGGGGGAGAGGGATTTCGTGCTCGGCCCTCGTTGCGCCCCGTTCAGCGGCCACATTCGTGTCCGCTGGACGGGGCGCTGCCTTGAAAGCGGCTTGCTGTTTCCGCCACAGGCGGCGCTGCGGCATTGGCCCTCGTTGCGCCAACCGTTCAGCGGCCACATTCGTGTCCGCTGGACGGGGCGCTGCCTTGAAAGCGGCTTGCTGCTTCCGCCACTGGCGGCGCTGCGGCATTGGCCCTCGTTGCGCCAACCGTTCAGCGGCCACATTCGTGTCCGCTGGACGGGGCGCTGCC
>CAKTMW010000026.1 GCA_934574095.1 uncultured Oscillospiraceae bacterium | reverse complement strand
AACCTGGGTTTCTGGTTGTCCTTTTGGGTACTTTTGGGACAACGGCCAAAAGTACCTCGTCCCCGCAGGGACGAAACCCCTCTCACGCCCCAATGACCTTCCGATACGCCGCCAGCACCGCCATACGTGCTTCGTCCAGCGTACCCTCCACCGTGGCGCCTGACGCGGCGTGGTGGCCGCCGCCGCCCAGGATACGGCACAGGGCGCAGGCATCCACCCGCGCTCCGGTGCGTACCGACACCTTTACCGTGCCGGGGCGCAGCTCCCGCAGCGTCACGCCGCAGTCGGTGCCCTCCACCAGAGCGGGCAGGGCGCTCAGCTCCTCAATGTCCGCGTCGGTGGCCTGCATCTCCTGCCGAAGCGACAGGGGAATTTCCATCACCACCACCCGCTCATGGTCGAATAGCTTCATGTCCGCCACCATGCGGGATTCCATGGCCAGCCGCACCCGGCTCTTGGTGCGGAACAACGTTTTATTCACCGCCGCTACGTCCACCACGTCCATCAGCGCCGCCGCGATGCGGTGGGTGCGGGCGGTGGTGTTGCCGTACTGAAAGCCGCCGCAGTCGGTGCTGACGGCTACGTACAGGGGCAGGGCGATATCCGCCGTCAGGGCGGTCAAATGCTGGATGATCTCATACACGATCTCGCCGCAGGCGGCGCTGTCCGCTTCCAGACAGGTGTTGCGGGCAAAAAACGTCTGGGAGGGATGGTGGTCGATGGCCAGCTCGATGCGCTCCTGATAAGGCTTTGCGTTCTCCGGCAGCAGGCTCACGTCGGCAATGTCCACGCTGACGATGTGCTCCGCCTGCCAGCCCTCCGGGGCCCAGTAGGGCGCGGCGTAAGGGGCATAGGTGGCGGTGATCTCCGGATTGGGCAGCAGATAGGCCGTCTGGCCGCAGTCCCGCAGCGCCCGGCACAGTGCCGCCGCGCTGCCGATGGTGTCGCCGTCGGGCCGCACGTGGGTCAGCAGCAGCACGTTGTCCAGCGCCTCCAGATACCCGGCGGCGTCGCGGGCGGAGAGAATGGGTCGTTCCATATTACTTGTCCTCCGGCAGCACAATGTCCGCGTTGGCGGGGTTGGCGGGCTTCACGTGGTGCAGCATATCCAGAATGTGGGCTCCGTGAGCGATGGAATCATCGGCGAAGAATTGCAGCTCCGGCGTATAGCGCAGCTGTAATTTCTGGCCCAGCTCATGGCGCAGGTAGCCGCTGGCGGACTTCAGACCCCGCATCAGGTCCTTTTCGTCGGTGCGGTCCATGGCGCTGATATAGATGCGGCTGTAACGCAGGTCGCTGGTGGTGTCCACATGGGTGATGGTCAGCATGGCGTCCGCCACACGGGGGTCCTTCACCGTGCGCAGCAGGCCGGACAGCTCCCGCTGGATCTCCTCGTTGATGCGTCCGATACGGTTGGATGCCATAATAGCGCTCCTTTCTTGAAAAAAGGGGCGGGCGCAGCGCCCGCCCCTTGGGTAATGTGGTGTTTTGCGATGAAAAGTCATTGAAAAGCAGAGGCCCGTAGGGGCCGACGACTCTGTCGGCCCACCGTCTGCCGGGCGGCTTTCGGATACCGCTTTGGGCGGACAGGGTCGTCCGCCCCTACAACGGTCTAAACAGATTTTGCGCCAGATTCTTTACTGGGGAATCTCCTCCATCGTGAAGGCTTCCACAATGTCGCCTTCCTTGATGTCGTTGTACTTCTCAATGCTCAGGCCGCACTCGTAGCCGGACACGACCTCCTTGACGGAGTCCTTGAACCGCTGCAAAGAGGCCAGCACGCCCTCGTGGATGACGATGCCGTCGCGCACCAGACGCACCTGACAGTCCTTGCGCTGCAGCTTGCCGTCCTGCACGTAGCAGCCTGCCACGGTGCCCACGCCGGAGACCTTGTAGGTCTGGCGCACCTCGGCGTGGCCCAGCACCACCTCGCGGTACTTGGGGGCCAGCATGCCCTTCATGGCGGCCTCAATCTCGTTGATGGCGTCGTAGATAACGCGGTACATCCGCATGTCCACGTTGGCGCGGGCGGCGCTGTCGCGGGCCGCGGCGTCGGGACGGACGTTGAAGCCCACGATGATGGCCTGAGAGGTGGAGGCCAGCATCACGTCGGACTCGTTGATGGCGCCGACGCCGCCGTGGATGACACGGACGCGGACTTCCTCGTTGCTGAGCTTCTCCAGAGAGGCCTTCACCGCCTCCACGCTGCCCTGTACGTCGGCCTTGACGATCAGGTTCAGGTTCTTCATCTCACCCGCTTGGATCTGGCTGAACAGATCCTCCAGAGACACCTTGGTGACAGGGGCGTTGGCCTTGGCCTTTTCCTCGGCCTTGCGCTGTTCCACCAGCTCACGGGCCAGCTTTTCGTCGGCCACGGCGTTAAAGGTAGCACCGGCGGAGGGTGCTTCGCTGAGGCCCGTGATCTCCACAGGTACGCTGGGGCCAGCCTCGGTCATCCGCTGGCCCTTGTCGCCCACCATGGCGCGAACACGGCCCACGGAGGTGCCGGCAATGATGATATCGCCCTGATGCAGCGTACCGTTCTGCACCAGCAGGGTCGCCACAGGGCCGCGGCCCTTGTCCAGACGGGCCTCGATGACGGTGCCCTGAGCGGCGCGGTTGGGGTTGGCCTTCAGCTCGCTGACCTCGGCGGTCAGGGTGAGCATTTCCAGCAGGTTATCCACGCCCATACCGGTTTTGGCGGAGATGGGACACACGATGGTGTCGCCGCCCCACTCCTCACACACCAGACCGTACTCGGTCAGCTGCTGCTTGATGCGGTCGGGGTTGGCTTCGGGCTTATCCATCTTGTTGATGGCAACGATAATGGGAATCTCGGCGGCCTTGGCGTGGTTGATGGACTCCACCGTCTGGGGCATGATGCCGTCCTCGGCAGCCACCACCAGAATGGCGATATCCGTTACCATAGCGCCGCGGGCGCGCATGGAGGTAAAGGCCTCGTGGCCGGGGGTATCCAGGAAGGTGATGGGCTTGCCGTGGATCTCCACCTGATAGGCGCCGATGTGCTGGGTGATGCCGCCGGCTTCGCCGGACGCCACGTGGGCGTTGCGGATATAGTCCAGCAAACTGGTCTTGCCGTGGTCCACGTGACCCATGACCACCACAACGGGGGCGCGGGGCACCAGGTCCTCTTCCTTATCCTGATGGTCGTCAATCAGCTTTTCCTCGATGGTGACCACCACTTCCTTCTCCACCTTGCAGCCCATTTCCTCGGCAATGATGGCGGCGGTGTCGAAGTCGATCATCTGGCTCAAAGAGGCCATGACGCCGTTCTTCATCAGGCACTTGACCACTTCCGCGCCGGTCTTCTTCATGCGGCTGGCCAGCTCGCCCACGCTGATCTCGTCGGGAATCTGCACGGTGACGGGGGTGTTCTTGATGATCTCCAGCCGCAGCTTCCGCATACGGTCGGCCTCCTCCTGCTTGCGCTTGTTGGTCATGGGGCCGTTCTGGCGCTGCTTGGAGTTGCGGAACTTCTCCTTGCCCTGGAGCTGGTCCTTGTCCCGGCGGCCGCGGTTGCCGCTGGTGCGGTCAGCCATGTCCTGTAATTTTTCGTCGTACTTGTCCAGATTCACGTTGGTGGCCTTGCGGGTATCCACCACCTGCTTCTGGGGGACGCGGGACATGGGCTTCTGGGCCTGCTGCTGAGGCTGGGCGCTGCCCTGAGACTGCTGAGCAGGCTTTGCCTGGGGCTGGCCGCCCTGCTTCTGGCTCTGGGTCTGGGGACGGTCATTCTGCTGGGGCCTTTTGGGCTCCGGCTTCTTTTCCTCGGTTTTGGCGCCCTCGGCAAACACCGTGGCGATACTGGCGATCTGGTTGTGCTGGGTCAGATATTCAAAGATCAGGCTCAGCTCCCGGTCCTCCAGCACCTGCATATGATTCTTGGGGGTCTCGGCATACTTGGTCAAGATCTCCGTAATGTCCTTTGTGGCGACGCCGAAATCCTTTGCCACCTCATGCACTCTGTATTTGTTTGCTACGCTACCCAAATAAAGCCACCTCCATCTTAAGTCAGCGGTGTGTATGTCACGCCGCGTGTGTTCCTGCTTACTTTTCGCCGGACTTTTTCCGGCTGCTGCCCTTGCCCCGCTTCACCGGCAGAGAACCGGCAAAGCGCTGGCGGCTGTCCGGCGTCTTTCTGCGTGGGGCGCTGCCCCGTCCGCCGCCGCGGCCCGGCTGCCGTGCACCGCTTCTGGGCGCTGTCGGGCGCTTCGTCTCCTCTGCCGGAGCCGCCTGCGGCGGTTCCGGGGGTTTGTCGCTGTGAACGCGGCGCTTGCCCTGGCGGAGATTTTTCTCGTGCCGCAGCTGTTCAGCCCGGCGCTCCATGGCCCGCTGGGCCTTCACGTCCAGCTGTTCCGCCGCCGCGCCGTACTTTTCGCTGTCTATGGCCACCAGTTTTTTGGCGATGGCCCCGGCAAAGCCGATATCCGTCACGGCGCACATGGCCACGCTGGTGCGGCCCAGCGCCCGGCCCAGGGCGTCCTTATCCGCCGGGATGGTCAGGCACAGGCACCCGCCGCTCTGGGCGAAGGAAAAAGCCCTTCGCTGGGAGGAGGGGCCGGCGTCCTGGGCCACCAGGATCACCCGCGCCTTCCGGGCGCGGGCGGCGGCGCCTACCGGCTCCTCGCCCACCTCTGCCCGGCCCGCCTTTTTGGCCAAACCCAGCAGGGATAAAACTTGCTCCGTCATGTCTCGCCGCCCTCCATCTGCGCTTCCAGCGCGTCGTATACCGTTTCGGGGATGGCGGTCTCCAATGCCCGCTCCAGGGCCTTGGATTTGCGGGCCTTCTTCAGACATGCCACATCTGGGCACACATACGCGCCCCGGCCGGACACCTTGCCCCGGCCATCCAGCAGTATCTGACCCTCCGGTGTGCGGACCACCCGCAGCAGTTCCTTTTTGTCCTTCATCTCCCGGCAGCCGACACACTGCCGCTGGGGAATTTTCCGGGGTCTCACAGCCATATCGGCCACCTCCTTTGAATTATTCCTCGCTGTGGGAAGCGGGCTTGATATCGATCTTATAGCCGGTCAGGCGGGCGGCCAGGCGGGCGTTCTGGCCCTCCTTGCCGATGGCCAGGCTCAACTGGTCGTCAGGCACGATGACGCGGCAGGCCTTACCCTCGGCAGCCAGACGGACCTCCACCACATCGGCGGGAGCCAGCGCGGCGGCGATAAACTCCGCCGGGTCCTCGCTGTACTTGATGATGTCGATCTTCTCGCCCCGCAGCTCCTCCACGATGGCGTTGACGCGCTGGCCGCGGGGGCCGACACACGCGCCGATGGGATCGACGTTCTCATCGGCGGAGTACACGGCCATCTTCGTGCGGTTGCCCGCCTCGCGGGCGATGGAGCGGATCTCCACCGTGCCGTCGTAGATCTCCGGCACTTCCAGCTCGAACAGCCGCTTCACCAGGCCGGGGTGGGTGCGGGAGATCAGCACCTGCGGGCCGCGGGTGCTGCGGCGCACCTCCACCAGGTATACCTTGACCATCTGGCCCTCCTTCAGCTCCTCGCCGGGCACCTGCTCGTTGAGGGTGAGGATGGCGTCGGTGGCCTCGTTGCCCGTGCCGATACGCAGGGTGATGTTGCCGGTGCGGGGGTCGATGCGGCTCACCGTGCCGGTGAGGATCTCGTGCTGCTTGCTGCCCCACTCGTCGTAGATCATGCCGTGCTCGGCTTCCCGCAGGCCCTGAATGATGACCTGCTTGCCGTTGCCGGCGGCAATGCGGCCGAACTCCACGCTCTCCACGGGGAAGTTCACCACGCCGCCCAGCTCGTTCTTGGCGGAGATGCGCTTGGCCTCCTCCAGGGAGATCTGAGAGGCGGGGTTCTCCACCTCCTCCACGATGTCCTTCTGGACGTACATCTTCAGGTCCTTCTTCTCCTCGTCCACGTCCACGATCACGTTCTCCACGCCCTCGTGGTCACGCTTGTAGGCGGTGGTCAGGGCCTGGATGATCTTGCCCATCATGAAGTTCTGGGGAATGCCCCGTTCCTTCTCCAGCATAGCCAGCGCCGCAAAAATCTCGTCACATTTCATGATCTTAACTCCTTCTATCTAAACCAAAGCTTGTATACTTAAAATTCCACACGCAGGCGCACCAGCGCCACCTCGGCCTTTTCAAACCGCACCGGCTCTGCGCCGCCCATATCCAGCAGCACCGCGCCGTCCTCATAGCCCGCCAGCTTCCCGGCGAACTCCTTCCGTCCGTCCCGGTTCTTATAGGTTTTCACCAGCACCGGCTGGCCCATGAAGCGCTGAAAATCCGAGGGCCGCTTCAGCTGCCGTTCGGCTCCGGCGGAGGAGACCTCGAACATATAGCTGGATTCGATGGGGTCCACCTCGTCCAGCAGGTCGCTGACCTTGCGGCTGACGGCCTCGCAGTCCAGAATGTCCACGCCGCCTTCTTTGTCCAGATACAGCCGCAGGTACCACTGGCCTGCTTCCCGGACGTATTCCACGTCCCACAGCTCGCAGCCGTTTTCCTTCACGACCGGCTCCGCCAGCTCCCACACGATGTCGGTGACTTTTTTCATAGCGTTCCTCGTTTCATTTTTCAACGATTTCCGATTTTTAAGAAACGGATTTTGCTCAACAAAAAGAGCGGACGGAACGTCCACTCTCAGTCAACACATACTACCATTTGCTATGATACCATATTGATATAGGAATTGCAAGGGGTTTTGTGGAAAAAACCAGCCGGAAAAGGGCGGATATATGCGGATTTTTCGACGAAAACCGCCGCTTTGCGGCAAGCAAAAGGGTTTCATGCTTGCGAGTACGGCGGAAATGTTTCGCCCTGCGGGGCGAGACACTTTTGCCCGTGGCGGCAAAAGTGTCCAAAAACGCCATTTGAAACCACAGGTTTCAAAACTTCCTGCACGCTATGCCTGTTCCGAATTTGCAGCCCGTATCCTCGCGTTCACAGAATATGTTTGTTGTCGTTACGGATGAAGTATCGTCTGCCACTTTTGCGCCGCTGCCGCTCATCGCTGCGACGGTAGAATGCGAATCGCTGTACGTGGCGGCAATGTCTGCATCGGCTCGCATAGGAGACGAAAGGACTTCTGGTTCTGCGCTGTTCAGCGGTAGCGGCGCTGGAGCAGAGATGATTCGATAACGAAGCGAAAGAGAAAAAACTGTGTGAACGTGTGGTAAAATCCAATATATTCACACAGCGTATAGCGCGCCCGGAAGTGAAGGAACCGGAGGTTCCTTCCGGCTCTTTTGGCTACTTTTCCAGCTGATGGGAAAAGTAGCCCGCCGGAGGCAAAAGAAAAGCATCCCGCTTCATAGAAGGGGGATGCTTTTCATGTCAGAAATTTCACTCCGTCATGATCTTCAAAATCACCCGGTCGGTCTCCCGCATGCCCTGAGCCGCCAGCACGCCCACGTGGCGGATGGTGTCCTCCACATCCTTGCCCATGATGCCGTGGCCGGGCTGGAAGTTGTTGCCGCCCAGATACATGTTGTAGCCCAGCAGGCCGCACTCCACGCCCATGGCGATCTTGCTGGCGCAGCTGGCCTTTGCCCCGTCGCAGATGCAGCCGGAGATCATGGCCACCGCGTTTTCCAGCGTGTGACTGATGGCATCATAGTCCGCACCCCGCAGCCACGCGATGCCGCAGCCCGCGCCGACGCCGGCGGACACCGCGCCGCAGTAGGCGCTGAGACGGCCGATGCCGGTTTTCTGGTGGATGGTGATCAGGTCGCTGAGGCACACGGCCCGCAGGATTTTTTCATCGTCGGCCCCCATCAGCTTGCCGTAGCGCCATACGGGGACGGAGGCGGTGATGCCCTGATTGCCGGAGCCGGAGCAGATGACCACCGACATTTCACAGCCGTTCATGCGGGCGTCAGACCCGGCGGCAGCCCATGCGCGGGCCTGGGTCTCGATATCGTCGCTGCGCTGGAGGAGGGTGGAGCCGATGTTGGCGCCCCAGCTGTTTTTCAGGCCCTCTTCGGCGATGGCGGTGTTGCAGGCGATCTGCCTGCCGATGACAGGCTGGATGGTTTCTAATGGTACGGTTTCAGCGAAGGTGATGATGTCTTTGACGTTGAGAACGCTCTTGTCCTGCAAATTGTCCTCCGCATTGGCGGTGACGGGCTTTTCCAGCAGGACTTTTCCGTCCCTTTCAATGTAGATGATGTTGGTGTGGTTGTTGGCCACCCGCACCGCGGCGGTGTGTCCCGCCCGCTTGCCGTGCAGGAAGATATCCAGCAGGCAGGGGGTCACGGGGCAGGTGACTTTGATGGGTGTAGCATCCAGATAGCCCTGAATGGCGGCTGCGTCATCTTCTGTGACGTTGGCAATCACCTGCAATTCCGCGTCCGCGTCGCCCGCCACAATACCTACCGCGATGGCAGCGTCGATGCCGCGACGGCCATCAGTATTGGGTACGACCACGGATTTCACGTTTTTGAGGATGTTGCCGCTGACCTCGGCCAGCACTTCTTCCGGTTTTCCGCCCAGCACCTCGCGCAGCTTGGCAGCACAGTACGCGACGGCGATGGGCTCTGTACACCCTGTTGCCAGCAGGAGCTCTTCCTGCAGGATAGCCGCATAGGCGGCCATCGATTTCTCGTTCAACATCATGACATTCTCCTTCGTATTCATTATATTATCAGGCCGTTGGCCGGATAGACGGGATAGAAAAGGGATGCGGGGGTTGCCAGGGTAACATATTCTATTGTAGGGGGCGGCGATTCTGCCGCAATCGTGCGGCCATCGTCGGTGGGAGCAGGGGCGGGGTTCTACCCCGCCCTTTTGCTGCGGCGGAGCTACTGCCGCTTGGCGAACGGGAGGGGCAGAGCCCCTCCCCTACGAAATGTCAAGGGAGATGTGTGCGCCGCTCACCGCAGATCCGGCACGTCGTCCTCCAGGTCCACCCAGTCCTGCACGTCCACCACGGAGTAGTCCGTCTCCGTATTGCGGATGACCACCTTGGAAAGCCCCGCATTGATGACCAGACGGCGGCACATGGCGCAGGAGGTGGCGTCGTGGAGCAGCTCGCCGGTCTGGGCGTTGCGGCCCACCAGATACAGGGTGCCGCCCACCATGTCTCGCCGTGCGGCGGAGATAATGGCGTTGGCCTCAGCGTGGACGCTGCGGCACAGTTCGTACCGTTCGCCGCGGGGCACCTGCATGGCCTCGCGGGTACACAGGCCCATGTCCACACAGTTGCGGCGGCCGCGGGGCGCGCCGTTGTAGCCGGTGGAGATGATCTCGTCGTTCTTGACAATAATGGCGCCAAACACCCGGCGCAGGCAGGTGGCCCGCTCCAGCACCGTCTGGGCGATATTCAGATAATAGTTTTCCTTGCTGATGCGCTCCATAGGGGTTCTCCTTTTGTGGAAAATTTCACTTTATTTGATTATAGCCTGTTTTCCGGACGGGTTCAATAAAGAATGACGGCATGTTTTCCACAAAAATCAACGGGTGTTTTTGAAGAAAACGTAGAAATCCGGAATTTTTGGAAATGTTTTTTGCTGCCGATGCCGAAATATTCCCCGCCGGGTCTTATTTCCCGACGAAATGTGAAGGTGTTTTCCCGTACAATAGGCCCATGATAAAAAGCCCCCTGCGGGGCGAGAGGGGGACAAGCGCATGATACGGCCATTGGCACGGGACAAGTCGATACCGGAGGCGCTGCGGCAGGGACTTTCCCAGTGCGTGGTGACGGCGCTGCTGGCGGCGGCACAGGTGGGCGGGCTGTACGGCCCGTGGGTCCTGGGGGCCGTGGCGGCGTCCGGCGGAAAGGGCCGGGGCCTGTGGGCGCTGCTGGGCGCCATGATGGGTGCGCTGGTGTTTTTTGACTTTCAGACGGGGCTGCGGTTCGCCGCCTCCGCCGTGCTGATCTGCTGCGCCAACATGGCTTTCTGCGACGCCAAGCTGTCCGCCCGGCCGGGTTACGCCCCGGCGTTGGCGGCGGTGGCGCTGGGATTGGTACAGTCGGTGTATCTGGTGGGCCGGGATGCGGCCCAGTGGGCGCTGGCGGCAGCGGCAGCTGCCGTGACAGCCGCTGCCGCCTATGCCTTCGCCCCGGAGGGGACCGGGCAGCGGCGCAGATTGCTGGGTTTGCTGACCGCCGCGGTGGCAGCCCTGTCGTCCATTCAGGTGGAGGGCTACTCCCCCGGCAGGATGGCGGCGGCGTGGCTGGCGCTTTTGTGTACGCCGGGGGCGTCTGCGCCCTATGCCGCCGCGCTGGGGGCGTTGGTGGGCGCCTGCGCCGACCTGACGGCCCAGACCCCTGCCCTGCTGTGGACGGCGGTGTGCGCCGGGGGCGCGCTGGCGGCGTCGCTGCTGCGCGGGCGGCACAGGGCCTGGCAGGCGTTGGCCTTCTGTCTGTGCGCGGCGGTGATCCCTCTGGCGCTGGATGTGGACAGGCCGCTGGCGGTGCTGTACCAGGGGGCGGTGGGGGCGGCGGCCTATGCCCTGCTGCCCAAGCAATGGATGGCGGCGCTGTCCGCCGGGGCGGACATGCCCCAGGCGGCTCCGGCTATGGCGGGGACCACCGTGTCCGGGGCGCGGGCAGAGGCGTTCCGGGCGCTGTATGACGCCATGTTCCGCACCCGGCCCGTGGAGCGGGGAGAGAACCCCTCCGTGATCTTCGACCACGCCGCCCAGCAGGCCTGCCGCAATTGCGTGTTGGTGAAGCGCTGCTGGCAGGCGGAGTATCAGACCACCTACAACGCCTTCAACGACGCCTGCGGGCCCATGCTGAAGCGGGGACGGGCGGAGGCGGAGGACTTCCCTTTGTTTTTTGCCAGCCGGTGCCTGCACTTTCCGGAGCTGCTGGCCGCGGTGAATACGGAGCTGTACGCCTTCCGGCTGCGGCGGCAGTACCGGGTGCGGCTGGAGGACGCCCGCCAGCTGGCGGAGGCCCAGTATGAGCACATAGGCCAGGTGCTGGGGGAGGAGCCCGTACAGGAATCGGCGGGGGAGCTGCTGCGGTGCCGTGTGGGTACGCTGCTGCGGCCCAAGGAGGGCGAGAGCACCTGCGGCGACCAGCTGGCGGTGTTCACCGCCGGGAATATGCTGTATATGCTGCTGTCCGACGGTATGGGCAGCGGCGCGGCGGCCCACGCCGAGAGCGCCATGACCGTGCGCCTTCTGCGGCAGTTTTTGAAGGCGGGCATCCAGCCCGCCTCGGCATTGAAGACCATCAACACCGCTCTGACCCTCCGCTGTCAGGAGGGCGGCGGCTTTACCACCATCGACCTGCTGGCTCTGGACCGCCGCAGCGGTGAGGCGACGCTTTATAAGTACGGCGCGACGGCCTCTTACGTGAAGCGCCGGGGCGTGGTAACGGCGCTGGAGGGCGGCAGCCTTCCGGCGGGACTGCAGCCTGCCCGGCAGGCTCCGGAGGCCACCAAGCTCCACCTGGAGAGCGGCGCTGTGCTGGTAATGGTCAGCGACGGCGTCACCGGCGAGGGGGACGACTGGCTGCGGGAGCAGCTTGCCCAGTGGCCGGGGGGCGACAGCCAGGAGCTGGCTCAGATGATCCTGGCGGAATCCCGCCGCCACGGCGGATTGCGGGATGACTGCGCCGCGCTGGTGCTGCGCCTTGAAAAATCTGAGAAACCGGCGGCAAAACGGGTATAACGCCCCGCCCCGCGGGACATACTTTTTCTATACCATCGATCAACAAGGAGGGCATGGTTTTGGTAAAAGGTGTTTCCCGCCGGGTCATTGTGGTGGACAGCCCCGACCCGCAGGTTTTTGAACAGGCGATCTTTATTCTCAGCGGCGACGGGGCGGGGGTCAGCCAGCAGCAGCTGGTGGATCAGGCCGTCCGTGTGGCCAAAAGCTATGCCCGGACCCACGGCATGCCCCAGCGGGGCTTCCGCATGACGCCGCCCCTGTGGATGGCGGCGGGCAGCGCCGTCATCGGCGCGGTGTGGGCCGCGGTGGCGCTGCTGTGACAGCACTTGACAAGCTGTATAACATTTGCTGACTTTCTTTCCACATTTTTCTCCTCACTTGGGGCGGACGGTTATCGTCCGCTCTCTTTTTTACCCCCTTTTCTTCCGGAAAGGGATGTGTTATAATGTGCGGACATGCTTTAGAATATGCGCTTTACATGGAGGATATGACCCTATGAGGATCGGAAATGTGGAGGTGGCCTCCCGGCTTGCCCTGGCGCCCATGGCGGGGGTGACGGATATGGCCTTCCGCCAAATATGTCGCGAGCTGGGGGCGGGCTGGTCCTGCACGGAGCTGGTCAGCGCCAAGGCGCTGTGCTATCAGGATAAAAAGAGCCGCACTCTGCTGAAAATGGCCCCCAACGAGCACCCGGCGGCGGCCCAGATATTCGGCAGCGACGTCACCTGTATGGCCGAGGCTGCGGTGATCGCGGCGGAGGTGTCCGGCGCGGAGGTCATCGACATCAACATGGGCTGCCCCGTGGGCAAGGTGGTCTCTAACGGAGACGGCTCGGCATTGATGAAGGACCCGGAAAAGGCCGGACGCATCGCCGAGGCGGTGGTGAAGGCCAGTCCCGTCCCCGTAACGGTGAAGATGCGCCGGGGCTGGGACAAGGGCAGCATCAACGCCGTGGAGCTGGCGAAAATACTGGCGCAGGCCGGGGTGGCGGCGCTGGCCGTTCACGGCCGCACCCGCGCCCAGATGTACGGCGGCCAGGCCGACTGGGTGACCATCCGGGAGGTAAAAGAAGCCGTCTCCATCCCCGTCATCGCCAACGGCGATGTGTTCTCGGCGGAGGACTGTCTGCGTATCTTGCAGTTCACCGGGGCGGACATGGCCATGATCGGCCGGGGCTGCTTCGGCAACCCGTGGCTCTTTCAGCAGTGCGCCGCCGCGCTGGAGGGAAAGCCCATCCCGCCGCTGCCGCCCCTTGCGGAGCGGTGCGACCTGGCGGTGCGGCAGATCGAGCTGGCAAAAGAGGACAAGGGCGAGCACATCGCCATTCTGGAGGCGCGGCGGCACTACGCGTGGTATCTCAAGGGCGTGCCCCACGCCAACTACTATAAGGATCAGATCGTTCGGATGAACACCATGGAGGACGTGTACCGCGTGACGGCGGGCATCAAGAGGGATTTGAAATGAAGGATCAGGAAAACATCATCGCACGGGCCCGGCGGGGAGACGCCGATGCCTTTGAACAGCTGGTGACGTCCTATCGGGACCAGGTATTCCGCCTGGCCCTGCGGATGTGCGGCAATGCCGCCGACGCGGACGAGGCGGCGCAGGAGGCATTCCTGGCCGCGTGGAAGGGTCTGCCCAACTTCCGGGGGGACAGCCAGTTTTCCACGTGGCTCTATCAGCTGACCACCCACGCCGCCATCGACCTGATGCGGCGGGAGAAGCGGCAGATCGCCGCCGAGGACATCACCGAGGTCAGCGCGCCCGACCCCGCCCCCGGCCCCCAGCAGCAGGCGGAGCGGCGGGAGACCCAGGAGGCGGTGCGGGACGCCATTCTGCAATTGACGCCGGAGTACCGGCAGATCGTGGTGCTGCGCTTTCTGGAGGACCTCAGCTATGAGGAGATCGGCGCGGCGCTGAAGCTGCCCTCCGGCACGGTGAAATCCCGGCTGAACCGGGCCAAATCGCAGTTAAAAGACATTTTGTCAAAAAGCGGGAACCTTTTCGGTTCGCCCAGCGTCATACATACAGAAACACAAGGAAAGGAGGCGCGGCCATGAAAAACGAACAATGGGAAAACGACAGCTTTGACCAGCTGCTGCGGGACGCTCTGGCGTCCGACGCCGCGCCCTCCGAGGATTTCACGGCGCGGCTTATGGAGCAGGTGCGCCGTACACCCCAGGAGAAAGCGAAAAACCGTCCCTATAAGAAGATTCTGGCGGCAGTGGCGGCCTGCGCCGTCATCGCCGTGGCGATCCCTCTGGCGATGCCTCACGGCAACAGCGCGTCCAGCGCGGACAACGCCGCCCCTATGATGGATATGAATGCCGACGACGGCGCTGCTGACATGGACAGAATGCAGGAATACATGACCGGAACCGCGTCTGGCGACGACCGGGAACCCGGCGACAGCCAGCAGAAGGTTGAGGACGCCAAGAATGGCGCGGGGCTCCCCTTGATTGCCGCCGCCGATCAGGAGGTAACGCTGGTGGGCCAGGACGCCGCGGACGCCAAGGCGGCCCTGGATGAGATGGGCATTCAGCCTGCGGCGGTGGAAAACAGCAGCTACACCTATGACCTGACCGAACAGCAGACGCAGGAGCTGGGCGAAACGGTGGACGCCCTGTACAGCATCGAGGGCAGTCTGATGCTGGTGCTGGAGGTAACGAAATGAAGAATCTGACCACCCGCAGACTGGCTGTCTCCGGCATGATCGGCGCGGCCTACGCCGTCATGGCCATCTTCGGCTCCGTGTTCGGGCTGACCTTCGGCCCCATCCAGTTCCGGTTTTCCGAGGCGCTGTGCGTCACGCCCTTCCTGTTTCCGGAGGCCGTGGGCGGATTGTTCGTGGGCTGCCTTATCGCCAACCTGTTCAGCCCCTACGGCCTGCTGGATATCATCATCGGCTCGCTGGCCACGCTGATCGCCGCGTGGCTCACTTCCCGGTGCCGCAGCCGGTATCTGGCGCCCCTGCCGCCGGTGATCGTCAACATGGTGCTGGTGGGCGGATTGCTGGCCTTTGAACAGACCGGATTTACCAAGGCGTTCATGGCGGCCTTCTGGTACAACGCCTGCTCGCTGGCCGTCAGCGAGGCGGTGGTGTGCTACGTTTTGGGCCTTTTGCTGCTGAAAGCGCTGGAGAAAACGAAATATTTCAAGGAATTGCAAAAAAAAGATTGACTTTTACCGGGAAGATGGTAAAATAATTAGGCTTGCGTATTATGGCAATGCGTGGGCAAATCCTTGCTCCTATCGGAGAATAGGGGCCATAAGTCCAAAAGGAGGTGCAAAAGTATGGCTAAGATTTCCGCCAACTATGAGGTCGTTTACATCATCGACCCTGCACAGGGTGAGGAGGCTGTTGCCGCTATCGTGGCAAAGTTCCAGACTCTGGCTGAACAGCATGCTTCCAACGTCGTTGTTGACGAGTGGGGCAAGCGTCGTCTCGCTTACGCGATCGACTACAAGACCGAAGGCTATTATGTCCTGATGTCCTTCACCAGCGCGCCGGAATTCCCCCGCGAGCTGGATCGTATCCTGGGCATTACCGAGGGTGTCATGCGTTCCATGATCGTCTGCAAGGACGAGTAAGGAGGGCGGCATGCTCAACAAAATCTTCATCATGGGTCGCCTGACCCGTGATCCCGAACTGCGCCGCACGCAGTCCGGGACTCCTGTCACCAGCTTCTCCCTGGCGGTGGACCGGGATTTCAAGTCCCAGTCCGGCGAAAAGGAGACGGATTTCATCGACGTGGTGGCTTGGCGCAGCACGGCTGAGTTCGTGGCCAAGTACTTCACCAAGGGCCGTATGGCCGTGGTGGAGGGCCGTCTGCAGATCCGTGATTGGCAGGACAGAGACGGCAATAAGCGCCGCAGCGCGGAGGTTATTGCCGACAACGTGTATTTCGGCGACAGCCGGCCCAACGGAGGCAATGGCAATTCCTATAACGACGGACCTGCCTATTCCGCCCCCAGCGCTCCGGCCTATACCGCGCCCGCCGGCGGCTTCAACGCCCCCGCAGGCGGCGATTTTGCCGAGATCGACGACGAGGACGGCGACCTGCCGTTCTGATCCGTGTTCAGGAACACACTACTAATACGATAAGGAGGACTATTCCATGGCTATGGAACGTGAAAACAGACCCGCCCGCGGCGGCGTCCGCAAGCGGAAGAAGGTTTGCCAGTTCTGCGTGGATAAGTGCGAGCATATTGATTATAAGGATGCTGCCAAGCTGCGTCGCTTCATCAGCGAGCGCTCCAAGATCCTGCCTCGCCGCACCACCGGTACCTGCGCCATGCATCAGCGCCAGCTGACCGAGGCCATCAAGCGTGCCCGTCAGATCGCTCTGCTGCCCTTCGTCACCGAGTAAGACGAAGTGATCTGCAACGAAAACCCCACCCAAACGGGTGGGGTTTTTTTGCTGTTTTTTGCAAACAACTCTTGCGCCGGCAGAAACAGTCGTGTATAATGAAAAACAGATAACGGCAAAAAGGGATATCCCTTTTTCTTGGTTCAAAAGAACCAAGAGGTATATTCTGCATTCCGGATAAAAAGGAGCGAGAGAATATGAAAAAACGAGCGATAAGTCTTTTATTGGCGGTGGTGATGGCGCTGGCGCTGCTGCCCGCCCAGGTATGGGCCACGGACACGGTGGACGAGCCGGACGAGGCAGAAGAGCAGACGGTGCCTGCAGAACCCCAGGAGGAAGTGCTGGAGGCAGAGGAGACGGAAGAGGCCCCGCAGGTACAGGCGGAGGCGGTCACCAGCGGCACCTGCGGCGCGGAGGGCGACGGAAGCAATTTGGAATGGCGTCTTTCCGGCGGTGTGCTGACCATCAGCGGTACAGGCGCTATGAAAGATTGGAACTTTTATGGCACTGACGTTAGTCCGTGGAAAGACAACAAGCAGATCACTGGTGTCGTGATCAATGATGGTGTGACCTCTGTTGGCAACGGTGCTTTTTACTGCTGCGGAAACGTGACAAGCGTCAAACTGCCCGCTACGCTGAAAAGCATTGGCTACCTTGCGTTTTATTCCTGCTTCGGTCTGAAAGCAGTGGATATTCCCAATGGAGTAACCTCGCTGACTTCGGCGTTCCAAAACTGCCGAGGCTTAACGACAATCGATGTGCCCAGCAGTGTTACAGATATTGGGGGCGCCTTTGCCACTTGTGTAAGCTTGACCAGCGTTACCCTGCGTGAGGGGCTGCCGGAAATTGGAGAGAATGCCTTTTCCAGCTGTGAAAGCTTGACCAGCATCAAAATCCCCAGCACAGTGACGTCTATTGGCAGTTACGCGTTTGACCAGTCTGCGATCCAGACCATCAACATTCCCAACGGTGTGACGGAAATCGGAGAAATGGCGTTTGGTCAGTGTCCGAATCTGACGGAACTTGTGATTCCCGACAGCGTGGTCAAAATCGGCCTCAATGTTGTGGAAGGCTGCTCTAAGCTGCGCTCCATTTATATTGGGAAAAATGTGACTTCCCTTTTTGAGACGTTCGGAGGCTATGGTTCTTTTGTGCGGGTACCTTTTGCAGATTGTAGCGCATTGGCAACGATCACGGTGAACAAGGACAACCAAAGCTATACCGCAGTAGACAATGTGCTGTTTGATAAAGAGATGAAGCAGCTGATCCGCTGCGCTCCGGCAAAAACCGGCAGTTACAGCCTGCCCGCAAGCGTAACGAGTATCTATTGGCGTGAGGCGTTTGCGGATAGCCAGTTGACGGATATCACGATTCCCGAAGGAATGACAGTGATTCCAAAGCTGACTTTTATGAATAGCGCTGTGCGTACGGTTATTCTGCCCAAAACATTGACCACAATCTATGAAAGCGCGTTCAAAGGCTGTACTAATTTGACCAGCATCGCCATTCCGGAGGGCATTGAAAATATTGAGGCGGAGACATTTTATAACTGCACCAGTCTGGCCCGCGTGACGCTTCCAAATTCGCTTAGAAGGATATATAGCGAAGCGTTTTCTGGATGTACCGGCCTGGGTAGTATTGTTATTCCGGAGGGGACATGGTATATAGCGAATCACGCCTTTTTCGGCTGTACTGCTATGGCGTATGTGGGATTCCCGAAAACAATAACTCATATTGAAGAGGCGGCGTTTTTAGGCTGTGAGAATTTGAAGGATGTGTATTATAAGGGAACGGAAACAGAATGGGAGAAGGTCGCCCGCGGATGGCCTATTGAGGGTGATCCATTGATTAAATTGGATACGAATTTCCACTTCGAGACAGATGCTCCGGCCACGCCCCTGCTGCCCGGCAATCCCACCGGCAGCGGAAAGGTGGATATTCAGGATGTGGCCTTTGCCTATGAATACCTGACCGGCCAGAAGCAGGGCGAAAACGCGGTGGAAGAGAACAGCGCCCAGTGGAACGCCATGGACGTAAACGGCGATAAGACTGTGGACGTGTATGACTTGCAGGCCATCTATGAGATGGCCGTCGGTCTGCGGTAAAATGGACGCATCGGTGTAAACAGCGGCAGTATGCTCCGGGGGCGGGGCTACGTTCCTTAGCCGGACGTGCTTTCCATCCCTGCTCCTGGGCGTTTGCATAACAAAAACCAGTCCCACCCCTTGGGGTGGGACTGGTTTTTATGTCGGTTTCGATTATCGCACCATGCTCCGGTCGATCTCGCTGAGCTTGTGCGCGCCGCACATCAGCATGGTGTCGGCCAGCTCGGCCTTCAGCTTTTCCACCAGCACGGCGGGGCCTTCCTCGCCGCCGCCGTATACCATGTTGACAAAGGGCCGGGCGATCAGCACGCCCTTCGCGCCCAGCGCCAGGGCCTTGAACACGTCCATACCAGTACGGATGCCGCCGTCCACCAGCACCATCACGTCCTTGCCGACGGCGTCCACGATCTCCGGCAGCACCTCCGCCGTGGCGGGGCACTGGTCCAGCACACGGCCGCCGTGGTTGGACACGATGATGGCCTTGGCGCCGGCCTTTACGGCCTTCTCCGCGCCCTTGACGGTCATGATGCCCTTCAGGATGAAGGGTACGCCTGCGTAGTCGGCGATCTCCTTCAGCTGCTCCACCGTCTTGCTTCCGGCAGGTGGCGTCAGGTTCTTCAGGAAGGGCAGGCCCGCGCCGTCAATATCCATGGCGATGGCCCACGCGCCGCACTTTTTGGCCATGTCCATCTTCTGCATCACCAGCTCCTGGTTCCAGGGCTTGATGGTGGTGACGCCCGCGCCGTGGTTTTCGCCGATGGCCCGCACCGCGCCCTCCATGACGGCGGAGTTGGTGCCGTCGCCGGTAAAGGCCAGGATGCCCGCCTTGGCGCAGGCGGTGACCAGCAGGTCGTTATAGGTCAGGTCGTCGTACTTGTCGCCGTAGTGCAGCTGCATAGCGCCCACGGGACCGGCCATCACGGGGATGGTCAGCTGATGACCGAAGAAATCAAAGGTGGTGTCCGCCGGGCCGTTCTCACAGATGGTGTCCATGTTGACGCACAGCTCCTGCCATTTCTGGTAGTTGCGGATAAACCCGGTGCCCAGTCCCTTGGCACCGGGGCCGGGGACGGTGTTCTTGCAGGCCATGCCGTTGCAGATCTTGCAGGATTTGCAGAAAGGTCCGATTTGATCGCGGGAGCGATCCAGGATTTCTTGATATGTCATGTCTCATTCCTCACTTTCTGATGGCCGCACAGAGGCGGGACGTATGGCATATCATACCACGATTTAGGAAATATGCAAGAACTTTCAGCATTTATTTCGTCAAAATACTCAAAATTTTCTCAGCTTACCCAGCCCATCAGCTGAATGAAGCTCCACGCCAGCTTGCAGCCGTAGAAGATGATGACCGCGCCGCAGACCTTGTTGATGATGTTCAGCACCTTTTCATTGAATTTGCTGCCCAGCAGCGATACCACGGTGGACAGCGTCAGGAACCAGATCACCGACGCGCTGGCAAAGCCGCAGATGAAAAATACGTCCGTTCCGGCGGGGATGCTGGCCCGGAACGCGCCCAGCATCATGGTGCCGTCGATGATGGCCTGGGGGTTCAGCCACGTCACCACGAAGGCGCTGGAGATCAGCTTCCAGACGGGCACATTCACGTCCCGGCCGCCCTCAAGGCTGGCCTTGGAGCGCAGAAGCCCGATGCCGATCCAGATAACGATCAGGCAGCCCAGCCCCAGGATCACCTTTTGCAGCCACGGCAGCGCCTGGATCAGCGCACCGGCCCCCAAAAAGCAGGAAAGCCCCAGCGAAATATCCCAGAAGATGACGATCAGCGCCGTCAGATACACCCGTCCCCGCTTCTGGGTCAGGGCGCTGTTGATAACGAACAGGTTCTGCAATCCGATGGGGGCCACGTAGGCAAGCCCCATGGTCAGCCCCTGAAGATAAATGTTCATTTGCTATTTACTCCTCTTTTCTTACTTGCTATAATACCATCATAGCACGAAGTCCGGAAAACGCAAGAGCGCAGATTTTTAGAACAAGGTCAGGAGGAGCTTACCATGTCCCACTACGATTGTCCCTGTATGGAGAAATGCCCGCTGCACTACGCCATGAGCGTCATCGGCGGCAAGTGGAAGGTGCAGATCGTTTGCGCCCTGACCAACGCCGGAGCCCTGCGGTATAACGCCCTGCGGACCAAGCTGGACGGCATCAGCAACACCGTGCTGGCCACCTCCCTGCGGGAGCTGGAGCGCGACGGTCTGGTGGTCCGCACCGTATATCCGGAGGTGCCGGTGCGGGTGGAGTACAGCCCCACCGACGACTGCCGTGCCCTGCTGCCCATCCTGGAGCAGCTCAGCGACTGGGCGGAGGCCAGAATGACAGCGGAAACGCCGGCGGAGCGTGAAAACTGATAGGTGCCGCCGCGGGGCGGCGTAGTAAAGAGATGCGGGACGGGGATGTTCATCCGGTCCCGCATCTTTTCGTTGACAAACCGGTAAACTCTGCTATAATTTGAAAATGGTTTTCATTTTTAAATTGGAGGTGGGACACATGTCCGTTACCTATATGACCCGGCAGCAGCGGGCGGTGCTGGAGGGCGTCAAGGCCAGTCCAGAGGGCTGCGCCACCGCCGCGGAGCTGACGGAGCAGCTGCACCGGGAGGGCCAGACCATCGGCCTGACCACCGTGTACCGGCAGCTGGAGCGTCTGGCCCAGCAGGGGCTTGTCCACAAGGCCGTCACAGATCAGGGCGCTTACTATCAATACTGCGGCCACGAGGAGGGCAGCTGCTTTCTGCTGAAATGCGAAAAATGCGGCTGCATCCGACATCTGGACTGCTCCCATCTGGGAGAGCTGTACCAGCATCTGGAGCGGGAGCACCACTTCCGCATCGACCCGCGGCGGACGCTGTTTTACGGTCTGTGCGAGAGCTGCGGCAGGGAGGAAAGCGTATGAAGCGGCTTTTCGCGTTACTGCTGGCGCTGGTGCTGACGGTCTCCCTCGTAGGCTGCGGCCTACGGCAAAAGGCGGACGACGGCAAATTGCAGGTGGTATGCACCGTGTTCCCCTACTACGACTTCGCCCGGCAGATCGGCGGCGACGGCGTGGACGTGACGCTGCTGGTGGCCGCCGGAAAGGAGACCCACAGCTTTGAGCCTACGCCGCTGGACGTCATCACGCTGTCGGAAGCGGACGTGTTCCTCTATAACGGCGGCGAGAGCGAATCGTGGGTGGAGGACATTCTGTCCGCCGCCGGAGAGAACATCGCCGTGACGCTGCCGCTGATGCCCCAGGTGTCGGCGCTGGCGGAGGAATGGGCCGAGGGCATGGAGGGCAGTCACGACGACAATGACCATGACCACGAGGATCATGACAGCGACGAGGTCGAATACGATGAGCACGTGTGGACGTCCCCGGTGCTGGCCAAGACGCTGTGTCAGGCCATCTGCGACGCGCTGTGCCGGGCTGATCCCGCCCATCAGGAGGACTATCAGTCCCGGCTGACGGACTATCTGGTCCAGCTGGATCAGCTGGACGAAGCCTTCCGGGGCACGGTGGCGGCGGGACAGCGGCGGCTGCTGGTGTTCGGCGACCGGTTCCCGCTGCTGTATTTCTGTAAGGAGTACGCTCTGGACTACCGGGCGGCCTTTCACGGCTGTGCCAGTGACACGGAGCCGTCTCTCGCCACGCTGAAATACCTCATTGATAAGGTGGAGGAGGAGCATATCCCCGTGGTATATACCATTGAATTAAGCAGCCAGAAGGTGGCGCAGGCCATTGCCGAGACCACCGGCGCGAAGGTGCTGACCTTCCAGTCCTGCCAGACGGTGTCGCGGCAGAACATGGAGGCAGGCGCCACCTATCTCAGCCTCATGTGGGAAAACGTGGAGGCGCTGAAGGAGGGTTTGGCCTGATGGAGGAAAAGAAATTACTGATCGACTGCCGTGACGTGGCGCTGGGCTACGAGGGCAAGGCGCTGAGCCGCCACCTGACCTTTCAGGTGCGCGGCGGCGACTATCTGTGCGTGGTGGGCGAGAACGGCAGCGGCAAGTCCACGCTGCTGAAGGTGCTGCTGGGACTTCTGAAGCCCATGGAGGGCCGCATCACAGTGGACAAGTCCCTGAAGGCCGGGGCTATCGGCTATCTGCCCCAGCAGACCCGTGCCCAGCGGGACTTTCCCGCCACCGTGTATGAGGTGGTGCTGTCGGGCTTTTTGAGCGCCCGCCGGGGCCGGTTCTTCTACACCGCCGCCGAGAAGTCCAAGGCCCTGATGAACATGGGCAAACTGGGTGTGCTGGAGCTGAAGGATCGCTGCTACCGGGAGCTGTCCGGCGGACAGCAGCAGCGGGTGCTGCTGTCCCGCGCGTTGTGCGCCGCCGGAGAGCTGCTGATCCTGGACGAGCCGGTGACGGGCCTTGACCCGGAAGCGGCTCACGACATGTATCGCACGCTGGAACATCTGAACCGCACCGAGGGCATCGCCATCGTCATGGTGACCCACGACCTGCAAAACGGCCTGAAATACGCCACCCACATTCTCCACGCGGGACGGAAGGGCTGGTGGTTCGGCGCGGCAGCGGATTTCGCCGCCTCGCCCTATGGCAAAAAGTTGGGAGGTGACGGGGAATGAGTCTGCTGCTGGAGATGTTTACGTACCCGTTCATTCTGCGGGCCTTCGTGGTGGGCATTCTGGTGTCCCTGTGCGCGGCGCTGCTGGGCGTGCCGCTGGTGCTGAAGCGGTATTCCATGATTGGCGACGGCCTGAGCCACGTGTCCTTCGGCGCGCTGGCGGTGGCGGTGGCCTGCGGCTGGGCGCCGCTGCCGGTGTCCATTCCGGTGGTGATCGTGGCGGCGCTGCTGCTCCTCCGTATGACCGAGCGCAGTCGTATGGGCGCGGACGCCGCCATTGCCGTGACCTCCGCTTCGGCGCTGGCGGTGGGCGTGATCGTCACGTCCCTGACCACCGGCATGACCACCGATGTGGACAGCTATATGTTCGGCTCCATTCTGGCCATGGACCGCGCTGATGTGGCGCTGAGCGTGGGATTGAGCGTCGCCGTGCTGGCGCTGTTTGTGCTGTTCTACCACCGGCTGTTCGCCATCACCTTTGACGAGAGCTTCTCCCGCGCCACCGGCGTGAAGGTAGGGCTGTACAACACGCTGTTGAGCGTGCTGACGGCCCTGACCATCGTGCTGGGCATGCGGATGATGGGGGCCATGCTGATCTCCAGTCTGGTGATCTTCCCGGCGCTGAGCGCCATGCGGGTGCTGAAAAGCTTCCGGGGCGTGGTGATCTGTTCCGGATGCATCAGCGTCGGCTCCTTCTGCGTGGGACTGACAGCCTCCTATCTGCTGGGTACGCCGGTGGGCGCTTCGGTGGTGCTGGTGGACCTGGCGGTGTTTTTGCTCTGCTGCATTGCGGCCAGAGTAAAGGGCGGCCAATAAGAAAGTGAAGAAGCCCGGCGGGCGGGAATGTTGCGTTCCGTCCGCCGGGCTTCTTCTTGTTTACGGGGGGATGGAACGTTAATGCGTTCTTAACACGCGGACGTTAAGAACTTAACGCAAGCAAAAGAGTTTCACAAGAAGAAAAAGAAAAATCGGAAGGAAAATAGTAAATAGAATTTGCTAAAACAGGTGGATTACGTGATGCTTTGCGTACAAAAAGTGATGGTAAGAACATCTATACATACGTTAACAAATTGTTAAAATAGTAGATTATAACGTTAAAATTTTATAAATATTCCTAATTGCGGCAGCAGGTGAAATCCTGTATACTTTTTATAACCTGATAAGAGCACCCGCTTTTTTCGGGCGGTCGTTTCCGAAGGTATGGTCAGGAGGCGGCTCACGTTTCCCAACAGGGGAGCGAATAAAAATAAGGAGAGAAAACAATGGAAGAAAGAAAAGGCTTTGGATCCAATTTTGGATTCCTGATGGCTGCTGTCGGTTCGGCGGTCGGTCTGGGCAACATCTGGGGCTTCCCCAATAAGATGGGTGCCTGCGGCGGCTTCACGTTCCTTATCATCTACCTGATCCTGGCGGTCTGCTGCGGCTTCATCGTCATGGTGGGCGAGCTGGCGCTGGGCCGTAAGACCGGTCAGGGCGCTGTGGGCGCTTACAAGGTGCTCAGCAAGAAGTTCAGCTGGATGGGCTGGCTGGGCATCCTGTCCGCGTTCTTCATCCTGTTCTTCTACTGCGCGCTGGGCGGCTACTGCATCAAGTACACCGTCCTGAACGTGGGCGACCTGTTCGGCGCCGGCTTCGGCTCCAATGGTCTGACCGGCGCCGAGATCTTCGGCAACTTCATGGGCAACCCTGCTGAGGCCATTATCTACGGTCTGATCTTCGTGGCCCTGACCATGATCATCGTTATGGGCGGCATCGGCGGCGGTATCGAGAAGGTCTGCTCCGTTGGTATGCCCTGCCTGTTCGTGGCCCTGATCATCTGCATCATCCGCGCCTGCACCCTGCCCGGCGCTGTGGACGGCCTGAAGTACATGTTCGTTCCCGGCTGGGCTGTCGCCAACGGTGTCATTGAGAAAGCCCCCAGCTTCTTTGAAGTCCTTTCCACCGCCGGTGGTCAGATGTTCTTCTCTCTGTCTCTGGGCATGGGCGCCATGATCACCTACGGTTCCTATCTGGATAAGAA
>CAKTMW010000025.1 GCA_934574095.1 uncultured Oscillospiraceae bacterium | reverse complement strand
TGCATTATTCGCAAATTTTTTTAGGGACAAACCCCAGAAAATCACCGGCCACCAGTGAAAACAGGGTGCCGCTGCGCGCTCCCTCGATGGCTCGACGATGGGAAGCGCCGTGGAGATGGCCGTAATAACAGGCCTTTACCTCGTATTCCCGCAGCAGCCGCAGGATCTCCGGACACTCGTAGCCCTGATAGATGGGCGGATAGTGGAGAAAGCACAGCTTCTCCCGCTCTCCTGCCGCTTTCAGCGACGTTTCCAGACGGCCGATCTCCCGCAGGAGGACCTTTTCATCATGAGTGCCCTGATTGTCCAGCTCGTAGAACCAGCCACGGGTGCCGCACAGGGCGATATCGCCGTAAAAAAGGCAGTTATTATGGAGTATTTCCATGGTATCCAGCCCGTTTTCAGCAAAGAACCGCTTCATTTTCGCGGCGGTGTTCCACCAGTAGTCGTGGTTGCCTTTCAAAAGAATCTTCTTCCCCGGCAGGGCGTTGATGAATTGGAAATCCAACAGGGATTCCTCCAGACTCATGCCCCAGCTGAGGTCACCGCACAGAACGGTCACATCGTCGTCACGGAGCGGGGCAAAGCCCTCCCGGATACGGTTCACGTAATCGTGCCAGCCGTCGCCGAAAATATCCATGGACTTGTCCGAGTTCAGCGACAGGTGCAGGTCGCCCAATGCGTATAGTGTCATAAATCGCTCCTTTGCATCAGATCAAACGGTGCAGGTTGTTCCAGAAGATGTCCTCCAGCAGCTCTTCGCCATAGCCGCGGGCTTTCAGCGCGTCGTACAGCTTCGGCACATCCTGCATGCCGTTCATACCGGCGGCCAGAGACTCGCAGCCATCCAGATCGCCGCCAAGACACAGTGTTTTCTCACCGCCCAGCGCCAGAAAATGCTCCACATGGGCCACCAGCGCGTCCATGGTGGGCTCACCCACAAAATCCAGATACAGGTTCAGGCCCACCACGCCGCCTAGATCGTGGATGGCCCGGAACTGGTCGTCCGTCAGGTTGCGGCGGTGGGGACAGACGGCCCGTGCGTTAGAGTGGGACGCCACGATGGGTCGCTTCGCCATGCGGACAAGATCCCAGAAGCCAGCGTCGGACAGGTGGGACACGTCGGGATAGATCTCGTGCTCCTCCAGCACGTGAATAAAGTCCCGGCCTTCGGCGGACAGTCCCCGCTCCGGTTCCTCGGCATTGGTGCCGGACAGCACATTGGCACGGTTCCATACCGGGTTCAGCAGCCGCACGCCCCAACCGGACACCGTTTCGATCTTATGTACGTCGCAGTCGATCAGGTCGGCGCCCTCGATGCTCAGCAGCGCGGCCACCTTACCCTCCGCCACTGCGGTGTCCACTTCCCTACCGGTGCGGCAGTGGCAGGTGATATCGGCGTTATCCGCCATCTCCCGCAGGAAGAAATCGTGCATCCGTTGACATTGCGCCCACATGCCGTCAGCCGGAGCCTCCGCCGCGTCGTGGAACAATGCGAAAAACTGGGCGCAGCGCCGGAACCTCAGCCCCCGTTCCAGATCGATATGGCCGCCGTTTTTTCGCAGATGGGTGGACGCGGCGTAATAACGGCGCTGCTCCTCCCGATCCTCGCCATACTCCAGCGCGGAAGTCTCGCCGGTCTCCAGACAGCGGTAAATGGTATCGCAGTGAGCGTCAAAATACGGTATCATAGCGTTCTCCTTATTGAAAAGCGTTTTCCAGATATTCTATGCGGGCTTCGTCAAAGCCGTGCTCGGCGTAGACCTCTGCCACATCGAACCGGGCGGGACAGTCCAACCGCTTCTCCGTCAGATACATCATGGCGGTCTTGCGCAGCTTGTTCTGCTTCTGATACGTCACATACTCCCGTGGCAGGGCCATGTCCAGATTGGTGCGGGTCTTGACTTCCACAAAGCACAGCACGTCCCCGTCCCACGCGATCAGGTCGATCTCGCCGTAGCGGCTGCGGTAACCGTGGGCTGCCAGCCGATAACCGCGCTCTCGCAGATAGTGGGCCACCAGCGCCTCGCCCTGCATACCCTCGGCCCGGCTCATCGTCTGGCCTCCCACTTTTTCAGGAAAGTCATGCGGTGCTCCGGACAGGGGCCGTATTCATCCAGCATGGCGTAATGCAGCTTCGTCCCATAGCCTTTATGCTTGGCAAACTGGTACTGGGGGTATTCCCTGTCCAGCACGTCGGTCACATAGCGGTCACGGCTGACTTTAGCCAAGATGGACGCCGCAGCGATGGAGGCGGAATGGCCGTCTCCGCCTACGATACAGCGGTGAGGCGTGGTGATGGCGGCACACTTCCCGTGATCCCGGTTGCCGTCGATCAGCGCCACGTCCGGCTTCAGGGACAGGCCGTCAATGGCAAGCTGCATGGCCTGCATGCGGGCGGAGAGAATGTCCGTTTCGTCAATCTCCGCGGCGCTGACGCTGGCTACCGACCAGGCCAGCGCCGTTTCTGTGATGACGCCGTACAGGGCTTCCCGCTTCTTCTCCGTCAGTTTTTTGGAGTCGTTCAGGCCCTCGATGACGCACTCACGGGGCAAAATCACCGCCGCCGCGTATACAGGCCCCATCAACGGGCCCGCCCCGGCCTCGTCCACACCGCAGACCGTCTCGCAGCCCTGTGCCCAGGCCTCCTGTTCGTATGTCCAAAGCTCCATAAGCGCTCCTCTCAATAGGTCAGCATGATCTTGCGGCAGTCCCGGCAGACGCAGGCGGAAAAGCTGGATTCATTGGGGAAATCGGTATTATAGGGACCGTCCAGCACGATGCCGTTCTGCCGGGTGATGTACTTCCTGGTCAGGAACAGGGCATCGATATCGCCGCCGGGCGGCAGAAAAAACAGGCCCCGGCTATGGGACGTGATGACCTTTCCCCGCTCCATCTCTTTTCCGCAATTTGGGCAGTTCATCCCTGCACCTCCTCCACCGTTTCCAGCGTGAAGCGGCCCAGCTTGCCGCCCCGGAACTCGTCCAGCAGGATACGGGCCATGCGCTCGGTATCCACCTCCGCGCCCCGCATCAGGAAGCCCCGCTTACGGCCCGCCTTGGTCAGCAGGTCGTAGCCCATGTCGCCCTCCTCCACGTCGATCTTATACCTCTCGGTGAGGATATCGGCATAGTGCTGGCCCAGATACTCCATGAGATAGCAGGCCAATTCCTCAATATCCATCACGACATCCTTGATGGACCCTGTAAAGGCAAGGCGCTTGCCAACCTCCACGTCGTCAAACTTAGGCCACAGAATGCCGGGAGTATCCAGCAGCTCCAGCGTCCGGTCCACCGGCACCCACTGCTTGGAGCGGGTCACGCCGGGGCGGTCCTCCGCCTTGGCGGTCTTGCGGTGGGCCACCTTATTGATAAAGGTGGATTTGCCCACGTTGGGGATGCCCAGCACCATCACCCGGACGGTGCGGCCCACCTGTCCCTTTTCGGCGTAGGCAGCCAGCTTTTCCTTCAAAAGCTCGCGAACAGCGGCGGCAAACTGCGCCGTGCCCACACCGCCCTTGGCGTTGGCCTCCAGCACCGCGTAGCCTTTTCCCCGGAAATAGGCGGCCCAGCGCTTCGTCTCTCTGGGGTCAGCCTGATCCACGCGGTTCAGCACCACCAGCCGGGGCTTGCCCGCCGTCATTTCGTCCACGTCGGGATTGCGGCTGGACAACGGGATACGGGCATCCAATATCTCGCACACCGCGTCCACATTCTTGATCTCGGCCACGATCATACGCTTGGTTTTCGTCATATGGCCGGGAAACCAGCTCAGTCCTTCTATCTGCATGGCGTGTCACCTCGCAATCTCTAAAATATTCCATATCAAACTGATAATTTATCTGATTATATCACAGTTTTCGTGAAAAGAAAAGGAAAAAACCGCCCGCATAAGCAGGCGGCTTTTCTTGGATCGAATTCGCTTACAGCTTCTCGCGGATCTTGGCGGCCTTGCCGACGCGGTCACGCAGATAGTACAGCTTGGCGCGGCGCACGAAACCGTGACGCACGGTCTCGATGGTCTGGATAGAGGGAGAATGTACGGGGAACACCTTCTCCACGCCCACACCGTAGGAGATACGGCGGACGGTGATGGTCTCCTCGATGCCGCCATGCTTCTTGGCAATGACAGTACCCTCGAAAACCTGGATACGCTCGCGGGAGCCTTCCTTGACCTTCACGTGCACACGGACGGTATCGCCCACCTGCACCTGAGGCACTTCCTTCAGCTGCTTTTCGTTCAATGCTTTGATGAGATCCATGGATTTTTCCTCCTGTATTTATAGGTGTTCATAACGCCATAACAAGGGTGCTCTCGCACCGGCGACAGAGGACCGCCCTTTTCACGCCATGATAGGATACCATACAAATTCGGTAAATGCAAGCATTATTTTCCCTTTTGCGGAAAAATCATCGAAAATCCTGCCCGTTCGCGTCCAAAATCCGGCGGCGGCGCACACGAACGAAGTCCGGCGTCAGCGCGGGAAGATAGGCCGCGATAGCTTTTTCGATCAATTGGGGGTTCAGGCCGGGGTTCTGGGCCTGAACGGTCAGGTCAATGAACACGTTATGGTCATCCGCTGTCACATCTGCTTTTCGGATCATGGGCGCGATGTCCACGTCCGCCAGCTCCTTGCGCTTGGTGCGCTTCTGGATCACCAGCGTGTCCCGGGCCAGCAGCTCACGCAGCTGTTCCGCCACATTCTCCGGTACTCCGGCGTCATATTCCAGCGTCACGTCTGCTTGCAGGCTGTCCAGCTCACGGATGGGGCGCTTCGCCTCGTAGCAGTCCAGCACACGGATACCTGTGGGCATGCCGGTGTTCAGCTTCTCGGCAATGCCGCTGCCGTCGCTGGCCTGCGTCACCTCGAAATCCAGCAGCTCACACTCGCTGCTCTGCCCCACCGGCAACGGCAGGACGATGGAGATAATAGGATGGGGATGATACCCCTGGGTGTGCTTGATCTCCAGCTCCGTGCGGGGAAAACACCGCTGGAAGGTGCGCATCAGATCAAGATGGGAGATATAGGACGCCTGCGCCTCCTTGACAAACAGCAGTCTCAGCTTAGACATCGCACTTCCCCCCTACCAGCTTGTTGGCGCCGCAGCCGTTGCACCGGGTGCGGCAGTCCGGCGTGGTAACGCCCGCCACAGCGTTTTCGTGCTCACGCCACAGATACTCCCTTGTCACGCCGCTGGAGATCATATCCCAAGGCATGATCTCATCCTTTTCCCGGCGGCGATAGGCGTAAAACGCCGGGTCAACGCCGCACTCGGCAAAGGCTTCCTGCCAGCGTTCCAGTGAAAAATACTCCTCCCAAGCGTCAAGGTGTCCGCCTTTACGCCATACGGTTTCCAATACATTTCCCAATCTCCGGTCGCCACGGGCCAGCACCGCCTCGATGAATGAGGTCTGTCCGTCGTGCCAGTTGTAGGTAACGGTCTTGGTGGTCATGTTCTCCCGCAGCAGCTGCACACGGCGCTCGTATTCCTCGCGAGTGATCTGAGGCTCCCACTGGAAAGCCGTGTGGGGCTTGGGAACAAAATAGGAGGTGGACACGGTGATGCGGACGCCCCGCTGCTTGTTGGGGGCGCTCTCCCTCCAGGCGTGCATGACGCGGGCGGCCACATCGGCGATGCCCAGCACGTCCTCGTCCGTCTCGGTGGGCAGGCCCAGCATGAAGTACAGCTTCACCGCGTTGTAGCCGCCGGCAAAGGCGGTGTGGCAGGAATTCAACAGCGCTTCCAGCGTCACGTTCTTATTGATGACGTCCCGCAGTCGCTGGGTACCTGCCTCCGGGGCGAAGGTCAGGCCGGTCTTGCGGCCCTTCGCCAGCCGTTGCATCAGCGCCATGGAGAAGTTGTCCGCCCGCAGACTGGGCAGGGACAGGTTCACATGGCGGCTCTCACAGAAGGGCTCCAGCTGGTCGCACAGCTCCGTCAGCGGCGGATAGTCGCTGGTGCTGAGAGAGGACAGCGTGACCTCCTGATAGCCGGAGTCATTGCAGGAATCCAGACAGTACTGGGCGCACAGGTCGCGGCTGCGGTTGCGGACAGGACGGTATACATACCCCGCCTGACAAAAGCGGCAGCCACGGATGCAGCCCCGGAACAGCTCCAGCATCACCCGGTCCTGCACGATCTCGGTGCTGGGAACGATGGTATTTACCGGGAAATACGCCTTGTTCATGTCGTGGACGATGCGCTTCGTTACCACAGCGGGTGCGCCGTCACGGGGCGTGATGGCGCTTACCGTGCCGTCATCGTGATAGGAGATATCATACAGGCTGGGGACGTAAATGCCGTCCAGCTGGGCGGCGGCACGGAGAAATTCCGCCTTGCTCCAGCCCTCGCGCCGAGCCTTGCGGTGCAGCTCCACCAGCTCCACGGTGATATCCTCACCCTCGCCCAAGCTTACCAGATCGATGAAATCGGCGATAGGCTCGGCGTTGTACATGGCGGTGCCGCCGGCGATCACCAGCGGGGTCAGGCCGTCACGCTGGGCGCTGCGCAGAGGTATCTTGGCCAGGTCCAGCATATTGAGAATGGCGGTAAAGGCCATCTCATAGCCCACAGAAAAGGCCACGATATCAAAATTGGTGATGGGGTCGCCGGATTCCAGCGCGAAAAGCGGCATGTCCGCCTTGCGCATCTCCTCCTCCATGTCGCCCCACGGGGCAAAGACGCGCTCGCACCACACGCCGTCCATTTTGTTCATGACGCCATAGAGGATGCGCATACCCAGATTGGACATGCCGATCTCATAGGTATCCGGGAAGCAGAAGGCAATGCGGGTATCCACCGCCGCCTTATCTTTGATCACCGCGTTATATTCGCCGCCCACGTAGCGGGCAGGCTTCTGCACCCGTGGCAGGATGCGTTCCAGCATTTTATCCACAGTTGTTCTCCTGTTGTATATCAGAATATCATCTTATTTTACCTGTTTTGTGCCGGTTTGGCAACCCCTATTTGTCGCAGCGTGTACCAGAGCAGCCCACTGGCTGCCAGCAGCAGAAAGGGACTTCCACCCAGCCACAATGCCGCCACCGCCGCCAGCGTCAGCAGCGCTGCCACACCAAAGCCCACCACGCCTGCCACCCGGTCGGCGGTGTAGGGCTCTGTCAGCCAGGCGGCCAGATTCCACAGGATACTGCCGCCATCCAAGGGCTGGATGGGCAGCAGATTGAACACCCCAAGCACCAGCTGCGCACCTGAGAAAAGATACAGTACGTCCCACAGCCGCCCGCCAAAGCCCAGCAGCAGCGCCAGCAGCAGATTGACGGCTGGTCCCGCCGCTGCCGACAGCAGCTCGCCGCCGTAGGAGAGATTTCCCCGCACCTGCATCTCCGCCCCCAGCGCTGTGATGTGAATAGCTGTCACGCGGGCACGGAGCCTGCGCAGCATCCAATAGTGTCCCAATTCGTGAAGGATCGCCGCCGACAACAGCGCCGAGAGCAGCAGCGGTGAGGAGAGCATCACAAATACCGCCAGCAGCAGCGGCGCTGTGGGAGAAATATGAACGGCTGCCGGGTTTTTATGAGACATAGTAAATGGGATTGAGATAGATGTTGTTCTGGTGCAGCTCAAAATGCAGGTGGTAACCGGTGGCGTCTCCGGTATCCCCTACCTCTGCGATGGGGTCACCCATCCGCACCGACTGGCCAGAGGAGGCGTTGACCCGGCTGCAATGGGCATACAGGGTGGTATAGCCGTCCTCGTGTGTCAGGATCAGGTATTTTCCCAGTTCTGTGCTCTCCGCCACCGCCGTCACTGTGCCATCCGCAAAGGCGTGAATGACGGTTCCCTTCTCACAGCCGATGTCCAGGCCGTAGTGAAACCGCTCACTCCCCTCCACCGGGTGGTCACGAAAGCCGAAGCATGAGGTAACAGTGCCCTCTACCGGCTTTTGATAACGGAAGTCCAACACCTGCTGTAGCATATTTACGATCTCCGGCGTGGTGCCGTCGCCGTAGATCACGGCGTTGCGGTCGGTCTGCTGGCTGACGGCCACCTTGTTGTCTGTGCCGAACACCGCCACATAGGCGTCATTGACCGCCTGGGCCAGGTCGTCGCCGCCGACGGCACGGCCCGCGGCGGAAAAGGCCGCCGCAAAATCGGTGTCCTCCCCCATCAGGTGCAGCAGTGTACCGCTGTACTGCTGGGCCACGTCAGGCATGGTGAACTTCACCGTTATCACCACAATAAGAATGGCCGCACTGACCAGCAGCTGCGTCATGCGGCGGGCGCCGCCGCTTCTCCCCTGCTGCCGCTTTCCCTGCGGTCTGCCGCCCGTTCCCTTGCGCCTGGGCGGAGGCGGGAGTTTACCGCTTCCCACGCGTTTTCCTGCTGCCATATAACGCACCCCCTGTTCTTTCCTCCACTATATGCGGCATGGGACACGCAATATGCGCAAAACAGCCACGCGGCACGGGCAATACACATATAAAAACGGCCACCCGAAAGGGTGGCCGTTTGAGCTTTATGTGGAAATTACTCCTCGTCCTCAGCCTCGTCGGCAGCAGGGGTCAGCAGAGCGCGGATGGACAGAGAAATCTTCTGCTTCTCTTCGTCGATAGCAGTGATCTTAGCGTCCACCATCTGACCCTCGGACAGAACGTCACCGGGCTTCTCGATGCGGCGGTCAGCGATCTGGGAGATGTGGATCAGGCCATCCACACCGGGAACGACCTCGGCAAAGGCACCGAAGGCCATCAGCTTCACGATGCGAACGTTGGCAACGTCGCCCACCTTATAGGTCTCCATGAACTTATCCCAGGGGTTGCAGGAGTGGTCCTTCACGCCCAGAGAGATCTTGCGCTTCTCAGGATCGAAGGAGATGACATACACATCCAGAGGATCGCCGACGGAAACGACCTCGGAGGGGTTCTTGATGCGGCTCCAGCTCAGCTCGGAGATATGGACCATGCCGTCCACACCGCCGATGTCCACGAACACGCCGTAGGAGGTCATGGACTTGACAACGCCATTGTAGTGCTTGCCCACTTCGATGTTGTTCCAGATCTCAGCCTGGGCGGCCTGACGGGCCTCGTACTGCACGGCACGGATGGAACCCACCACGCGGCGGCGGGCACGGTTGACCTCGGTGATGCGCAGGGAGACGGTCTTGCCGATCATCTCGCTCAGCTCAGCGCCGCGGGGCTGGCCGGACTGGGAAGCGGGAACGAACACGCGCACGCCCTTGACGTTGACGACGATGCCGCCCTTGTTCTCCTCGGTGACCTTGCCCTCCAGCGTGGTCTTGTTCTCGCAGGCCTCTGCGATATCGTCCCACACCTTCACGGCGTCCAGACGCTTCTTGGACAGCATGGCATAGCCTTCCACATCATTGACGCGGATGATGTAAGTCTCGATCTCGTCGCCGACCTTCACCACGTCCTCGGGCTTGATGTTGGGATCAGCGGACAGCTCGTCGATGGCAATATAGCCAGCCTGCTTGCAGCCCAGATCCACCTGCACCTCGGTGGGGCCGATGGCCGTTACGATACCGGTTACCTTCTCTCCTGTATTTAAAGTCTTAAAAGATTTTTCCAGCAGCTCCTCAAAGCTTTCTTCCATGGCTTCAGTGTTCTTGATTTCTTCGCTCATCGTTTTGTTTACCTCCTTAATGATGCTCGCCGGTGTGGACGCGCCGGCTGTAAGCCCCGCCACGGAACATCCCTTAAGAAAGTTTGGCTCAAGTTCACTGGCCCCTTCGATCTGGTAGACCTGGGGACATCTCTCGCTGCAAATCTCTGTCAAGTGTTGGGTGTTGGCACTCTTACGATCTCCGACCACGACCATAACGTCGACCTTGGCGGCCAGGTCAGCCGCTTCCGATTGGCGTCTTTGCGTAGCATTACATATTGTATCAAATAATTTCGCGTTTGTACACTCTTTTTTCAAAATTTTTGAAGAAGTTTCCCAAAGCGACCGGATACAGGTGGTCTGAGCCACCGCGGTCAGCGGCAAATGGCGATTTTCCGGGGCGGAATCCAGCCATTTTTGCAGCTTTTCCGGCGTTTCAAATATCATAGACCGCCGCGACCAGCTGGCCACGCCGATGACCTCCGGATGATGCTCCTCGCCGATGATGAGGGGGATGCGCCCCTCCTCATCCGCTTGGGCCACCAGCTGCTGGATACGCCGCACGTTGGGACAGGTGGCATCCACGTACTGGACGCCCAGTTCCGTCAGACGGTCAAAAACCTGCTTGCGCTCGCCGTGAGAGCGGATGATGACCGTATCGCCGGGCCGGACCTCCTCCACGCTGTTCACGCTGCGGCCGCCCAAAGCCTCCAATTCACGCACCACATGGGCGTTATGGATGATGCTGCCCAGCATCACGCAGCCGCCTCTTTCCCTGGCCGTTTGTTCCGCCAGCTTCACCGCCCGCTCTACGCCGTAGCAAAATCCGGCGCTTTCCGCCTGGATCACTCGCATTGGGCACCGCCCAATTCATAGACCTGGCGCATGACCTCGTCGGCGTTCTGCTGATACTCTTCAGCAGTGCCCTTCCGCTCGGTGTATACGGGGGCATAGGGCTTTCCGATAATGAAGGGTATCTTCTGGAACAGCCGCTTGGTGGTGCCGATGAACACCGGCAGCATCTTCACCCCGGCACGGATGGCGATCATGGCTACGCCGCCCTTGGGCTGCACATGCTGCCCCTTTTTCACACGGGTGCCCTCCGGGAAGATCAGCAGACTGAAGCCGTCCTTCAGACTTTTAATGGAGGTCTTCACTGCGTTGATGTCGCTGTTGCCCCGGTCCACAGGGAACGCTCCCATACGGCGGATAAAACCGCCGATGATGGGTATTTTGAACAGCTGCTCTTTTGCCATGATGCGCAGGGGAAAATCGCTGGCCAGCGCGCACACCAGCAGCACAGGGTCCCACCCGCTGGAGTGGTTGGCGCAGATGACCACCGGTTCGTCCGGCAGGTTTTCCCTGCCCTGAACATCCAGCGGATGCAGCAGAAGAACGAATGGCCGGATCAGCTTCCACATGAGGGTATAGAATTTGTTTTTCACAGGCCCACCTTCTTTCGGATGATGGCCAGCAGCGCTTCCTTGCTCTGCTGGAAGTCCAGATCACTGGTGTCAACCACAACGGCGTCCTCTGCTGCCCGCAAGGGCGCGGCGGAGCGGTGGGCGTCGTTATAGTCCCGCTCCTTCATCTCTGCCAGCACCTGCTGGAAGGGGCGGGGCGTTCCCCGCTCCTGTAATTCCTTCTCCCGGCGGCGGGCACGGACCTCTACGTCCGCTTGCAGGAATATCTTCACGTCCGCATAAGGCAGCACCACCGTTCCGATATCCCGGCCGTCCATGATGACGCTGCTCTTTCGGGCAAAGTCCCGTTGCATCTCCAGCAGGAAGGTCCGCACCTCCGGGATAGCGGACACCGCCGAGGCATACAGAGACATCTCCGGCAGACGGATCTCCTCCGTCACATCCTCGCCTTGCAGCAGCATATGCTGCAAGCCCTGCGCGTCATAGCGCATCTCGATCTTCACCTGGGGCAGCAGAGCGATGACCGCCTGGGTATCACGGGCGTCCACTCCCCGGCGGCGGGCATAGCAGCCGATGGTCCGGTAGATGGCGCCGGTGTCCACATATAAAATGTGCAGCTCCGCTGCCACCGCTTTTGCCAACGTGCTCTTTCCCGCACCGCTGGGCCCGTCCACCGCGATGGAATAAATTTTTTCCGCAATGTCTCCCATTTTCCGCTCACTCCCGCTCTGCCGCGGAGACGCCTGCCAGATGGCCGGTCGCCCACGCGATCTGTAAATTGAATCCGCCGGTATAGGCGTCTACGTCCAATATCTCTCCGGCAAAATACAGTCCCTCCACCAGCTTGGACGCCATGGTATTGGGCTTCACCTCACTGACCTTCACGCCGCCGGCGGTGACGATGGCCTCCGCCACCGGGCGTACACCGGTGACGCTGACGGTAAAGCTCTTCAAAAGCTGGATCAGCGCCCGGCGCTGCTCCTTGGTCAGGGAATTGGCTTTCAACGTTGGCGGAAGTCCCAGCCGCCGGGTCATCACCGGGGCCATACTGTGGGGCACCAGGCCGCACAGCAGCTTTTCCACGTCCCGGTTGGGACTCTCGCCGATATCCCGCAGGATGCGCCCTTCCAGTTTCTGCTCATCCAGCGCCGGCTTCAGGTCGATGCTGAGACGGTACTGCTCCTTTTCCCAATCCCGCAGATGGGCGCTGGCCGACAGCACCAGCGGACCGGACACGCCGAAGTGGGTAAAGAGCATCTCGCCAAACTCCCGGAACACCGCCTTATTCTTACGGTTATAGGCGGTCAGTTCCACGTTTTTCAAACTCAGGCCCTGCATACGGCGGCAGCAGTCGTCATCGCTGACCAGCGGCACCAGAGAGCCGCGCGGCTCCACGATAGTATGTCCCAGGGCGGCGGCGATCCGATAGCCGTCTCCCGTGGAGCCGGTGCCGGGATAGGACATGCCGCCGGTGGCGACGATCACCGCGTCGGCGGGGTAGGTTCCCTTCTCCCCTGTCACCGCCGTCACGCGACCGTCCGCCGTCTCCACCGACGCGGCACGGTCATGGAGCCAGCGGACACCCAGCGTCTTGACCTGCCGCTTCAGTGCGTCCGTAATGTCAAAGGCGCTGTCGGACACCGGAAACACCCGGTCGCCCCGCTCCACCTTCAGCGGCACGCCGCAACTCTCAAAAAACGCCATCGTATCCTGACTGCCGAATCTGGACAGGGCGCTGTAAAGAAACCGGCCATGGCGGGGAATATGAGCCATCAGCCCCTCCAGATCCGTGTCATTGGTGACGTTGCAGCGGCCCTTTCCGGTGATATTGATTTTTTTGCCCAGCCGTTCGTTGGGCTCTATGAGGCTGACCTTCGCGCCCTTTTGCGCGGCGGCGATGGCCGCCATCAAACCGGCGGCGCCGCCGCCAATCACTGTTACCTTATTCATCTTCCGCTTTCCCAAAAATACTGTATTTGGACCACACCTGCTCCATATCCGCAAATACCTGGGCGGCCTCATCCCGCTTCCGCTGGCCGATGGCCAGGATCAATGCGTTGATAAGGCTCATCGGCGCGGCCAGCGAGTCTACATAGGACAACGCCTCGCACCGCACCAGCAGCGCCGCCGTGGCCAGAGGGTACAAGGGCGACAGCTGACTGTCGGTGATGGCTACCACGTCCGCGCCACGGTCGTGGGCCAACTGGATGGCGTGGATGCCCATGTTGGAGTAGCGCGGGAAGCTGATGCCCACCATCACGTCGCCGGGGCCGATATGGATCATTTGCTCGTATATCTCGCCCGCCGCCGTATTCTGCACATAGATGACATTTTTGAACAGCAGGTGGAAATAGAAGTTCAGATAGCCCGCCAGATAGGAGCTGGAGCGCACACCCAAAATGTAGATGTGCTGGGCGTTCAGCAGCAGCTCGACCACCTTTTGGAACTCGCCGCGGTCCACTTGTTCGATGGCGTTGTGGATGCTGTCCATATCCCGCTGCATCACTGCGGCCAGAATATCGTCGCCGGTCATCTGGTCCTGGGACGCCTGAATACGCTGCACCGAGGTCAGCTTGCCCCGGATGATCTCCTGCAATGCCTTCTGCATAGCGGGATAACCGCTGTAACCAAGCTCGGCGGCAAATCGCACCACAGTGGATTCACTGACCTGGGCCGTCTGACCCAGCTTGGCGGCAGTCATAAAGGCCGCCTTGTCATAATTGTTCAGAATATAGTCGGCAATTCGCTTCTGTCCCTTGGAAAAACCGTCTATATTGGCGCGTATCGTATGTAATACGCTCTGTTTCATATTCTCTCGCTTCCTTTTAGGGCGGATATCTCCGCCTCCGTTAAATACCGCCATTTTCCCGGTTCCAGATCACCCAGCATCAGGCTGTTCTCCGCCACGCGGCGCAGCCGCGTGACCTCCAGCCCTACCTGGGCGCACATACGGCGAATCTGCCGGTTTTTCCCCTGATGGATGGTCACCCGCAGCATGGCCTGTCCGCCACGCTGCCATACCGTCTCCACCTGAGCGGGGATAATGGGCTCCCCTTCCAGGTCGGTCACGGCTGCCAGCCGTGCCGCCGCGCCCTCCAGAGCACCAGTGACGGTGACCTCGTATACCTTGTCCACCTGATGCCTGGGATGAGTCATGGCCTGCATCAGCGCCCCGTCGTTGGTGAACAGCAGCAAGCCCTCGCTGTCCTTATCCAGCCTTCCCACTGGAAATACCCGCACGCCGCAGTCCGCCACCAGCTCCGCAGCAGTGGCGCGGCCCAGCTCATCGCTGAGGGTGGTCACGTATCCACGGGGCTTATTGAGCATCAGATATGCCATTTTTTCTGTAAAGGTAATTCGCTTTCCATCTATTGTGATGACATCGGTTTCCGAATCTGCTTTATCACCCAATCGGGCCAGCGCGCCGTTGACCGTTACCCGTCCCTCCGTCAGCAGTGTCTCCGCCGCCCGGCGGGAACAGAGCCCAGAGCGGGCGATGAGTTTTTGCAGCCGTTCCGTCATGATGCATCCTCCGTGTCTTTCGCTTCCACCGCAGCGAAGCCCAGGTCGTACAGTACCTTGTGGTCAGCCCAGTCGTTGCCGTCGCACAGCGTCACCGCCACCAGACGGCGGCCCTGGCGCTCCGCACAGGACACCAGTGTGCGGCCCGCCGCCTTGGTATAGCCGGTCTTCATGCCGATGCAGCCATCGATCTGGGCCAGCAGCTTATTGTGATTGGTCATGGTCCTGCGGCCTACGGTGGCTGTCCGGGTGGAGCAGATGCGCCGGAAGGTAGGGTTCTGCGCCGCATAGGCCGCCAACAGCGCCATGTCATAGGCGGTGGAATAGTGTTTCTCATCGTCCAGGCCGTTGGGATTGGCGAAGGAGGTGTCCTTCATCCCCAGGGCCGCTGCCTTTTCATTCATGGCCTGCACAAACGTGTCCAGACCGCCGCAGCAGTCCGCCAGCGCCAGCGCCGCGTCGTTGCCGCTGCACAGCATCAGACCGTACAGCAGCTCCTCCACCGTCACCGTCTCTCCCGGCTTGAGATACATGGAGGAGCCCTCCACCATGTGGTCTTTCGTCACGGTGACAGTGTCCGTCAGCCGGGCGCGTTCCAGCGCCACCAGCGCCGTCATGATCTTGGTGGTGCTGGCAATGCGCATACGCCGCCCGGTGTCTTTTTCGTATAATACTTCCCCGCTGTCGGCGTCCATCAGAATCGCCGCCGTCGCGGACAACTGCGCCGCCTCTGCCCGACAGGGCAGCAGCGCCAGCAGCATCGTCAGGGCCAGCAGCGCCCCGCACAGTTTTTTCCACATGGTATCACCCCGGATACCACTCTATGCAGGGACGGTCTGTCCTTAGCTTTCTAAATTTCGCTTATTCCGAAAACTCCTTCTCCGCCTTTTTGCGGTCGATGAAGCTCTCTACCCGGTCCAGCACCTGGGGCACCAGTTCGATGGCCCGGTCCACGGTGGTAATTGCAGGGGCAGCCACCGGCAGCATACGGGTCACGCCGTCCTTGACCACCAGGAAAGCCATGGGTTCCACCCGGACGCCTGCCCCGGCGCCGGCGCCCATCTGGTCGGCCTGCTTGCCGTAGTCACCGCCGCCGCAGCCGAAGCCGAAGCTCAGCCGGGACACCGGGATCAGCGTCACGCCGTCCGGCGTGGTGATAGGCTCGCCCACGATGGTGTTGGAATCCACCATTTCACGTATCTTTGCCATAGAGGCTTCCATGACTGCCGTAATGGCATTCTTCTTTTCGTTCATTTCCATGGTCGTATTCCTTTCTTTATCGTAAATCTTATCGTTGCTTATGCTGCTTTGTCAGGCGCAGTCTCCGCTTTCTTTTCCGCAGCCGCCTGTTCCTTGGCCTCCTCACGCTTGACGGCCTTCTGCCGCTTCAGGAAGGGAATGCCGAACCGCAGCAGCGGTCCCGCCGCCGCAAAACCGATGGCCAACAGGTCGCCGAGCCGAAAACTGACGCCTACGGTGCCGGAAACCTTGGTCTCCATAGCATCGAAGTCCATCGCCATATGGACGTAGGGGTGCGGCATATGCAGCCACTCCTCCAGCCGGGGCATCACTGTCCAGACAGCAGTATTGACCCAGCCGTACCACTCTGCCGTATTGGCAGGGTTCTCATCCCCCAGTACGATGCTCACGTCCATGGGGTCGATGCGTATCCGCCGCCCAACGCGGCGCAGCGTCCGCTGCGCAGACTGCCACACTGCCCGCAGCGCACCGCGGACATCGTCAAAGGTCAGGTGAAAATCCAGCTTTTTCTTTTCCTTTGGCGTTTCATTACCCTTTGCCGCAGGCTTCCGCGCATTCTTTGCCTTCTTAGGTTTTTTTTCCGGCACCGGAATGATCTGCATTGTCTTCGGGCCGATCCGGGCCGTGACTTGCAGCTTCTCTCCGAAGCAGACCGTTGCGCCCACCCGCAGACACAGGATCACAACGATCAGCGCCGCGATCACGCCCAGTATGATCCATCCCACCAAGGCAAACGCCTCCTTTCACGATGGGTCAGTTCTCTTCCGTGAATTCCTCCGGCAGTTCCAGCAGGTTGCCCCGCTCGTCCAGACGCAGCTGGCCATCGCCCTCCATGCCGGGCATCTCCGGCAGGTCGTCCAGCGACCGCAGGTGGAAAGCCCGCAGGAATGCCTGGGTGGTGCGGTACAGCCGGGGTCGTCCCGGCACCTGAAGCCGTCCGCACTCCTCAATGAGATGCCGGTCCAGCAGCAGTCCCACCGTATAGGAGCTGTCCACGCCCCGGATCTGGTCCACATAAGCCCGCGTGGTGGGCTGGTAGTAGGCGATGATGGTCAGCACCTCCAGGGCGGGCTGACTCAGCTTGGCGGGCTTGCGCACCTCGAAGGCGCGGCGGATAACGTCGCCGTACTCCGGCGCGGAGCACAGCTGATAGCTGTCCTCCATCTTCAAAAGCCGCATGCCCCGGCGCTCGTAGGCGTAGTAGTCCGTCAGCTTCTGCAGCACCAGCTCCACCGTGGGGCGGTCCATATCCATGGCCATGCAGATGCGGTCCACCGCCACCGGTTCGCCAGAGGCAAAGAGGATGCCCTCGATGGCCGCCTCCACTTCCTTCATTTCAAGCGTGTCCATATCTTACCTCCCTCAAACCTCTCCCTGCCAATCCTCCGGCATATCGCCGTCGCACTCCACAGTGCAGTCGTTGACGCCGGAGGCCAACCGAATGATGCGGCTGCGGCACAGCTCCAGCACTGCCATAAAGGTCGCCACGATCTCGCTGCGGCTGCGGCTGCCCCGGAACAACAGCAAAAAACGGGTAATACCGCCGGTTTTGAGCCGATGGAATATCTCCCGCGCCTTGGTCTCCACGGAGTACGGCTCACGCCGCACGATCTCGTCAAAGGGCTTCAGGTCCGGTTGAGCGTCCAGCTGGCCCCGGCGGTCCGACACCTCCTGCATAGCGATGATCAGATCACCCGGCTGCTGGTCGTACTCGTATATTTTGCCCCGCTCCATTACCTCCGGCGGACGGGTCAGGATGTCCCGGCCAAACTCCCCCATGGGGGCCAGGCGGGCGGTCAATATCTTGACACGGGCGTACACGTCGCCCCGCTGCCGTTCCTCCAGCGATTTGATGAGGGCGTCCATCTCGCTCTGGGCCTCTTCATCCTCCAGATTCAGCAGCATACGGGTCTTGATGTACATCAGATGGGCAGCCATGGCGACAAATTCGCTGGCCACCTCCAAGTCCATCTGCTTGCGCTGCTCCAGATACTCCTGATACTGATCCAGGATCAGTGCGATGGGGATATCCTGTATTTCGATTTTATTCTTACTCAGCAGGAACAGGATCAGGTCCAGCGGGCCTTCAAAATCCTCCATAGGCTCACTGCCCTTGGCCTGTACAACTTTTTCCAGTTTGAAAATGGGATTATCCAATGATGATTACCTCAATAAAAGCCGACAATGCGGCAGAATAGCTGGAACACCCAGCCGATGGCGCCGTCCAGCACGTTGGACAGGGCGCCGAAGCACACCAGCGCCATGATGATGAGCATACCGAAGCGCTCATAGCGCATGAGCCAGATATACTGCCGGTCCGGCAGCAGCGCCGCCAGCACTTTGGAGCCGTCCAGCGGCGGGATAGGGATCAGGTTGAAGACGCCAAGGCCGATGGACATCAGCGCCGTATTCATCATGAAGTAGAACAGCGTCTCATTGATATCACCCGTAGCCAAGGCATGGGTATACATCAGCCGCGCCCCCAGCAGCAGCCAAAGGGCCAGCAGCAGGTTAGACAGCGGCCCGGCCAGGGCCGTGATGGCCATCCCCCGTTTGGGATGCTTGAAATAGCTGGGGTCCACCGGGACAGGCTTTGCCCAGCCCACCCCGGTCAGCACCATGGCGGCAAGACCGATCCAGTCAATATGCCGCAGGGGGTTCAGGGACAGGCGGTGGTTCCGTTTCGCGGTGGGGTCGCCCAGGAAAAAAGCGGCGATGCCGTGGCACGTCTCGTGCAGGATCAGACAGATCAATACCGCCGCCACACGCAGCAGTGTATCCCGCAGCGAACCAAGGTCCAGCGCGTTCCAAAGGTTTTGCAGATAGTTCAAAAGAGGTCACTCCTATCGAAAAGGGCCTAATATACCAAATTACCAATAACATTTTTATTATAGCAAAAAGCGCACCTGAAAACAAGAAAAAAATCCCGCGTTTCTGTAACCATTTTGTAGCCGAAGCTGTAACCAAAGCGCAACGGAATCGTAATGATGTTTTCCACACTTTTGCATATAATAGAATCAGAAAAGGTTCAGAAGGAAACATCGTTCATACTTGGAAAGGAGTATCGCCATGAAGAATCTGTTCCCCATCATCGCGGGTGTGGTACTGTGTCTGGTCTGCACCGTTGCCGGTATCATGATCCCCCAGTTCTCCGCGCTGGCCTATATCACCGTTTCTCTGGCCTGTGTCACAGGACTGCTGTGCATCGGCGGTATTCTCCGTCATGTCACACGCGGCGGCTCTGTATAAGCGCCGCGATCACATAGAGCAGCCCCGCCGCAAATGCGGCGGGGCTGCTTAAATTTGGCAAAAAGTTAGCTTTTTTGCCAAGCAAGATTCGCTTCGACCTGCGCTTTTCCGCCCATAAACGGGCGAAAAAACACACTCTCCGCGCATAGTGTTTTCGCCACATACATGCTGCGGCGAAAAACGATTCAAATCGTTCGCCGCCTTAGCGGGCGGTGAATTCTGCGAAGCTTTTTCATCCAACAGCATCGAGGCCGCTGCTTATCTCGCTAAGAGCTATTTCCATTTGATAGATTCACAAAATCGTTACATTCTTTTCAGGATTTTTTAAGATTTCAGCGCTACACTAGAAATAACAAAAGGAACTGAACCTTACTTTTTCTGATTGTTTCTTCACTCCCCTCTCTCTTTTTCATTTTTTGCAAGGTGAAAGGCGCGCTGGCCATCCGGTCAACGCGCCTTTCACCGTTATCGCTTACCCAGCCATTGCCGCAGCTGTTCCCACAACTCCAGGGAACGGAATTTCAGCACATAGCCGCCATCCTCCTCTGTGATGAGTCCCACATCGTCGTCGGTCAGTCCGGCCCGAACGGCCGTCTCCGGCATGTCCGCAGCCGCTGCGGTACACAGGGGCGGGTACACTACACACCACCAGTTCTGCCCCTCCCCCTCGCCGATCACCAGCCGCAGGGCCATATACTCTCCGGCAGGCAGCGAGAAGCCGTCATATTCCTTCTTAGGAAATTCCGTACTGGTCAGCTGTGCTGTCACAGGATAGTCATAGCCCTGGCTGACGATCTCACGCCGGGCGATATTCTCAATGCGGCTCAGCGCATCCCGAAGCCGCTCCTGTGCGTCCTCCATGTCATCAGAACGCTGCAATACATTTTCTGTAAAGTTTAACACCTTGTCGCGCACTTGCAGTTTCAACGCCTGATCGGCGTCACTGTCGGAGTTGGCGATGACGTGCAGGCGGATCATTTTCCGGGCCAAGGCATCCTGTCTCTGAGCGGACCAAGCGCCCCACATCAACGCGGCGCACAGCCCCAGGAGCAGCGCCAGCTCCCATTTCTTCCATCGTGTCATATGAAAAACCGTCCTTATTGCAGGAATTTTTCTACAATATGGACGGTTTTCTCAATTATTATACTTGTTGAACGCAAAATGTCAGCGGATAGTCCTCTCTCAGCACACTGGCAGCCAGCTCCGCGTCCTCCCTGCGGCGAAACAGTCCGAATACTGCGCTGCCGCTGCCGGTCATCTGGGCGTTCAGCGCACCCTGCTGCCGCAGAGTTTCCACGATAGCAGGTATCGCGCTGCCCTCCGGCAGCACCTGCTGGAAATCGTTGCCCAGTCCCGCCGCGATTTTCGCCAGATCGCCGCTGTCCAAGCCCTCCAGCACCATTCGGCTGTTGCTGCCGGAACGGCTCTCCGCATTGTCAATGGCGGCGTACATGGCGGCGGTGGAATGGCTCTCCTCCGGCTTGACGATCACCAGCCAGCAACGGGGCATCTTGGGCAGCGCTTTCAGCTGTTCGCCCCGGCCGGTAGACAGCACCGTGCCGCCACGGATAAAGAACGGCACGTCGCTGCCCAGCTGCGCAGCCATTTCCTCCAGCGGTTCATCAGACATATAGGGCGCATACAGCGTCCGCAGGCCACGCAGCACTGCCGCCGCATCACTGCTGCCGCCGCCCAGTCCCGCCTGCATCGGGATACGCTTTTGGAGCGTAATGGTGACGAAATCCTCCTTCACGCCCAACTCCTGGAAAAACAGCCGCAGCGCTTTCATGCACAGGTTGTCCTCCGTCCGCTCCGTTACCGCCGCGTCGCAGATCAACTGGTCCTGAATACCGGGATGGCGCGCCACCGTTACCGTATCGCTGAGACTGACGCCGGTCATAACGGTCTCCACCTGATGGTAGCCGTCAGGGCGCTTCTCTCCCACCGTCAGGGTCAGGTTCACCTTGGCACAGGCAGTCTCTGTGACGGCGCGGCCATTGCCGTCTGAAGGCGCCGCCTGCAAGCTCCGGCGCACCGAGGGGGGGATCAGCCACGCAGCGGCCACCTGCAGCACTGTAACGGCCACCGCCGCCAGCTGCTGGTCATTCTCCGGCATCAGGCACAGTGTCCGCATCAGCATAAAATCCACCGCCGCGAACAGTACGGCAAACTGTACCAGCATCCGGCGATAGAGCCTGTCCGCATCCGCCTGCCGTTCTGCCTCCGGAGTCCGGCGCAGCCGCAGGGGCATCAGCGGCCAGACAACTGCCGCCAGCAGATACAATATACAGACCGCGTAAGCAGGGAACCAGAATCGCAGCATTGCTATATACCTCACGAAAAGAATGAGCCGCCGGAGAAGCTCCGGCGGCTCATATTATACTATACCGCGTAAAGGATTTCTACTGTCTTTTTACTTGACGATCTTGCGGGCCTCGATGTAGTAGCGCTTATCCTGGGCGTGGCCCATGGAGAAGGTCTTGCGGGGCAGCACACCGTCGGCCATGACGGTCTTGAACAGCTGCTCCTTACCCATGGCGGGCAGCAGGAAGCCCATGTTGCCGGGCTTGCTGCCCAGCTCGCGGGTCACGTCATCGCCGTGGATATAGTCCACCTCGCCGCCGTTCTCCTTCAGGTACGGGTCGATGACAGCCTGCAGGGTGCCGACGGCCAGCTGTACCTTGGGATCGGGGACGGTGATGAAGTGGCTCTCGCCATTCCACACGAACTCGATGGTATGGCCGTCGCCCTTGCCCTCGTAGGCATTGGGATAGGCGGCGCGGAAGGCGTTCATGAACTTCTCGTGATCCACGCCGAACAGCACGCGGTGGATGGGCTCGAACTGCAGCGCGTCGTCGTGGTTGTTGACCACTTCCACCAACGCGTAGCGGGCGGGCAGGGCCAGATACTCCTCGGGGGTTTTACCCTTCTTCTGCTCCTCGTAGCAGGCCTTGGCGGTGGCCAGAGAGTGGTTGCCGTCGCCCACGGCGAACAGCAGGGGCGCCACGCCGGAGACGTTGTACTTCTTCTGCATGGCCTCATCAGTGGTCAGGCCCTCCAGAGAGGCGGCCACGGCGTCGATCTGAGCCTGAGACAGCTTATAGCCCTTGATGTGGCCGCCGTTCTGCATCAGGTCGAAGTCGTACAGCTTCTCCATGGTATCGGCAGCGGCGGTCAGCGGCTCGATGACGGTCTTATCGGGGTCGTCGATCAGCAGCATGACGTGGGGCAGCTCGATGGGAGCGTTGCGGCGCACACGGGCACGGGGAGGAATACGATCCAGCACGGTGCCCTCGGTAGCGCGGATGAGAGCGCCGGAGCCGGGAGTGAAGTCATAGGCGTCCAGATCCACCATACCGATCAGGCCGTGACGAATCTTGCCGTCGGACTGCTCGCGCTCAATGTAGATTAGGGAATCGGTCAGGGTCTCGAACACGCCGTCAGCGATGTACTTGGACATGGAGTCGTTGATGTTCTGGATGAACTCGTCCACGTTGGGAGCCTTCAGGTTGGCCTCCGGCAGGATCAGGCGCAGGGTGGAGGGCGCGTCGCCCACCTGCTGCTCAACAGCTTCCCAGTACTCCGGCTCGGACGTGAACTGGTCGCAGGCCACCACAGCCCACTTGGTCATGTCCTGCTTCTTGGGCAGCAGAATGTCGGCGGGATAAAAGCCCAGCTTTTCAAACTTCTTATTCATGTCGTTCCTCCTCGTTTGTGATAAAGGTGCGGTTCGTTCCGTAATGTAATCCAATCATACCATATATTTACCGGATAATGCAACGGTTTCCAAAAATTTTTAAGCCAAACTGACAAAAATTTTTGCATAGAACGGAAGCATTGCGGAAAAGCTATCCGCGCCAAGCTATTTCAGGGAGGTCATATTTTGAAAATCATTGATAAGATCGCGCTGGTGCTAATCGTCATCGGCGCGCTGAATTGGGGCAGCGTGGGCTTTTTCGGCTTCGACTGCGTGGCATTTTTATTCGGCGGCCAGATGGGCACCATCAGCCGCATCATCTACGCGCTGGTAGGCGTGGCGGGCCTGTGGGGCATCACCATGATCTTCCGGGACGACGGAAGCGAGAGCGAATAACGGTTCCCCCTGTCAAAAAAGCCGCCCATTGGGCGGCTTTTTCACATCTGCCGCAGCAGCAGCGACAAGAATGAGTACAATATGGTGGCGAAGGACGCGCCGATGGCAACGACATAAAGGAATACGGTTCCTCTGCCTACCTCGTGCAGACAATCCTCATAGGACATATCCTCCCATTTATCTGACGAAAAAATATGACGAAGCACAAGTTCCATGATAAAACAGGCTGCTGCCACCGCCGCGCCGCCCGCCAGAAGCTTTTGCCAAAACGGCAAGTCGGTGTTTTTCAGCAGCGCCAGCACCGGTACAGACAGCAGGAATCCAAGATTTGAGGCAGTGTTGGAACACAGGCCCTTCCGATTCTGCTCTGCTTTTTCGGCGTACTCCGAAATGAGCGGAGGCGGCACAGCATCGGGCCGGGTGCTGCGCATAACGGTAAAGCCGCCCAGTCGCTTATGGCTTCCCAGCCGTTTTCCCGGCGCAGCTGACAGACAAGCTGGATGTACGAATAGGCGCCGATCTTCCCCATCAACGCCGTAAGGCGGGGATCCTCCGGCAACGTCAGGCGGTTTGGCATGGGGCGCTCCGGCTTCGACGGAACGGTGATGCTGCCCTCCTCAATGCGGCGGAACAGCTCGTCCAGTTCCTGTGCTGTGGCCTCCGGCGGAAACAGTGCGTATTCCTGTTTTTCGGATGACGCAGGAGCAAATATCGCATCAAATCCCCTGACATCCTTCAGTTCCCAGCCCTTCCGGGACATATCCCGCAGCCAGCGGAGAAAATATGCCATCTGCTGCGGTTCAAACGGGATCACCTTTCGCATTGCGTCACCCCTTTCCTCGCTGTCAGTATAGCGGAAAGCTGCGGATATGTCCAGCAACTTGAAGTTGCGGCGGCTTTTTGCTTATTTTTTGCCCAGTCGCTTCACCAGCTCCCCGTCTGAGTCCACGTACATGGTCTGATAGGTGGTATACACCACCATGCCGGGACGGCTGGCGGCGGGTTTCTTCACGAACTTCACCGGCGTATAGTCCACAGGCACCTTCGTGCTGCTCCGCGCCTGAGAGTAGTAGGCGGCCAGTACGGCGGCCTCGTGAAGGCTCTGTTCATCCGGCTCCCCGCCGTCGGTACACAGCAGCACATGGGAGCCGTGTATCTTCTGGGTATGAAGCCAGATATCCCACTTCTGGCCTTCCTTGGTGGTCAGCTTGTCGTTCTGGCGGTTGTTGCGGCCCACCAGAATCCGCAAGCCCGCGGAGGAGCGGAACTCACGGGGCTTGGAGGCCCGCTGGAAGCCGGGCTGCTTCTTGCCCCGCTGGCGGATGTAGCCGCCGTCGGTCAGCTCCGTGCGGATATCGTTGAAGTCCTGCTCGCTCTCTGCCTGCTGCAATTCCTGCACCACGCTCTCCAGATACCGCAGCTCTTCCCTGCCCTTGGTCAGCTGCTCGGTCAGCATTTTCTCGGCAGTCTTGGCCTTGGCGTACTGCTTGAAGTACCGGGCGGCATTTTCCTGGGGTGACAGACGCACGTCCAGCGGGATATCCATGGCGGGACAGCCTTCCTCGTAGTAGTTCTCCGCCGTCAGCTTCCGCTGTCCCCGCTCCATGCGGTACAGGTTGGCGGTAATCAGTTCGCCGCAGATGCGGAGATGGTCACGGTCAAGACAGGCGGCGTATTCCTTCTCCTGTGCGGCGATCTTCCGGCGCACACGGTCGCGGGCATTGGTGGCGGTTTTGATGAGGTCCTGCCCCTTCTGCTTCACCCGCTCCGCTTGCTCCCGCTCCTCATAGAAGCTGTCCAGCAGGGCGCTGAAGCTGTCGGCGGTCGCATTGGCGCAGTAGTCTCCGTATTGGCGGATGGGGCCGTAGGTAAAATCGAAGGGCTTCCCATTGCGGTACAGCACCGTAGGCGTGAACGCACCGTCGTTGACCTGCGCCTGCCACGCGACAAAGCTGTCCCACAGACGGCTGTCGGCAGTGCAGTGGTCGCTCTCACCGTAGGCGCAGCTGACGATCTCGCGGGCCACCAGCGGCGGCATGGCGGTAAAGGTATCCAGCAGCCAGCCGTCCAGGGTCGTCTCCTCACGGGGCAGCAGCGCCGTAAATTCCCCCCGCGTCACCGTCAGCGGGTCCCGCTTATTCTGTCGGGGCGGCAGATGGTAGAACAGCCCCGGCAGTACCTGCCGCTCCTGCGACATCTCCAGATCCACACGCCGCAGGCAGTCCAGAATACGCCCCTCTTTGTCGCACAATATCAGGTTGGCGTGACGGCCCAGCGCCTCCAGAATCAGGGAAAAGCGGCTCTGCTCGCCCAATTCGTCGGTGGCTTCGATATGCAGCGTCACCACACGCTCCAAAGGCGCCTGCTCGATGGACACAATGCGCCCATTGCCGATGCGCTTGCGCAGCAGCATACAGAACATGGGCGGCTGGGACGGGTTGTCCCGCAGCTTCTCCGTCATATGGACGCGGGGCTGGTTGGGGTTGGCGCACAGCAGCAGCCGACGGCCGCCCCGCAGAAGCAGCACCACCTGATCCCGCGCGGGCTGCTGAATCTTCTCGATCCTCGCGCCGGTCAGCTGCGGCGCAAGCTCATCCACCACTGCCCGCAGGCAGACGGCATCTAAGGGCATGGCTCATTCCTCCATCATGATATTGAACAGTTCATTGATCCGTTGGCGCTGTCCGTTGAGATACAGCCAACCGAACAGAGCTTCCAGCGCCGTGGCCTGCTGGTACTGGGCGCGGCTGGCATGCTGCGGAATCGAGTGAACGTTGGCGTTCCGTCCCCGCTTGAACACGGTATGCTCCTCCTCCGTCAGCAGCGGTAATATCTTTTCGCTGAGCGCCGCCTGCTTTGTGGCGCACACCAGTTCAATGGTGGCACGGTGCAGACCCTTGCCGGTGGCCTTTCCGTGGGCGCACAGCCACGTGCGCACCAGAAGCTCATATACGCCGTCCCCCAGATGGGCAAGGCCGATGCTGCTGATGGCCCGTATCTCGTCAGCGGGCAGCTGTATGGTAAAATAGTCTGTCATAGTCACTCCTGATTTTCGGCCGGTATTCTGCCAGCCGGATTGTGCCTAGTATAGCATAGTTTCTTTCTGTCTGCAAGGCACGGCAAAAGTGCATTCCCTCCCCTCACGAAAAAAATTGAGATTTTTTGAAAAAAAGAGTTGACATTTTCCGGATAGTCTGCTATATTAAGCAAGTCGACAGCGACAAGGCAACAAAATATGGGGGTATAGCTCAGCTGGGAGCCCGGTTGAAGCGGTAAACAACCCCCGCACTAATTGAATAAGAAATTACTCAGCGTACCCACTATATGGGGGTATAGCTCAGCTGGGAGCCCGGTTGAAGCGGTAAACGACCCCCGCACTAATTGAATAAGAAATTACTC
>CAKTMW010000024.1 GCA_934574095.1 uncultured Oscillospiraceae bacterium | reverse complement strand
TTCTTGTCTACTTCTCCCCTCGCCATAGGCTTTTTTCTCCCCCCGGCAGAGCCGGGGGTTCTCTTTTGTAACCAACAAAGTTACGGCAGAGTCCCGTTCGCGGGACTCTGCCGTTTGTTCATTTCCGTATATGTTCCCGGTGCCGGACTGCCGGGTGCCAGGGCATCAGCTTTTCCAGCTCCTCATGGGTCGGAGATTTGCCCAGATATCGTAATCTGCACTTACCTTGCAAGCAGTGTGTTGTGCGTTTCTCCATTTTTTATTGCAAATTTTGCTATGCCTGTGCGTTCTTCTGCTGTCGGAATTTATGGCTTTGATTTTGCGTCTTGCCTCATATGTTTGGCTGTTATCATACTGGCGGCGATTATTGTCGGCAGGCTTAGGATCTTAAAAATGGACATTCTGCAAGGAGGAAAAGAATGAAGATCGTAGTTGACAATGTGACAAAGACTTTTGGAAACACAAATGTGATTGAAGATATAAGCTTCTCTTCGCCACAGCGCTGAAAACCGCCCCCACCTTTCACGACGCGGAGGAGATCGTGCAGGAGAGCCTGGTCCGCCTGATCCCCAAGGCGGCCACCCTCCGCGGGCTGGAACGTTGCACTCTCACCGCCCACGTTGTCTCTACTGTTAGAAACACATCGTTCAATCTCATCCGAAAGAGAAACCGGCAGCGCGCCGCCACCCAGCCTTTGGAGGACGCGCATCTGGAAAATACGCCCCAGCCGGGGCTGTCCTTCGACGAACTGCTGATCGCCGCGGAAAACCGCCACCGGCTGGCCGATGCGTGGCAGTACCTGACAGAGGCCGACCGCATGGTACTGGAAGGTCGGTACTTTCTGGAGCTATCGGACGACGAACTGGCGCGGCAGTTCGGCTGCAAGCCCGGCAGCATCCGGGTAAAGCTGACGCGGGCCCGCCGCAATGCACTGAAAATCATGTTGGAGAAGGGAGTGGAACCCCAATGACAAAACGTGAAATACTGATGGAGCGTTATGAGGACGTGCTGTTCGCCCTGATGATGGACGAGCTGGCGGAAACCGAGGGCTGGTCCGCCCTGGCGGAAAACCGCCGTCTGAAGGAGAGCGGCGAACCGGCGATCTCTGAGGAGGTACGCCGCAGGTGCCGAAACGCCATTGACCGCGGCGCAGCGGAGAAACGCCTGCGCCGCACAGGCAAAGGCTTTGCCCGCGTCGCGACCAAGGTGGCCGTGGCAGCGCTGGTGGCCATACTGCTGTTCACCACCGCATTTGCCGCCTCTGAAAATTTCCGGGTCAAGACCCTGAATATGGTCATGGAGGTATTTGACGACCGGGTGGAGCTGCGCTTCCCCTCTGCCGGCCAGCCCTCGGACGATATTGCCCACGATCCGCAGATCGCCAGCGCTCAGCTGCCGGAGGGGTTCCAGTTGACAGATGAGGACAGCAGCGGTATGGGCCGCTGGTATGAATACCACAATGCAGACGACGGCGCCATCTATACCAACGTCCTGAATATGGAGAACGGCAGCATGATGCTGGACACCGAAGACGCAGTGCGCTCCTCTATCACCATTCAGGGCGAGACCGCCCTGCTGGTCGAAAAGGGGCAGCATCGGCAGCTGCTGTGGCAGCTGGACGAGGTATGGTTCTGCTATATCATCACGGAAAACGTGTCCACAGACGCGCTGCTGGACTACGCCGAGAGCATCGTGTTCCAATAATACACAGCGCAAAAAGTCCGCAGCCGTTTCCGGCTGCGGACTGGAAAATATGCATCACTCGTAGATCGAGTCCACCATGGCGATGACCTCGTCCCGGCCCAGGTCGGTGTCGATCATGCACTCCAGATTTCCCACACGCCACGCGGCGCAGGTGGAATTGGAGTTGTTGTACAGATAGTGGGTGACGCCGCCCCTGACGTATTCGATCACCTCGGAGTCGTCCTTTTCAAAGGTGGAGGAGTCGTCCCCATCCCACGCAATAATAAGGATCACGACCCGGCCGTTCTCATTTTGATACAGCGTGGAGAAATCCGTCATAAAGCCGGGATTGTCGTGGACATTCACAACTGGCGTCCCCAAGCCCTCCGGAATGTATTTCGGCACCACCGGCGCCGTGATGCCGTACCGCATCCAGTCCATCGACCGGATCAACGACGGTCTCTATGCCCTGAAGCTGGAGCTTCAGGATGCCAGCGGCCAGTGGAAGACCGTCTATAACTTCGTGGGCCGTATCGACGGGGCCTACCGCTACATCAACGGCGTCAGCCACATTCCGGAGGCGCTGCGCACCAACTTCGACCCCAGCGCCTACCGTACCGTCGACGTCAGCGTCATCACCGCCCGCAAGCTGGGATGAACATAAACAAGGAAAACAGGGAGAAAGAGAACTTATGGAAATGCGTCGTTATGTCAAGCACTCCGCCGCCTGGTGGGTCGTGACCATTATTCTGCTGGCAGTGACCGTGGGCTGCGTGGTCATGGGCATCCTGCTGCAAAAGAGCCGCAAGGCCATCGAGGCCACGCCCTTGGCGGTGGACGACGTCTATCTGGACGACTACAACTACATCGACGTACAGTATATGACCGAATGGGTCTATAAGGTGACCCTCGGCACCGGGGAGCAGGAGGTGTTCTACATCGCCTGGGATGCCGAGGACTACGGCTATCTGGTACGGCTGGATGACGCGCAGTACGCGCAATTCGCCGACATCGTGGCCTATACATACAGCGGAGAACCCGATGTGCCGTCCGGCACCGGGCGGGCCCAGGGTCTTTCGCCCCTGTCCGCGGACATTCCCGCCGATGACCTGCCCGACAGCAGCGATGACCCCGGCGACACGCCCCAAGCGGTCAAACCCGCTCCGGTGCGGCTCAGCGGCGTCATCCGCACCATACCGGAGGACTACCTCGCAGACCTGGCAAGCCACGAGGAGCTGACCAACGAGGCTTTTCTCCAATACTACGGCGACTATTACATCGACGGCACCATGACGCCGTCGGATTTGGACAACGATTGCTTCTTTGCCGCGCTGCTGGTGTTCTGCTTCGCGTCCGTTTTTCTGATCTCCGCCATCGCCTATTCCAGCCAGCTCAGCAGGGAGCTGAAGCGGCTGAGAAAGGCCGGACTCCTGGACCGGGCCGAAAGCGAATTTCATTATCTGAAGGGCGATCCCCGGTCCGACGCCCTCCTCAGCACCGCCTTTATCTATGGCCGTCATCAGAACATCGTCCTGCCTCTGTCGGACGTACTGTGGGTCTACCGGCATGATATCAAGCTGCTGTTCGCCAAATCTGTGGTGGTGCAGCTGATGACCTATGACGGCCGCGCCTATGCCCTGCGTATGTCCCGCGGCGCCAGCCGCCGCACCGCCGACGCCATCGTGCAGGCGGTGGCCGCCCGCAACCCGGAGATATTGGTGGGCCTGACCCGTGAAAACCACCGGCTCTATGACCGCCAGGTCCCCCGCACCAAGCAGCAGTACGTCCGCGTGGGCCTCATCTGGGCGGTGTGGATCGCCGCATCCATCATCATGAATGTCGTCCTGCGCATCATCTGGTCATGAGCGGAGCTTCCTTTTTTCACACAAAGCGCCTTGTACCTTCCGGTACAAGGCGCTTTGCCTGCTTCTATTGTTTGCTTTTGCCGCTCACTTCTTGAAGGGATCGATTCCGCAAACGGCCTCATACAGCCGCTGGTAGTCGCTATCGGACATCGCCGCAAGGACAGCCTGCCTCCGTATTCGTAACGGCCCGCGCCGGCCTCGTTGAACCGGGAGAGGATACCGGAATAACCAGCGGTAAGGCGATAGAAGCCGGGACGTGGTGCACATTTACCAAAAAACAGCAAAAAGTGTGTGGAAAAGGACGGCATGAAAACACTTGCAAAAAAGACCAAATATGATAATCTTAAAAAAATCGGGTCGCCGCCTATGCGTGCACAAAGGGCGCGCTGCGAACGCTATCCGAGCATATCTCCAGGCACTACGCAAAGGATCATATCCGGTGCAATCATCTAACGATAGGCTGGGTCGCCACAGAGGGAGAAATTGCTCTTCGGAAATCGATGGGCGTAAGTCTTGAGGAACTGCAAAAGCAGGCATCCGATTTTATCCCGATGGGACGCATACAGACGGTAGAGGATCATGTCCCGGCGATCATTTATCTGCTGAGCGACGCCTCATCCATGGTCACCGGCTCCGACATACGGGTAACGGGCGGACTGTTCATTTAATTGGAAGGCAGTTTGAACACCGAACTGCCGACAGCTCTCTGCACCGCCGTCATCCGCCGTTACACAAAGGCGCTGTCCACACATAAAAGAAACCGCCGTCCGTCGGACGGCGGTTTTTCTATGCGCGTTTTTCAATGGTGGAAGCTGGTGGTGACTGTGGGCTCCTTCTCCGGCAAACCGAACTGCGCCTTGCCCAGTTGGATGCTCTTCATCAGGAAGGCCATGTTGCGGCCCAGAGTCCGCATGGTCTGCAAACCCTCCAGGTCCTTCCGCACCTCCTCCGGCGTATTGCCGTACACCATGTTCCAATACTGGCTGCTGGCGATGGGCATACCGGTGATGGTAAAGTACTTGTTCAGCGCGTCAAAGGTGGCGGTATTGCCGCCCCGGCGGCAGGAAACCACCGCCGCCCCCACCTTCATGGTCTTATTGATATGAGGCGTACTGAAAAACAGCCGGTCCATAAAGGAAAGGATGCCCCCCGCCGGAGACGCGAAGTACACCGGCGAGCCGATCACCAGCGCGTCGGCCTCCGCCAGCTTGGGCGCAGTCTCGTTCACCAGATCGTCATAGACGCACCGGTGGGTCTTTTTGCAGGAGGCGCAGGCGTTGCAGCTGTGGGCCGTATGGCCCGCCTGGACGATCTCCGTCTCGATGCCCTCGGCCTCCAGCGTCCTGGCCAGTTCCTCCAGCGCCGTATAGGTGCAGCCCTTCTCATGGGGACTGCCGTTAATGAGCAATGCTTTCATGTGAATGACCTCCTTCTTGCTTTTCATTGCGTATCGCGCCGCTTCGGCGCGTTTTTTCTCTGTCCAAAGGTGGGAATACCCAGGCTCTGACGGTACTTGGTCACAGTTCTCCGGCTGACAGACACGCCCTCCGCCTGTAATCGCTCCTGCAAGCCCACATCGCTGAGCGGCTGCGCCGGGTCCTCCTCCCGGATCAGGTCCAGAATACGCCGCCGCACCGCCTGACCGGAGAGCGCTTCGCTCACCGCCGGTGAGCAGAAATACCGCAGCGGATAAACACCCTGGACGCATTGCAGATACTTGCCCCGCAGCGCCCGCGACACGGTGGAGGGGTGTACCCCCAGCTCCCTGGCCAGTTCCTGGGCGCTCATGGGCCGCAGCTCGCCGGTCTGACCGGTGAAAAATACCGCCTGCCGCCGCGCCATCGCCTCCGCGCACCGCCGGAGCGTTCCGCCCCGCCGTGCGATGTTGTAGATGAGCCACTGGGCCTGGGCCTTTTTCTCCCGCAGATAGCGCTTTGCCTCCTGATCCTCCGTCTGCTCCAGCAGCCGTGTATAGCTGCCGCTCAGGGCCACATGCGGCAGGTCGTATTCGTTCATCACCACCGCCGGTACGCCGTCCGCAGGCAGGATATATACATCCGGCTGGATAAACTGTACCGTCTCCCGCCCTTCAAACCGGCGGCCCGGATAGGGGTCCAGCCCCGCGATCCGTTCCGCCGCCCGCCGCACCTCCGCAAGGGGTACATTCAGCGCTCTGGCAATGGCGCTCAGCTGCTTTTTTCCCAATTGCGGCAGATAGTCCGCCGCGATGGCCTCCGCCACCGGGTCCGGCGGCCCCTGCCGCCGCAATTGCAGCCGTAAACACTCCGCCATATTCCCGGCGGCCACCCCGGCGGGCTCCAGCGCCTGTATCTCCTCTATCGCCCGGTCCAGCAGTTCCCGCGAAAGGCCCGCCTCCCGCAGGCCCTCCCGCTCCTCCTCCGGCAGATAGCCGTCGTCGTCCAGCGACAGGATCACCGCCTGGCAATAGGTATACAGCGGCTCGCCCACTTTTTTGCGGCCCAGCTGGTCCCGCAGGAAGGCGCTCAGATCGTCCAGCGCCGGGTCCGCCGCCCCATACCGGGCCAACACGTCGGGGTCCGACGTGGATACGCTCCGCCGCAGCCAGGGAAATGCCGTCTGCCACTGACGAAACTCCTGCAAAGGCCGCTCCGGCGGCTCCTGCTCGATCAGCGGATTCTCCTCCGCCTGCCGCCGGATATACTCCCCCAGTTCGCACAGGTCCATCTGCAAAACCGCCATGGATTGCAGCTGTTGGGGCGACAGCTTTTGCTCCAGCTTCTGCCGGGGAGACAGGGATATCTCCGGTCCTCTCATCACCGTCACCGTTCCTCTCAGCCGCGGGAGCATTTCTCCGCGTCGATGGCCAATACCACCATCAGCGCATACAGAGCGTCCTCCTCCCGCGCCACGTCGATGACGTAGGTATCCGTCCAGTGGAACAGTTCCTTGGATACCTGGGCCACTTGCCGCCCCTGGGCGTCCAGAATGGTGTAATCCCACTCCATAAAGCTGCCTTCCACCCGCCAGCCGTTGCAGTCCAACGTAAAGGTAGGCCGGAACAGGGTGAACTCCTTCCGGATGACGCCCACGCACTGCTCACCGATATACAGGTCGAACTTGGGCAGGAGGGTGAACACCTGCTGCTTTACCGTGGCGATGTGCCGCCCCATCGGGTCCAGAATATGCAGGCAGTGCCCCCAGGCCAGCTTGCCCTCCACCGTAAAGGCCACCGCGCCGGTATCGTCCATGTGATAGATGTCATAGCTGTCAAACCAGGAAAACATCCGCTGCTTGAAATAGAGCTTCATACCAGCATGCCCCCTTTCTGTCTGCTATTGTAGCAGATGAAAGGGGGGCATGCAATAGAAAGGATTCAGCTGTTGGCGCTGTCCGTCTTCTGTTCGCCGGACCGACCCGGCCGCTGGCCGCCTGAGGGCATCTCAGGCCGCTCTCCGTCGGCTGGCATTTCCGGGGGCTCCTGGCCGTCGCCGGGCTGGAAGTCATCCATGCCGCCGGGGCCGCCGCCCATGCCGTCCATACCGGAGGACACGGTGCCGCTCTGGGCGTCGGCGGTCAGGGTGTTGTCGCCGCAGGTAAGGGTGCAGGTCTCGTCTGCCGTCAGGCTGTCGGAAGAAAACAGGAGGAAGCTTGCATTGCACACCGCGGTGCCGCTGTAAAGGGTGCTGCCGTCACTGCCGGTGATGGTGAATGCCGCGTCCTTGGCGATACCGGAATTGCCGCTGCTCATGTCACCGGGACGACCGCCGCCCATGCCGCCGGCGGAACCGAAGGTGACGCAGGGCTGCGCGGCTGTCAGGTTCATGCCCATGCCGTTGCCGCCGCCGGCAGCCAGGACAGTGTCGCCGGAGATGGTGATGGTTCCGTCGGCGTCCAGGGGCTGGTTGTCGGTGGTGTTGGCGGTCCAGACGGTGACGCTGCCGCCGGAGATGGTCAGGTCGCCGTTGGAGTCGAAGCCGTCGCCGCTGGAGGAATAGGCCACAATGGTGCCGCCGGAGATATTCATGGTGAAGTCGTAGCCGCTCAAATCGGAGTTGGCGGCATTGAGGCAGTCGTCAGAGGACAGGATGCTGATGTCGCCGGAATAGATGTTCAGCTCCGCGCCCTCCAGCCCCTCATAGCACTCCGTAATGGTGATGGCGGGGCCAACCGTATCCTCCGCGCCGATGTTCAGCACCAGGTCGCTGTGGATGGCGTCACCGGCGGCGGAGATGGTCAGGGTGCCGCTCTCCACGGTCAGGGTCTGCTCGGCGTTGATGGCGTCGTTGACCGGGGCGTCGATGGTGAGGGTCAGCTGACGGATGGTCAGGGAGGCGTCGCCCTCCTCGGTGGTGGAGGCGCCGGACTTGATGCCGTTTTTACCGTTGGCGGTGATGGTCAGGCTGCCGGTGCCGGCCAGAGTGACCTGGGAGCCGTCCTTGCATTTGATGACGGCGTTCTCGGCGTTTTCGTTGTCGGGATGGTCGTCATCGTTGTTCTGCGCGTTGTCGGCCAGACAGTTGGTAGAGCCGTCCGCCGCAATGATGACCACCTGGGTAGACTTATTGCAGATAATAGGGGCGGTGTCTTCGCTGGTCAGATTCAGGCCGTTGAGGACCAGGGTCACGCCGGTGGTTCCCTTTTTCACGGTGATGGAGCCGTCGGCGCAGGTGCCGGTGACGGCGTAGGTACCCGCGCCGGTGATGGTCACCTCCGTGCCGTCGATCTCGTAGCCGGTGTCGCTGCCGTCCTGAGCGGTGACGCCGCCGTCGGTAAAGGTGAGGACGGTGGCGTTCTCTAAAGAATAGGTAGTGCTGGCGGCGGACGTTTCGCCGCCGGAGGCTGCCGACGTGCCGCAGCCTGCCAGAGACAGGGCCAGCGCCGCCGCGCAGAGAAGAGAGATGAGCTTTTTCATACAATGACCTCCTTTGTCATGGCTTGGTTTTCTGTTGTAACCTCATCATATCCCCCGTTCCTAAAAGCAACCTAAAAGAAAATATTTATTTTTCTTTAGGTTCATTTTAGGCAGGTTCTGTATGATAAGGCCAACAAAGGAGGTTTGCACCATGGCAACTCAGATACAGAACTGCTTTGAACGAAGCGAAAAGAAGTACCGTCTGACCCCGGACCAACAGCAGGCCATTTTGGCAGGGATGGCGCCCTATATGAAAAAGGATGCCTACGGCGCGTACACCATCTGCAACATTTATTATGATACGCCGGACTGGCGGCTGATCCGCACCTCGCTGGAAAAGCCGGTATATAAGGAGAAGCTCCGCATCCGCAGCTACGGTGTGCCGGAGGACGGCGGCAAGGTATTCGTGGAATTGAAGAAAAAGTACGACGGCGTGGTGTATAAGCGCCGTGTCACCATGGCTCCCGGTCAAGCCGTCCCCTTCCTCGCTGGGGCGCTGCCGGAGGACGCCTTCGGACAGATCGGACGTGAGATCGCCTGGTTCCAGCAATTCTACCACGCCCGGCCCAGCGTCTTCATCGCCTATGACCGGCTGGCCTTTGCCGGGGTGGACGATTCGGAGCTGCGCATCACCTTCGATACCGATCTGCGCTGGCGGGACACGGACCTGGACCTGCGTCTCGGCGACCACGGAACGCCCATCGGCGACCCTGGCATGATCCTGATGGAGATCAAGATACCCGGCGTTTGCCCGCTGTGGCTCAGTCACCTGCTGTCCCAGACAGGGGTGTTCCCCACCTCGTTTTCCAAATACGGCTCATGCTACCAGAGCCACATCTTACCGAAAATAAAGGAGGCGCTTTACTGTGCTTAACTCGATCATCGGAACGGACCTGACGCTGTCCGCTTTTCTCATCTGTACCGCCGCGTCGCTGGTGCTGGGCGTCGGCCTTGCCTTCGTGTCCCAGTTCCGCGCCCGGTCCACCCAGAGCTTCGCGGTGACGCTGGCCATCCTGCCCATGGTGGTGCAGGTGGTCATCATGCTGGTCAACGGCAACATCGGCGCAGGCGTGGCCGTAGCGGGCGCTTTCAGCCTGGTGCGCTTCCGCTCCGCCCCCGGCACCGCCCGCGAGATCGCCGTACTGTTCCTGGGCATGGCCATCGGCCTTGCCACCGGCATGGGGTATGTGGGGCTGGCGGCGCTGACGTTTGTCATCGTCTCCGCCGCGCTGCTGGGTCTGACGGCCCTGGGCCTGGGGCAAAAAGTCAGCGGCGAGCGCATTTTGAAGATCACCATCCCGGAGAATCTGGACTATGAGGACCTGTTTGAGGACCTCTTCGCCCAGTACACCACCGCTCACAGTCTGGTGAAGGTGAAGACCACCAACATGGGCACACTGTATGAGCTGGAGTACCGCGTCACCCTGCCAGAAGACCGCATCCCCAAGGAATTTCTGGACGCCCTGCGGTGCCGCAACGGCAACCTGAACATCGTCTGCGGCCGGGAAATGGTAAAGGACGCGCTGTAAGCTTGCAATTTTCGCTTTGACTCACTATACTATCCCTATCAAGCAACACGAGGTGATGACCCATGCATCTGCTGATCGCGGAGGATGAGCTGGACCTGGCCGAGGCCCTGACGGTCTTTTTCGAGAAAAACCACTTTACGGTGGACGCCGTCCACAACGGCTTTGATGCCTATGAATACGCCGCCACAGGCGCTTACGACGCCGTGATCCTGGACGTGATGATGCCCAAAATGGACGGTATTCAGGTGCTGGAGCGGCTGCGCTCCGAGGGGTGCAGCACCCCCATCATGATGCTGACGGCCAAGGGGCAGAAGAACGACCGGATCACCGGCTTCAACGCCGGGGCCGACGACTATCTGCCCAAACCCTTCGACCCCGACGAGTTGCTGAGCCGGGTGCGGGCCATGCTGCGCCGCGGCACGGCCTATCAGCCCTCGGTGCTCTCTTACGGCGACGTGACGCTGGACCCGGCCACAGGGCTTTTGGAGCGCGGCGGACAGTCGCTGCGGCTCAGCGGCCGTGAGTTTCAGGTGATGGAGCTGTTTCTGCGCAATCCCCGGCAGGTGTTTTCCGCCGAGCGGATCATGGAGCGTGTCTGGGGCTGGGATAACGCGGCGGAGATCAATGTGGTGTGGGTCAACATCTCCAACCTGCGGAAGAAGCTGAAATCCATCGGCTCCCGCCTCTCCCTGAAGGCCAACCGCGGCCTGGGCTATGTATTGGAGGATGAGGTATGATAAAACGTCTGCGCAACCGCTTCATCCGCATTGCCACACTGTCGGTCATGGCGGTGATGCTGCTGCTGACCATTATTCTGAATGTGGCCAACTACATCTCCACCGACGCCGACCTGCGCAGCACACTGGCGCTGATCTATGAGAATCAAGGCACCATCCCCATCTCCGGCGGCGACGCCCTGCCGGAGCCCGACAGCGGCGATGTGCCGCCGCCTACGCCGCCCCAGGATGATCCCGGCAGGCGGGATGGCCACTTTACGCCGGAGACGCCCTTTTCCACCCGCTACTTCGTGCTGCGGTACGAGGACGACGGAACGCTGGTGCTGGCGGACCTGACCAAGATCGCCTCGGTAACGGATGACGACACGGCGGAATACCTTTCCGCCGCTATGGAAAACGGTGAAGGCTATGGCCGCTGCGGCAGCTTCCGCTTCTATGTGGCCCACACAGGAGAGAACCAGAATATGGCCATCTTCCTGGACAGCTACCAGCAATTTCGCTCTATGCGGACAGTGCTGCTGTGGTCGCTGGCGGCGGACGCCGGATGCATCCTGCTGGTAGTGCTTTTGGTGGTACTGCTGAGCCGCCGGGCCATCGGCCCGGTGGTGCGCAGTGCCCAGCAGCAGAAGCAGTTTATCACCGACGCCAGTCACGAGCTGAAAACCCCTATCACCGTTATCGCCACCAGCCTGAAGGTGCTGGAGATGGAAGTGGGACAGCAGAAGTGGATCGACAAGGCCCAGGCCCAGACGGAGAAGCTGACGGAGCTGGTGAACTCGCTGGTGACCCTCAACCGCATGGACGAGGAGGAATCGCCCCTAAAGATGGAGTCCTTCCCCATCAGCGACGCTGTGGGCGAAACGGCGGAGTCCTTCCGGGACCTGGCCCAGTCCCGCGGTCATGAACTGGCGCTGACCATCCAACCGGGCCTGACCTACCGGGGCGACGAGTACGCCGTGCGCCAGTTGGTGTCCATCCTGCTGGACAACGCCGTAAAATACGCTGCGCCGGAGTCGTCCATCACCCTGACGCTGGAAAAGGGCCGCAAGGGCGTGGTGCTGCGGCAGAGCAACCGCTGCGCCGACCCGGCGGGCATCGACGCCGCCAAGCTGTTCGACCGGTTCTATCAGGCGGACCCCTCGCGGGGCAGCGGCGGTTTCGGTATCGGCCTGTCCATCGCCCGCGGCATCGCCGAAAGCCATCGCGGCTCTATCCGCGCCGCCCTCTCCGGCGACGTCATCATCTTTACCGCCGAGCTGCGATAAAGGCGATCACTACCATCGATTGACAAGGACAGACACGCCTGCCAGCGTGTCTGTCCTTGTCAATCGATGGTACCAAAAGGAAGCAGGACCACCTGCTTCCTTTTTGCTCTATCGGTTTTATTCCCCGTCCTTCTTGCCCCAGTTGATGTCAATGCCCAGGATACGGTGGGCGGGAAATCCCTTCATCAAGCCCTCATAGGTTCCCATCTGAAAGACGAACCTGGGGTATTGACGCCCCCACTGCTCTGCCAGCTGCCGGGCAAACTCCGCCGCCGCACCGCCGAACGCTCCGGCGGCGGGCACAGTATACAGAGCGAAAAGCTGCTGCAGGTCAAACAGCGTCGTTCCGCGCCGCAGGGGCCGCAGCAGCGTACCGCAGTGGTCCACCAGCTTCCCGGCGGCCTCCGCCGCCTCCCCCTCTGTCAGGGCGGTGAACACCGGCTGCGCCAGCTCACTGTAACGCTGAAACGCCCCGGCGTACTCCTTCCGGTTAAATTGTGCGAAATAGTCCCGGTAATCCTTCGGGATCAACTGCCGTACATCCATATGCCGCCCGCCTTTTCTATGATTTTGGCTTATTATATCACATTCCGCTGCCGCGGCGCAAGCCTCTGGCGGCGGGGGTTGACAAATGCGGCGGTTTGCCGCAAAATGGTGGTACTATCGTATCAGGAGGAATATGCCATGCGCAGAAAAGAATGTGAACGGGACGAAGCCTTTGCCTGGGAGGTCCTGAAAAACTCCGTCTACTCCACCCTATCCATGGTCGGCCCGGACGGCGTCCCCTATGCCACGCCCCTGAACATCGTAGGCGACGAAACCTATAAGGTGCTGTATTTCCACTGCGCCGGAAAGGGTGAGCGCTGGGATATTGTGAAGAACGGCGCACCGGTGTGCGTCACGGCGGTATCCACCGCCACGCTGATCCCCAACGGCTTCACCACCGCCTACCGCAGCGCCATGTTCCGGGGCCGGGCGGAGGTAGTCACCGATGAGGGCGAGAAGATCAAAGCCATGCTGCTTTTGTGCACCGCCTTTGACCCCAAGGCCATGGGCCGGTTCGACGAGGCCATGGCCCGCTGCACGGCCCAAATCGTCAAAATTGTGCCGGAGGCCATCACCGGCAAGGAACACGAGATGCACCAAGCCCCCAAAGCCCACGGATGCAAGGGCGAATAAAAAATTGACCGTCGAAAGACGGTCAATTTCTTATTTGGTTCGTTTTCGGAAAACCGCGCCCCAGTCCATTTCCATCACCAGCAGGCTCAGCAGCATTAGCGCCGCGCCCAGGTAACCGCGTAGCAGCAGCTTCTCATTGGCGAAGAAGTAGGCCACGATGCCGGAGAACACCGGCTCCAGGGTGAAGATCACGCCCACGTGGCTGGCGGAGGTGTACTGCTGGGCCACCGCCTGGATCACAAAGGCGATGCCGGAGCAGAACAGGCCCAGGAAGATGGCCGCCCCCCATATCTTGGGCGACTGGGGCAGATGGGGCTGCTCGGCAATGGCCGACACCAGCAGCATCAGGACGCCCGCCACACCCAACTGGCACACGCCTAGGGTCAGGGCATCCACATCGGGGGATTTGACGGCCTTTTCCGTCACCAGCATGTCGGCGGCGTAGCACACGGCGCAGATAAGACAGATCAGGTCGCCCTTGGCGGGGCGGAACTGCTCGTTCAGCGTCAGCAGAGCCAGACCCACGGTGCATAGCACCAGAGAAACGGCCAGCTTCTTCCCCGGCTTATTGCGGTTGCAGACGAAATCCAGCAGCGGCGTGAACACCACCGGCAGGGCGCAGATGAACCCGGCGTTGGAGATGGAGGTGTTGGCTACGCCGTAGGTGGCCCCGGCGTACACGCCCACCAGCAAAGCGCCGATGATGGCGCTGTATTGCAGCGTGGCGCGGCTGACGTGCCGCAGCTTTTTCCAGAAGATGGGGGCCAGCACCAGGAACGCCAGTAAAAAGCGGAAGGCGTTCAGGTTCATGGGCTGCAATTCCTCCAGGCACAGGTCCACCAGATAGTAGGACACGCCCCAGAACAGCGTCACCAGCACCAGGGCCAGATCGGCTTTGCGCTGCTTTGACATGATAAGCGCCTCCCTTCACAGTCTCTGAGAAGGGAGTATATCACAGTTTTCGCCCAAAAGCAATCATTTCCACAGACGGAGATATCCGCCGTCGTGAAGCTGCTTGATCAGCAGCAATAGAATAGGCCCCAGGATCATCCCCGCCACACCCATGGCGCAGAAGCCTACATACATGGCCATCAGCGCCGGAAGGGGCGGCAAGCCCGCGCTCTGGGCCATCAGCTTGGGCTCCATGATGCTGCGCACCAGCCAGATCACCAGATACAGCGCCGTCAGGGCGATGCCCTTGGGGAAGTTTCCCTCCAGGCAGCACAGCACCGCCCAGGGCAGCAGCACCGTCCCCGTGCCGAACACCGGCAGCGCGTCGATGAACGCGATGACCACCGCCAGCAGCAGGGCGTAGGGCTGGCGGATCAGCAGCAGGCCCGCCAGCAGCTGGAAAAAAGTGATGACGATCAGGGCGCACTGCGCCCTGACCCACTTACCCATGGTGGTGATAAGACTGGCCTTGATGCCGCGGGCAGTATGCTGCCAGGCGGGCGGCAACTGGCGGCGGAGAAAGGCCACCAGCCGGGGGTAAGCGGCGGCGGTGAAGAGCAGGGCCAGCGCCGTGGTGGCGCAGAAGAGCATCGCCTGGGGCAGCGCCCCCACCAGTCCCGTCACCAGCCGCAGCGCGGCGGAAGACAGGCTGCCCAGTGCCTCGGAGGCTGTCTGCTCCAGCCGGTCCAGCAGCTGGGTGACCCACTGCTGCAAGCCCTCCGGACACCCGGCGCAGAAGCTGCGCAGCCGCTGGGCGATGCGGTCCGCCAGCACCGGCAGGGCGGACAGAAGCTCCGGCAGCCGGTCCACCAGGTCCGTGGCCTGACGGATCACCTGCCCCACCAGCACCGCCCCCAGGGCGATGACCAGCGCCAGCAGCGCCAGCGTCAGCACCGCCGCCAGAAAGCCCCGCTTCAGCCGCAGCTTCCGCCGCCCCAGTGTGATGACCGGCTCCATCAGTGCCGCGAAGCCCAGGGCCAGCAGAAACGGCAGCAGCCATACCAGGGCATAGCGCAGCACCAGCCAGACCACGGCCAGCACCGCCGCCCAATAGGCCGCCTTGATGAGAAATGCTTTTTCCCGCTGCAAATAATCACCTGTCTCTCAACTTTTTCTTGTAAAAATGGCGGGGATGTGCTACCATGGGGAATACAGGAAAAGATGTATGCCCCGATGGGATGCCGCCATGGGAGGAGCAAACTATGGAGAAAAAGAAATACTTTATCGTATCCGCCGACGCGCTGCCCGAAGTCTTCGTGAAGGTGGCCGAGGCCAAGCGTATGCTGCAGGTGGGCGAGGCTGCCACGGTGGGCCAGGCGGCCGCCATGGTGGGCATCAGCCGCAGCGCCTTTTATAAGTACAAGGATGCGGTGCAGCCCTTCCAGAACATGAAAGCGGGGCACATCATCACGCTGTACGCCCTGCTGCGGGACAATCCCGGCGTACTGTCCAACTATCTGTCCATTTTTGCCGCCTCCGGTGCCAATATCCTGACCATCAACCAGACCATCCCCACCAACGGCTGCGCCGGCGTCACCGTCAGTGCCGAGACCAGCGACATGACCGAGACCATGGATGAGATGATCTCCCACCTGGCGGCGGCCGAGGGTGTGCTGCGGTTTGAGATCATGGCGGGCTGAGACCACCATAAACTATACTATAAACAGAAAACACGAAAAATATGAGCACCCCGCCAAGGCGGGGTGTTTTTTTCAACGGGAGCGCAACTTTCCGCCCGAAATGGCAAGTAGACAGGCAAGAGCGAATTCAGGAGGTGAGGCATATGGAGGACAGCGCCATCGTGGAATTGTACTGGCAGCGGTCGGAGCAGGCCATCGCTGAGAGCGACACCAAATACGGTCCCTACTGCGGGCATATCGCCTACGGCCTGCTGCAAAACAGCGAGGACACCCAGGAGTGCGTGTCGGACACATGGCTGGCGGCGTGGAACGCCATGCCGCCCCACCGTCCCGCGGTGCTGCGGCTGTTTTTGGGCAAGCTGACCCGGCGGCTGTCCTTGCAGCGGCTGCGCCGTCAGGGACGGTTGAAGCGGGGCGGCGGCGAGGCGGCGCTGGCGCTGGAGGAGCTGGGCGACTGCGTTCCGCTGGGCGGCGACGCCCAGCAGGCGCTGGAGGGCCGGGAGCTGACGCGACTTTTGAACCGCTTTCTGTCCGGCCTGCCTGCCGCCCAGCGGCAGGTGTTTCTGGCCCGGTACTGGTACGGCGCGGCGGTAAAGGACATCGCCCGCCAGTTCGGCTATTCCGAGAGTAAGGTAAAGTCCATGCTGTACCGGACGCGGGAAAAGCTGCGGCTGACGCTGGAAAAGGAGGGGTATTGATGGATGCTTACGCACTGTTCGACGCCCTGACCGACGTGCGGGACGGCTTTCTGGAGGAGACGGAGCGGCGGCTGCACGGCAAGAAGCGGCACCGCGTGGGAGTGTATCTGCTGGCCGCCGTGCTGATCGTGCTGCTGTGCTTTTCCTCGGCGGTAGCGCTGGACGCGGACTTCCGCCAGCGGGTGCTGTCGCTGTTCCAGGTGGCGGAGGTCGTGCCCACGCAGACCAGCCGATCCGTCACGCTGGCCGATGGCCTACAGGCGGACTACGTGTTCGTGCCCGCCTACGCCCGCACCGAGGGCGGCATGTTCATCGTCTGCACCGACGAGGTGGAGATGAAGCAGGGCAGCCACTACGCCGCCTACGCCTATGAAAACGGCCAGCTGGTGCGGCAGGAGAACCAACGCTTCGACCAGACCTACACCTTTCGGGGAAAGACCTGCCGCTTGATGTTCGACTGGGCGGAGCACGACGGGCGGGCGGCCATCACGTGGGCGCCCACAGCAGACGAGCAGCGGCGCATGGGCGGCGAAGAGAACTGGCGGCTGGAGGGCGGCCTCACCACCCAATACCAGGTGAAGCTGGGCAGCTGGCCCGTCACCATCGACCTGCGCACCGGAGCGCTGACCGACCCGCTGGCGGGCTATGATACCAGTCAATTCCCGGAGGACGCCTTCGTGGAAACGTGGCCGGACGAACAGGGCCGCTGCCTGCTGGCCCAGCTGGTGAGTACCAGCCCCTACCGCCTTACCCGTTACTACTTCGACGGAACCGACGTGATGCCCCTTGCCCAGCTGTGCGGCGGCGAGCCCAGTCACGCCTATCTCACCGGCAATATGCTGGTGTACTGGCAGTGGGAGGATGACGCGCCGCCTCCGGGCGCGCTCTCCGCGTGGCGGATTGATCTGGATACCAGGGAGCGGCTGCCGGTGTTTACGGATATCCCCGCCACCGCCATGTTTGCCGACGAGGACGCACTGGAGGCCGCCGGAATTCTGCCGGTGGATCCCCAGCGGGTCGACGTCTATCCGCTGACGCCGGGGATGGTTTCCGGCGGCTCGGGCCGTCTGGCACTGAAAATGGCGGAGGACAGGACGGTCACTCTGATCGACACCCAGACCTCCCGCAGCATCCCCGTGGAGGGGTATACGCTGCCGGATATGCTGCTGGGGGATATCTGGTTTTACGACAATCCCGCCGGGACGTGGCTGCTGGCGGCGGCGCGTGATCCGGAGCAGAGCTATAACTATACCCACATCGCCGTGCTGGGGCTGGAGGGCGGCGTGTCGCTGGAGCGCCGCAGCGCCGACGGCGTGAAGGAGCGCTATATCACGTGGCTGGACGACGACCGGTTCATCATCTCCTGCTCCAATGACGACGGGCAGTACGGCATGACCGGCTCGTGGTTCTATGTGTATGACCTGTCGGAAGAAAACAACAGCGGAGAATAAAAGGAGGTTTTTTCATGAAAAAAGCTTTGGTGCTGTGGAGCCTGCTGCTGGTGCTGGCGCTGCTGGCGGGCTGCGGCAGTCAGGCGGCGGATAACGGGAATGACACACCGAACAACGACGCGGTGACTGACAGTCAGGACAATGTCCCGGCGGACAACGCTCCGGTGGATGATCCGGCCAATACCCCGGCGGACAACACGCCCGTGGACTATCCCGCCCTGTTTGAGCGGGCAAGGATCAGCGACGGCGCGGCGTCGGAGGATGTGGCCAACCAGCTGGTAAAGGCCTATGACAACGACGCGGCGGGGCTGCTGTCCGCCATGGCGGAATGCCCGGCGGAGGACGTGGAGCTTCTGGCAGGGCTGCTGGTCTACGGCAAGTCCTACGGCGATTTGGACGCCTTCCGGCAGGATATCCGGCAGCGGCTGGCGCAGGACGACCCGGTGCTGGCAGCCGTAGAGCAGGCCATCGACCTCTATTGAGCCATCAACCGAAAAAAGGATAAAAGAACGCCCCCGACCGTCGGGGGCGTTCTTTTATCCTTTGATCTCCGGCAGACTGGCCGCCGCCATGGACTGGCCCACGCGGCGGAAGCGCTCGTCGGGAAGCGTGACGGCAATATCCAGTGCGGGATACTCCTCCGCCAGCACCCGGCGGCAGGCCGACATGATTTCCTCGCCGCCCACGCCGGAGGCCACCCGGCCCAGCACCAGCACGTGGGCCACGTCGTACACTGCCGCGTACAGGGGCAGGGTGTGGCCCAGATATACGCCAATATCCCGGAACACCGCCAAGGCGCGGGCGTCGCCGTCCTCTGCCAAACGCTGGACGGTTTTCAGCTTTTCCGCCGGGGTGGCGGCGGAGCCCAGGGCTATCCCGGCAGCCGCGGCCAAACGGATCACCCCATCCTGTGAGAAATACTGGCTGCCCACCCCGCGGTCGCCGGACCAGGCGTCGCAGGCGGCGTCTGGATTCAGGTCCACCGGTGCGAAGGCCAGCTCGTTGAACCACCCCAGGATGCGGCCCTGGCCGTCCACATACCCCGCCGCCTGGCTGGTGCCCATGGCAAGGCCCAACAGACGGCCTGTGCCCAGGCTCATGGCCCCGGCCAGAGCCGTCACGTCGCCGTCGTTGGCCACCACCAGCGGCACGTCGCCCATGGCGGCTGCCGCCCGGTCATAGATGGTGCGGACCAGCTCCCGCTTCTCCGGCGGGACCTGCAAAAACAGCGAGGACACCATGGGCGCGTTGCCCACAAACACCCCTGCGGAGGACACGCCGATACCGTCCACGCGGGGCAGCTTTGCCGCCGCCGTGCGGAAAGCGGCCAGAATGCCGTCGTAGTGATACGCAGGGTCGGCGTGTGTCTTGGGGTGCCAGACCACCTCCTCGGCATACACCGTCCGGCCGTCTATGACGGCGGAAACCTTCCGGTCGGACCCGCCGGCGTCAAAGCCGATGCGGCAGCCGTTGAGGTGCCCGCCGATGGGATGCGGCGTCTCGTTGGCGGCGGGAAAATCCCCCTCCGATACCGTCTCCAACAGGAAGGGCCGCCGGAACACCGTCTCCATGAAGTCCGCGTCAAAGGCCCGTTGGCCGCCGGAAGCGTAGGCAGACCGCAACTCCGCCGTCAGCGCGTCGCAGCCGCAGATACGCACCCGCCAGCCGCCCACGCTCCACAGCAGCAGCTTGACGGTGCGCTCCAGAAGCCGCAGGTTGGCGGCGTGGTACGTCTCACCCCGCAGCCGGGTGTCAAATACCGCCGTCTGCCCATCCTGCCGCTCCACAGCGATGCGGACGGGGCGGCTGGCCTCCGCCAGATAGGCAGCCCGCCAGGGGGCGAAGGGAAGGAATCCCCCGTCCAGCGCGGGGCGGTTTTTTATAGGGAAGGAAATGCCCAGATAATCCATGGCGTCGGCTCCTCTCCGGCGGTGCGCCGTTTCTTTTCTGATAGCATACACCCAATCGCCGCCAAAAGGCAAGAGGCAGCCGCCGGTAAACTTTCTGTGAAATCTCGCGCAGGGTTTGCAAAACAGGGGCAAGCCTGCTATACTGCACACATAACCGTTTTTACCGGGAGGGTCACGCAATGGATGAATTGACTGTTTCCAAAATCCTGAATACGTCTTTGGGCGGGTTTACCGTGGGGCACATCCTGTCGGCCATTCTGACGCTGCTGGTCTGTCTGGTGGTGGTGCGGCTGGTGATGAAGCTGGTAACACGGCTGCTAAACCGTGCCCAGAAGCTCAACGACCGGCTGCGGAAGATCACCCTCACCTCCGTGAAGGCAGTGCTGTATGTGCTGACAGCCATCATCACCGCCGGCGCCCTGGGCATCAACACCACATCGCTGACGGCCATCATGTCGGTGCTGACATTGGGCGTAACGCTGGCGGCGGAGGACATTCTGGGCAATGTGGCCGGAGGGCTGGTGATCCTGTCCTCCCACCCCTTCAGCATCGGCGATGTGATCGCCGTGGACGGAGCCGAGGGCACCGTTCGGGAGATCACCCTGAACCACACCAAGCTGGAGACCTATGACGGCCAGATCATCATGGAGCCCAACAAGACCCTGGCCTCAGCCAAGGTGGTGAACTACACCACTCTGGGGCGGCGGCGCATCGTCCACAACGTCACCGCCTCCTACGATGCCCCTACCGACGCGGTAAAGGCCGCCTGCCTTGAGGCAGTGGCCGCCGTACCCGGCGTATTGGACGATCCCGCTCCGGAGGTACGGTTGGTGAACTACGGCAACAGCTCCATCGAGTACTCCGTCCGCTGCTGGGCAGCGGTGGAAGACTATTGGAATGTGTACTTCGCGGTGAATGAGAACCTGCGGGACGCCTTTGCCCGCCACGGCGCGGAAATGACCTACGACCATTTGAATGTACATGTGATAGAGAAATAAAAAGCTGTCCCGGCTGAATGCCGGGTGGTCATAAAACAGTGAATGGAGCGTATCGGTATCGATACGCTCCATTTCTCATAGCAACATACTACTATGTAACAGGGTACAGGCCCTTGGCTCTCCCTTTGGGAGAGCTGTCACCGCAGGTGACTGAGAGGGGTTTGCCGCCTTTAATAATAAGATCAACTTGAGAACATTCCGCGTTTTCCCTCTCCGTCCTCGCTGCGCTCGGCCACCTCTCCCGAAGGGAGAGGCAAGGGACGCCCGCACGGTACACCAATTATTTTATGTAATGCTACGCGCCCCGCAGCACGTGCTTGCGGTAGCTGGCGCGGAAGTAGAAGTACTCCGCCGTGCCGGTAATGGCCCAGGAGAAAATATACAGCAGATACAAAGACGGAATGGTCTTGAAATAGGCGAAGATGGTATACACCCAGATGACCCGGAACACACAGGAACCCAAAATCACGATAATGGTGGGCGCCACGCTGCGGCCGATACTGCGGGACGCGGCGATGCTGGCATCCATCCACGGAGCCACCACAAAGGAGAATCCCATGATCCGCAGACGCTGCATACCCGCGTCGATGACCTCCGGCTCGTTGGCAAACAGGGACAGAAACTCCCGGCCGAACAGCAGCAGCAAGCCGCCCGCCACACCGCCCACGACGGCGGCGTAGCACATGCTGATGCGGTAGCTCTTCAGAATGCGGTCGTTGTTGCCGGCGCCCCAGTTGCGGCTGCCGAAGGTGGCGCAGGCGGTGTAGAAGGCAGCCATCATATTGAAGATCAGGGTGTCGGCGTTGGCGGCGGCGGAGTTGCCGGACACCATCACCGCGTCAAAGGAGTTGACGCCCACCTGCACAAACAGGTTGGCAATGGCGAAAATGGCGTTCTGCAAGCCGGTGGGAATGCCGATGGCCAGCACACGGCGGCTGGCCTGAGGGTGAAACCGCAGCTTCCGCCAGCTGAGACGGCACTCGTCGCCCCGCCGCAGCAGGTGCAACACGATCAGCAGTGCCGACAGGCACTGGGCGATGACGCTGGCCAGCGCCACGCCGTCCGCCGCCATGTGGCACCTGATGACGAAGAACAGGTTCAGCGCCACGTTTACCACACCTGCCAAGGACAGGTAGATGAGGGGCCGCTTGGTATCGCCGGTGGCGCTGAGCACGCCGTTGCCGAAGTTATAAAGCGCCATGGCGGGCATGCCGAAGGCGTAGGTTTTCAAATACAGTGTCGCGCCGTCGATCAGCTCCGGCTTGGTGTTCAGCAGCGCCAGCATGGGCCGGGCCAGCAGATTGCAGATCAGCAGCAGGGCAACGCCCGCCGCCGCGCAAATCAGGAATGAGGTGTGGACGGTCTTTTCCACCTGCTCCCCATCCCGCAGGCCTAGGCCACGGGCCACCGCCACATTGACGCCGCTGCCGATACCGATCAGCAGTCCCGTAAACAGCGACACCAGCAGCGTGGTGGAGCCCACCGCGCCCAGCGCCCGGTAGTCGGCGAACTTTCCCGCGATGGCCACGTCGCTGAGGTTAAACAGTACCTCCAGCACCTGCGTCAGCATCAGCGGCAGACTGAACAGCAGGATATTCTTCCACAGTGAGCCTGTGGTCATTTCGATGACGCGCTTTTCCCGTGCCATAGCCGCGCCCTCCTTTTATAAAAATTCCGTATGCGTTCGGACAGTATATCACGGCATTTTGCCGAAAACAACCCCTTTTCCTGCCATATTTCCCTCTAAAGAAACGACCGGAAATTGTGCAAAGTGCTCCCCCTTCCCGCCCCGCTCCGGCCTCTCCGGGAAAAATTGCATATTTTGTGAACGAACTTCGGATGTTTTGTGAACATTAGCACTCTCCTATTGACAGTGCTAAAATCTGCGTTATAATAAAGCCGATCCTTGAGGGAGGGCAAAGAAAGCTCCCCCACCGGAGATCAAAAATACATCGTATCTGTCATGGTAACAGAGTTTCGCCGGCGGAACGCCGCCGGGAAAATGAATGGAGGTTATGACTTATGTTGCCTAGCATTTTTGGTGAAAATCTGTTTGATGATTTCTTTTCTGATCCTTTCGGCATGATGGTTCCTCAGGGCCGCGATCCGCTGTACGGCAAGCATGCCAAGAACCTGATGAAGACCGACGTCCGCGAGACGGAGGACTCCTATGAGCTGGACATCGACCTGCCCGGCTTCAAGAAGGACGAGGTCAGCATTGACCTGAAGAACGGCTGCCTGACCATTCAGGCCGCCAAGGGTCTGGACAAGAGCGAGAGCGACAAGAAGGGCAAGTACATCCGTCAGGAGCGCTACGCCGGTGCCTGTAGCCGCAGCTTCTACGTAGGCGAGGATGTGGAGCCTGACCAGATCAGCGCCAAGTTTGAAAGCGGCATCCTGCAGATCAGCGTCCCCAAGGCTGCCAAGAAGCTGCCCAAGAGCTCTTCGATCTCCATCGAGTAATTCTCTTCTCCAATTCAATACACTGCATAAAGCGCAAGACGGCGGAAAATCCGCCGTCTTGCGCTTTGTTGACATTCCCCGGAACAATGGAACAAAACGAGGAATATTATGGAAGCCTTACAGGAATGCAAAGGTGCCGCCCAGCCCCTTCTCCAGGGCCCGCTTGTAGACGATACCGGCCACGGCAATATCCATGGCGCCGGTGCCGATGGGGATGCAGACGATCCGTTCGTTGGCGGCGTCCGTGGTCTTTCTGCCAACGGCCACATCGCCGATGGTGGCATAGATATCCTCCTCATGGAGCTTGCCGTCGGCCACCACATCGTGCAGCGCGCCGCGGTGCATACACTGGCCCACATGGTCCACGATGATCTTGTCGGCGTTCAGCAGCAGCGCATCCTCGCACTCGGTATAGGAGCCCATGGGGAACACGATCTGTCCGGGCTTGATCCACTCATCCTTGATGTACTTGTCCTTGGACTGGGTAAAGCCCACCACCACGTCGCCGATGGAGGCGTCCTTGGGGTCAGCGCAGACGATGATGTCACCCTTGACCACGTCCTTCATGTCCTCCTTGAACTTCTCGGCGGCGGCGGGATACAGGTCATAGACCCGCAGCTCTGTGATGTCAAACAGTTCGGCAAAGGCCAGGGTCTGCATATGGCCCTGCATACCCGCGCCGTACAGGCCGATGGTGATCTCCTTCTTGCCGGGGAACATATACTTGGCAGCCACGGCGGCCTGGGCGCCGGTGCGGAGGTTGGTAATCAGCGCACCGTCCATGACGCACTTGAATTCGCCGATGGTGGGGTCGATCAGCAGGATCATGGCGGTCACATAGGGCAGGCCCATCTCACGGCGCTTGCCCAGGAAACCTCCGGCCCACTTGATACCGGCAATATCCTCCCAGCCGATATAGGCGGGCATGGCGTTCATGAAGCCGTGGTACGGAGGATAGGAGGCGGTCTCTCCCAAATCCAGGTTGACTTTGGTGGGGTTGATGGTGGTGCCCTCGCCAAAGCCGACAAAGGTCTTGTCCACGATCTCTACAATGTCCTTCATGGTAACGAGGCTGTTGATATCCGCCTGGTTCAGAAGCAAAGTCTTGTGTTCCATAGTATACACTCCTTTATAACGATATGGTGGATGGGTGTCTTGGCAGCCGGTTCAGCCCTGGATGGTCTTTTCCGGCTTTCTGGTCAAAGCGCTGACCAGAAACAGCGCGATCACGGAGGCCAGAATGCCCCAGATCACATAGGGAAGCGTGGATTTCAGCAAGGTGCTGATGATACAGCCCAGGATACCGCACACCATGCTGGCCCGCAGTCCCATGGTGGTGACCATGTTCTTCTTGCGCAGCGCGTAGCCCAGGTACATGGGCGTGGCAAGACCTGCGGCGGAATAGGCATAGGTGGTGACGATAGCATTGAGCACATGGGGGAAGATGATGGACAGCACACAGGCCACCGCCAGCACCAGCACAGACAGCACACGGGACAGCTTCAGCACCTTTTCACCGCTGGCCTCAGGATGGGCAGGCTGATAGATGTCGTGGGTGATATTGACCACCACGGACTGGGCCGCGGAGCTGATGGTGGACATGATGGTCGCCACGATCAAACCCGCAAACAGAGCAATAAGACCGATAGGAAGCTGCGTCAGCAGCCAGCCTGTGGCGTTCTCACCTTCGATGCCGGGGTTCATGGCGTGGATGCCCATGCCCAGATAGCAGGACCAGCCCAGGGCGATGAGCGTAACGATGCAGGTAATCAGCAGGCTCGTATTGATCTGCTTTTTCTCCTTAATGGCGCAGATACGCTGGAAGTACATCTGGTTGGTCATGCCGCCCGGCACCGTGGAGAATATCCACAGAAAAATGGTGGTCCAGCCTACGCTGACAAAGCCCTTGGGGAAGCCGATGATCCGCTCCGGCAGTACCGCTTTGATTTCACCGAGCGAGCCGCCGTTTTTGGCCACATAGATAAAGGTGACGATCATCATTGCGATCATAAAGCAGGCAAAGAAGAAGTCCGTCCATGCCACCGTTTTCATGCCGGAGGGCATCACGAACAGGATGCTGACGACCGCCATGGCGATAATCAGAATCTCCAGCGGGATGCCGGTGATCTCGCGGTAGATTTTGGCGAAGGCCGTCAGCTGGGAGATCAGCCAGCCAAAGGGGACAAGGATCGTCAGGATCGAGGACAGCACACGGACGAAGCGGTCGTCGCCGCAGAAGCTGCCCAGCATATCGGGGATGGTCTCAAACTCGTTTTCGCGTATCCAGTTTCCGATCAGCATATAGATCAGAAACGGCGTCACCGCAAAGAAGGAATAGATCAGCATGGCAAGACCGTTATTATAGGCGTTGCCTACCTGGCCGACCAGTACGCCGCCGCCCATTGCGCTGGCAAACTGGGTGCCGATGACCACATAGAGCGGCAGGCTCCGCCCGCCGATGTTCCAGTCGTCATTGGCGCTTCCGGCGGCGGCCTTTCGTCCCCTGCGGCTGACAAGAAGCGACAGCAAAAAGCTCGCTGCCAGGATCGCCAGCGTTGCTGTGACAGTAATCAAAGCTTTGGAGGTCATTTTCTCATCCCTTTCATGTTTTGATTTACGTCGACGCATCGCGCATCATGCACGATTTATGTATTTATGATAGTGCATCATGCATGATTTGTCAAGAGGTATCTTTTCTTTTTTGTCTTTTCTGCCTCCGCCATCGATTGACAATGGACTTGGCGCAGCATGTGCGCATCTCTCCCTCGCCAAAAATTGCTCTTTCCGTTGCGAATTGATGGCACACTGTTAATTTGACAAAAATACAACAATCAGTTATAATATTTACTTAAAATGATTTGATTTTCAGCAGAAGTCATTCTGTATCGGGAAAGGAAGCCTCACACATGGCAGTTATGACGATCCGGCAGCAGCTCTATATGACCCTAAAGCAGCGTATTCTGGACGGTGTGTACCCTCCGGGAACACATCTGAATATCGATGTGATTGCCAAGGAGCAGGGCGTAAGCAACTCCCCTCTCCGTGAAGCGATGACTCTTCTGGTAAAGGACCGGCTGGTGGAGAGCCGCCCCAACGCAGGTATGTACGTGATCGATATCACACCGGAATTATACCGCGAGTTGGTGGATACCATCAATACCTGGATCGTCGGCGCCTATCTTCTGTGCCTGAAATATCAAAAGACCGACGTGCTGCTGGCCTCTATGGCGGATAAGCTCGCCGTTTTGCAGGAGGCCATCCGCCGCGGCACGGACCGGGAACGCATTTTCGCCATTCTGGACTTTCAGCGCTGCTTTGTCACCGCTACGGAAAACAAGGTGTACACCGCCTCCTTCAACAGCGACTTTGACCGGCTCTGCCTGGCCTACTATTACAACCACCTGGGCCGGGAGATCGACTGGCAGGTCAATGTCCAGCGGGCCAATACCATTATCGACGCGGTAAAGAAGGGCCTTGTGGACACCGTCAGCAATATGGTCTGGACATGGTCCATGCCCCATTTTAACGTGGACAGCAGCACATTGTCGTAAATTTTTTCTTCTTTTCTGCAGAAGTGGGGGGGGGGGGGGGGGG
>CAKTMW010000023.1 GCA_934574095.1 uncultured Oscillospiraceae bacterium | reverse complement strand
ACGATGCTCATGATCATCTCGCCGATCTTCTTCTCGTCGCCGCCGCAGGCCTCGGAGATCTGGGTGAAGGAAGCGGAATCGATGTTCAGGGAGGTAACGTCGCAGACGATCTCGTTGGAGTAGACCTTGCTCATGTCGTTGTCGATCTTCCAAGCAGCCTGGGTCAGAACGCCCTTGGGCTCGATCACGCGATGGGTACCGTACTTGTTGCCTTTCAGTTCAGCCATTGTAAATATCCTCCTAAAATTTTGTTTATGATGTATGGTATATGGTTTATATGATGTGGTTTATATATGGTAAGGTGGTTTATATGGTGATAGAAAATCTGAGTTACTTCAGGGGCTTCAGGCTCAGGATCTCGCGGGCCTCGGCAGGGGTAGCGATCTCGCGGCCCAGCTCCTTGGCGATGCGGACGACCTTGGCCACCAGCTCGCCGTTGGACGCGGCCTTCTGACCCTTGCCCAGATAGATGTTATCCTCGAAGCCTACGCGGACGTTGCCGCCCATGGCGATAGCGGCAGCGGCCATGGTCCAAGCAGCGCGGCCCACGCCGGAGACAGTCCAGGTGGCGTCAGCGGGGATCTTGCTGGCGAAGAAGGCCAGATTCTCCACGGTGGCGGGGGTGCAGCCGTGCACGCCCAGCACGAAGTTGAACTGCATGGGGTGGCCGGGGACCTCGCCCTTCTTGGCCATGCCCAGGACGGTGTCGATGTGGCCCAGCTCGAAGCACTCGTACTCGGGCTTGATGCCGTTCTCGATCATGCGCTTGCCGAAGGCGCGCATGGTGGGCATGGTGTTGTCGAAGATCTCGTCGCCGAAGTTGCAGGTGCCGCAGTCCAGGGTGGCCATCTCGGGGAACAGCTCGGTGGGCTGCAGACGCTCCTCGGGGCTCATGCCGGTGGCGCCGCCGGTGGAGGGGATCATGATGACGTCAGGCAGTTCCTTGCGGATGGCGTCCATGACGACCTTAAAGCGGTCACGATTCTGAGTGGGGGTGCCGTCGTCCTCGCGGACATGGATGTGCAGGATGGCAGCGCCGGCCTCGTAAGCGGACTTGGCCTCGCGCACCATTTCCTCGACGGTGTAGGGAACGGCCTCGTTCTGGGCCTTGGTGACTTCCGCGCCGCAGATGGCGGCGGTAATGATCAGCTTTTCCATCATTCTGCTCCCTTACTTCTTGATTTCCTTGCGCTGGCAGTCCTTGGGGGTGACGCAGGTGCCGTGAGCGCGGCAGACCACGATGGGCTCAGCCAGCACGTCAGCGGCGGAAGCGCTGATGTCGGGGCGGGAGACGATGACCTTGCGGGCCTCGAACTTCATGGTGCGGGAAGTGTTGCCGATCTTCTCGATCTCGCCGTAGGCCTCGATGTAGTCGCCGGCGTACACGGGAGCCAGGAACTCCACATTGTCGTAAGCGCAGAACAGGCCCTCGTCGCCGTCGCAGGCGATCAGCAGCTCGGTAGCCACGTCACCGAACAGGTGCACCATGTGGGCACCGTCCACCAGGTTGCCGCCGTAGTGAGCGTCCTTCGCACTCATACGCAGGCGAAGCATAGAAGTGATCTTTTCCATAGATGTTTCCTCCTTCAAAATGATTCTTTCTTACGTTTTGTTCGTATTCCTCATTCAGCTGGCCGGGAACTCTCTTTTTTCTTATACCAGAAAAGAACAAAGAGCTTGTGGGCAAAGACGTTCCGAAGAAATCTCCGGATTGCTTTGACCGCAAGCTCCTAATGCGAAAAGAGCGCTGTCGGTCAAGCATTTTGACCAATAGCGCTCCATGTCGATAAGATCAACATGACAGCAACACCGTTTACGCGGCGCTGCCAAGGGAACAGAATAGGCAAACTGCTCCCTTTCGGCGAAAGATCCCTTCCCGTCCGGCCATCCAGGCCGCCCGCTCCGCTGCCGGACAGTACCCTATCTTTCGCGCCTCTATTGACTGATATTTGGAATATTACCAGTGTCAATTATGACAGATATTACAAGTATTGTCAAGGGGGTTTGTGATACAAATAACAAACTTATTTTTTGTGCAACTTTCCAAGTGTTTGGTAAAAAATTTCGCTTCGCGAAACGAAGCGAAATTTTTCCGCCTATTCTCAATAATTCTCCTCGATCAGCTGCATAATCTCCGGCTTTAGAGACAGCATACGGCAGATGTTCAGCGCGTCGCGGGGGCAGTCGGACTTGCCCACCACCCGGTACAGGCCGTAGTTCATGTGGCGGGCGATAACGGCCACGCCGTCCTCGTTGGTAACGGCCAGCTCCCGGCGTATCTGCTCCGGGTCCACATCCCGCAGTCCGATGATCTGATAGTGGTCCTTGGCGCACTCGGCCACCTTGTCATAGTGGGTGGTCAGCAGAGAGATGGCGTTGACGCCGTTGAGGTATTTGGTGACGGCCTGCACGATCACCGCGCCCTCGTCGGGGTTGGTGCCGCGGGCAAACTCGTCCAGCAGGAACAGGGAGTAGCCCTGCTCCACCTCAGAGAGCGCCTTCTGGAACTGGACGATCTCAGAGCCGAAGCCGGAAAGCCCCGACTGGATGGACTGCAGATCGTCAAACAGCATTTTCACGCTGTGGAACAGGGGCATCTTCGCAGACTTGGCGCACACCAGGAAGCCCGCCTGCAAAAGAAGGGCGTTCAGTGCCACGGTCTTCATGGCCACGGATTTGCCGCCCATGTTGGCGCCGGTGATGACGGTAGCGCCCTGCTTCAGCGCGATGGACACGGGGACAAAGGCTCTCCCCTGCTCCGCCAGCAGGTCCACCAGCTCCGGGTTCACCATGTCCTCCAGCACCAGCTCGCCGTCGGTGATCTGGGGCAGCACACCGCCGTAGCGGACAGCGAACAGCGCCTTCTGCACCATGAAGTCCAGACGGCCCAATGTCTCCGCGTCGGCCAGCAGGCCGTCCACCATGGGGGCCAGCTGAGCGCCCATGGTGCGGCGTACCTTCATCTCCTCGCTCTCCTCCTCGGCGCAGATACGGGTGCGCTGGAGCCGCAGGTCGTCCTTTTCCGCGTCGGTCTGGGCGTGGAACAGCCGCTCCTCCACGTCCTTCTTGGCGGTGCGGATCTCCTTCAGCTTCGCCGTGGCGCTGTCCGGGATGTAGAAGCCCCGGCTGCCGGTATGGTTGGGGTCGAGAATATCCAGCGCGGCGGTGGGATCATGGAGCGCCACATCCTTCAGATGGGCGGTGTCGTTGATGGTATCCAGCAGTGGGCGGATATCCCGCAGCCGCTGGAGATAGCCCTTGATCTCGAACAGCTCCACATGATCCGGCACCTCGCCGTTCTGGCAGCGGCGCAGGGAGTTGCGGATATCCTTGATCTGGCACAGCAGGGTCATCAGGCGGGTGAAGGTGTCCTTCAATTCCGCGTTATGGACAGCCAGCGCCTGCACGTTGTACAGCTCCGTTTCCAGCGCAGGCCGCTCGTCGGGGGTATAGAACCGCAGGCGGCGGATGCGCTCCAGCCCAAAGGGGGAGCAGCCGTGCAGCGTCTCCAGCGCGTATTGCAGGCCGATCTTGACCTTTTCGTCAAAGGATATGGCGATCATCGTAATTCCTCCTTCACATTGATGACGGGCGCGTCCACCGCGGCGGTCATGGCGGCCATGAACGCGTCCTTGTCAAAGCGCCAGCCGTAGGCGGATACCGGGTTGATGGTGACGCACAGGGTGCGGGCGGCCTCCTCCGTTTCCAGCGTAACGCTGCGGGTGGCCAGCTTGTCCAGCGTGTCGGGCTTTAAGAGCACCTTGCTGGGGTCTTTTACCACAAGGCGGCCGCTGCGCAGTACGCCGCTGCGCAGCAGCGGCAGCACCATGCTGTCGGTCAGCGCACCGGTGATGAAGGCCGCGCCGTTGTCCCGCCAGCACTTCTCCAGACCCTCGGCAGCCTCCGGCGGCAGTGTCTCCGCCTTGGGCAGGTTCATCAGGTGGTAGATGTGGGCGGTGTCGGCCACCACCTTGTCCATGTTCATATCGTAGCTGGCGCCGGTGCAGAGGATAACGCCCTCGGCCACAGCGCGTGCGCCAAGGCTCTTGCGGCCCAGCGCACCGTCGATGATGGAGATATCCGCGCCTAGGTCAAAAAACTCCTTTGACACGGTTTTCAGCTGCGTGGTGATGGAGGGGCCCGCCAGCTGAACGTGTCCGGCGCTGCGTGCCCGGACGATCACCACCTCGCCCAAAGGCGTGGGGATGCCGGTGGTCATCAATATCTCCTTGGTGATGTCCCCCAGCCGCAGCATATCCTGCGCCGTGGCGATCAGGGTGCCCTCCCGGACAAAAATGCCGGGCTTTTCCGTGCCGGTCACAATGTCGGTGGACTCGCCGTCCCGGCCAATGGAGGTCAGGCCCAGCACGCCCTGTAATTTCCCCTGCTCCAGCAGCCAGTTGAGCATTGTCGTCTTTCCGGCATTCTTGCACATGCCCACGATGGACATGGTTTTCACGCTGTGCAGCTGCCGCAAAAGCTGTTCTTTCATATCGGCTCTCCTTCGGAGTGTAGTTATTCAACTAATAAGTATACCTGATAAAAGCAGAAAAAGGAACCCCCAATTTTTTTCTTATGAAAAAGGGCAACACCCTTTTTTCATAAATACGATTCAACTGGTTCGCCACCTATGGGCGGCGAATTCTGCGAAGCTTTTTACACCTCATCAAAAATTCCGTTGTTTACCCGTTTTGTTTCCTGTCAGTCGATTGACAAGAGTGGTATAATAAGGAAAACTCGCAAAGGAGAACGCCGCTATGGATATCACCCGCGCCTACGTGAAAAGCATCCTGCCCCGCCGCGACCCGGAGGGCCACAAGGGCTCCTTCGGCAAGGTGTACTGCCTGTGCGGCGCGGTGGGCTACACCGGTGCGCCGGTGCTGGCCGCTTCCGCCGCCGTCCGCAGCGGCAGCGGGCTGGTATATCTGGGAGTGCCGGAGGACATCTGGCCCATCGTGGCGGTGAAGTGCGACAGCGTCATGCCCTCTCCCCTGCCGTCTCAGCAGGGTAAGCTGGCGCTGGCGGCGGAGGATGCCGTCCGTCAACGGATCGACGGCTGCGACGCGGTGCTGATCGGCTGCGGCATGGGCCGCAGCGAGGAAAGCGACGCCCTGACCCGGCGGCTCCTCGACGTGGACAAGCCGCTGGTGCTGGACGCCGACGGCATAAACGCCTTCGAGACGCATATACCTGAAATAAAGCGCCGTCAGGGCAAGGTCACGGTGATGACGCCCCACGAGGGAGAGTTCTTCCGTGCCGACGGCGACCTGAGCCGTGGCCGTGAGAGCGGCGCACGGGCCTATGCGGCCCGGTGGGGCGTGTATCTGATCCTGAAGGGCCACCGCACCATTGTGGCCGCCCCGGATGGCCGTCTGGCGGTGAACACCACCGGCAACAGCGGCATGGCCAAGGGCGGCAGCGGCGACATTCTCTCCGGCATGGTGGTGAGCCTGCTGGGCCAGGGGATGGAGCCGTTCGACGCCTGCTGCGCCGCCGTGTACTGCCACGGTTTGGCGGGCGACATGGCCGCCGCTGAGCTGGGAGAGCGGGGCATGTCCCCGACCGACCTGCTCTCCCGCCTGCCCTACGTGTTCAAAGAGACAGAACAGGGATAAAGGAAAGCCTTCCGAATCAAGCTTTCGGAGGGAACACCATGAAACGTATCGTGATCCTGCCGCTGTGCCTGCTGCTTCTGTGCGGCGGCTGCGGCAAAAAGAGCAGCGCGGCGGAGAATATTCAGGAGCAGTACAGCCGCGTGGCCGCCGCCCAGATGGAGGCGGAAGTCACCTTCCACACCGCCCAGGAAAACCGCAGCTTCACCCTGCAATGCGCCTTCACGCCGGAGAGCTCCACTGTGACCGTCACCGCGCCGGAGACGGTCAAGGGCATCACCGCCACCGTGTCCGGTGAGGAGCTGACCATCGCCTATGACGGGGCGGTGCTGTCGGCAGGCGGCGCGGGGACGCTGGGGCCTGTCAACGCCCTGCCCTGTCTGCTGCGGGCCATCGGCAGCGGCTATCTGTTGGAAGAGGGCCGCGAAACGCTGGACGGCGCGGACTGTTATCGCCTGACGCTGGACGTCGGCACCGCCGCCGCGCCGCTGAAGTGCACGGCGTGGCTGGATGCGGAGAGCCTGCTGCCCCGGTACGCGGAGTTCGCCGCCGACGGCGCGGTGGTGGTATCGGTGAAGCTGCTGGCCTTCTCCTGCACACTGAACGAATCGGAGAATTGACCCTACCAATCGATGGTACAAGGAGGAAATACAGATGGAATCCACATTACGGAGAACATGGGCCGAGATCGACCTGGACGCCCTGGCCCACAACTATACGGCCCTGCGGGCTCGCATCGGGCCCAACGTGAAGTTTCTGGGCGTGGTGAAGGCCGACGGCTATGGCCACGGGGCCATCCAGGTGGCCCGGACGCTGGAAGCGCTGGGGGCCGACTATCTGGCGGTGTCCAGCATTGACGAGGCCATGGAGCTGCGCCACAACGGCATCACTATGCCCATTCTGATCCTGGGCCACACACCGCGGGAGCAGGTGAAGAACCTGATCGACCTGCACATCACCCAGGCCGTGACCTGTGCCGCCAAGGCGGAGGAGTACAGCGCCGAGGCGGTAAAATGCGGCGGCACGCTGAAAGTCCACATCAAGGTGGACACCGGCATGTCCCGGCTGGGGTATCTGTGCGGCGGGGAGATGTTTGACACCGGCGTGGAGGGTATCTGCCACGCCTGCAACGCGCCGGGTCTGGAGGCCGAGGGCATCTTCACCCACTTTGCCGTGGCCGACGAGCCGGACGACGACAGCCGTGCCTATACCCTAGCCCAGTTCGACCTGTTCCGCCGGGTCATCGACGCCGTGGAGAAGCGGCTGGGCAGGCGCTTTGTCATCCGGCACTGCGCCAACTCCGGCGCGGTGGCGGCGTATCCGGAGACCTACCTGGACATGGTGCGGCCCGGCATTCTGCTGTACGGCTGCACCGAAGCGGCCAAGGCGCTGGGCCTCGTGCCGGTGATGACGCTGAAAACCACCATCAGCACCATCAAGACCTACGCCCCCGGCGTAGACATCAGCTACGGACGGCTGTTCACCACCCCCCGCACCACCCGCATGGGCGTGGTGCCCTACGGCTACGCCGACGGGTTTTTCCGGGTGCTGTCCGGCCGCTGCGCTATGATGACAGCGGACGGTCCCGCCCCTCAGCGGGGCCGCATCTGCATGGATATGTCCATGATCGACCTGACGGACCTGCCCGGCGTACAGGTAGGCGACGAGGTGGAGATCTTCGGCCGCCGCGCCAGCGTGGACGACCTGGCCGCCGCCGCGGGCACCATCCCTTATGAGCTGACCTGCGCCGTCAGCAAGCGCGTCCCCCGCGTCTATCTCCAGGACGGCAAAATCGTAGAGAAGGAATTGCTGCTGCGGATGTAAAAATGTGCAAAAAAGAACCGCCGAAAGGCTACAATCTCATAGGTACACATTGTGGCCCAAGGGTGGCTGATGCGAAAAGCTTCCGCAGGAATTTCCTGCGGAAGCTTTCTTTCGTTTTACCATCCTTCTTCCCACTCGTCCCAGGCTTCATCGAGGTCATCGTAGCCACCGTCTTCGTAGAGGTCTTCCGGATCGCCATAGTCCTCACGGAGACTTTGGCCGCTGCCGAGGCCGGTGTCGGTGGCGCTGCCTGAGTGGAAGGTTTGTCCCTCATAGGGCTGCGTGGGATAGTATTGCGAGAAGGATTTCAGCATGAACTCACTGTCCCCCTCCCACTGGGCGCACATACCGGCAGCGATCATCTCGCCGGAGTCATCGTACCAGTAGACGTTGATGTACTTGCGGTTCAGCTCCAGCTTGTCAAATTTCTTGCACTTCAGCTCTTTGTCAGGCGCACCCAGCGAAGTATAGGACAACGCCTTCATAGGCATACCCTCCACCGGAAGTTTGCCGCTATATTGAGCGTAGCTGGCAATCGGAGTGGTCGCTGCGGGTGGGCTGGCAGTTCCGGAGGCGGCGGGAGCCACTGCGGCAGGCTGTGCTTTGGGGATGTCCTGTACGGCAAGGAAAACCAACCAGCCCATTAGCACCGAACAAATTACAATGATTGCGATTTTGCTATATTTTGGGGTTGCCTTTGTTGTATCCTGCGCCGTTTCCGTTGGTGCAGATGCGGCAGATTGTACTGGTTTCATTGGTTTTATGTGTTCCTGCTGCGGCATTGGCTCGGCAGCATCTTTTTTCACAGGCTCTTGCGGTTTGGGGAGTATCTCCAGTACACGCTTGGTTTTCTCTGGCGGCCACGGGGCAGTGTCGTGGGTATAGTTACCTACATCGTGAACAACACCCTCTTTTAGTTCGCTATTTTTGCCGTAAGGCACACGCACATGGTCACCTTTTTTCACAGGCAGTCCGGCGGTCAGGTAGGCATAGCGGCGGCCATTGCTCACTTGCACGAAGCAGTAGCAATACGTCGGTGTACTATCATCGGCGTTCGCGTATTCTTCCATTAGAGAATCGAACTCGTCCGGATTTTCATGCCACCCCTCTCGCGGCAGCGGATTTGATTGCAGCAGGGCATACAGATGCTCCGCCAGCCCTGTTTTTCCCTGTTCAAGGGCAGCTTGGATCAGGTATAGGTGCAGCGTACACACATAGTTGCTGCGAAATACCATTTCCGCAAGGGTATCATCTTTCCGGACAGCGTCCAGCAACGGAGCAAGGACATCTTCGTTATAGTCTTCATGCTCCCACAGAAAGTCCAGCAGATAGAAGAAATCCTCCGCACGATGTGAATCTCACCACGGCTCCTGCTTTTCCGGCAGGGATTGCCACATGGCGATAGCCTTTTGCGGGTCGGTACGGTAGACTTTTTCCAGAAGCTGTGCCCCCATTATACCAGAAAGAGTCTCGCTTTCGTACTCGTCCTTCAGTTCCGGAAACTGCTCCACGATACGCTCTACAGCAGAGTCAAAGAAGATAGGATGCTCCGGAGTATCCTCATTTTCGCTGGGTTCTACCGTGAGAGTGAGGGTGATCTCCTTGGGGATATGAACAGTCTTTGCGGCGTTGCGCTGCTCAAGGATGTAACCGGGGATAAAACCGCTGTCGCCGCACCAGCCGCATTCCCATATGTCTTTGTGCAGGATCACATTCGGTGCGCCGCAGGTCGGACAGTTCATGGAAATACCTCCTTTTGTTCAGCATAGCACACAGCTACTCACTACGCAACGCCGAGATATTTCTCAAAGAAACGAGAAAGCCGCTGGATAACGCCCTGCTTCTTTTCGGTGCGGTTGCCGCCGCCGAAGCGCGAAACAGGCGGCATCAGCTTGTCGATATCTGTGCCGGTGGTTTTCAGCGCACCATCCCGGAAAGAGTTCGCCAGAAAACGGCGAGTCTCATCAGGCTTCAATCGCTCCTCTTCGATGATATTCTCCAGATCAGTTTCCTGCTGCTGGTGGACATAGAGGTGCCAATCCCGGTCTACCTCGGTAGAAGCGTTGATGGTGTCGATAAAACCTTCGATAAGGTCTTTCTTGCTGCGGAGTTGGATGCTGGAGTCGATGGCACGGTCGATCGCGCCCAAAATCTCCTTATCTGTGCAGTTAGAGTCGTGATACCGCGCCACCAGAATCAGGATATAGTCAATATTGATCTCCACCTGACGGATCAGTTCCATCTCGAACTCAATGTCGTCGTTGATGTTCTCTTTGTCCCCGTCGTCCTTGGGGCGGAACTTCTGGTAGAGGTCTATATACATACTTTGATAATCTTGAAAATGCCGCTCCGCCAATATCTCGCTCCCGGCGAATTGATCGAAGGTGCTGAGGATATTTTTCAGCCGCAGGATCTTGCCGTAGAGCTGGATAAAGTCTTTCTGTTCCTGCTCGCCTATGATGGGCTTCCCCACGGGGAACTCGGTAACAAGCTGGTCGATCAAGTCCTGATACCCCGGCACATCTTGACCTTTGTTATCAACATAGCCGGAGTAGTAGGAATTGTAATCTTTCAGCAGTACGATGCCGCTGGCGTTTCGGTCACCAAAGAGCGCCAGCGCGTCCTCGGTGGCTTTTTGCAGGTCACGGAAGCAGACGATGTTGCCGAAGGTTTTGACGGAGTTGAGAATACGGTTCGTGCGGGAAAACGCTTGGATCAGACCGTGCATTTTCAGATTCTTATCCACCCACAGCGTATTCAGTGTGGTGGCGTCGAAGCCGGTCAGGAACATATTGACCACAATGAGAATATCCACTTCGCGGTTCTTTACCCGCATGGACAGATCTTTGTAGTAGTTCTGGAACTTGTCCGCCGAGGTATCATATGGTGAGAAATACGGTGAACAACGGAACGCCGCCAGAGCTGCCAAGGGCCCCCGAATTGATAAGCGTGACCCCATCATCAACTCCCGCACCACTTTTGGGCATTGGGAGATGGACAGCGTGATGGGCACCGTGGGCTCCAGCCGGGCGCTGGTGGTGCTCACAGAACGGCTCACCAGGGCGGGCATCATCCTCCCAGTGCCGGACCACACCGCCGCCAGCGTGGTCCGGGCGCTCAACGGTCTGGAGCGCCGCCTGGGCAAGGACTTCTACCCCATGTTTCAGAGCATCACGGTGGACAATGGCTGTAAGTTTCAAGATTACGATGGTATGGAAAAGGCCTGCCGCCGGAAAGGAAAGCGCACCACCGTTTACTACTGCCACCCGCACGCACCACATGAGCGTGGCAGCAACGAGAACATGAACAGGATAATAAGGCGGTTTTTCCCCAAGGGCACCAACTTTGATGAGGTGCCTATCTCAGAGATACGCCGGGCAGAGGAGTGGATGAACAACTATCCATGGGAGGTGCTGGGGTGGCAGACAGCGGCCACCCTCCTGCGGAGCTACATGAGCGCCTGCTGATCTGCCGCACAATAAAGCTGAACGCCGGAGCCCTCGGAGGCCACCGGCGCTGTTGTCATGCCAAAATGCAGAAAAACGCACAAAACAAGTCGCAAATAGCATGGCTCATTTTGTGCGTTCATACAACTTTACAAGTTTATTGTAATTTATTCTTGACTTTTTGCATGATTTTTTTAACTTGTCAAAAAAGGCTGTCATTGCAAGCCAGTGACCGATGTCACTGGCTCGGAATCCGTACCCGTCATTTATCGAAAAGAAAACGGATTGCCACGCCAGTCTGCTGACTGGCTCGCAATGACTGAGAAAAGAGCCCATTGCGTCCAACGTGCGGGGCGATGTGGGCATCGGCGGCTACGTCGTCGGGCTTGACATTCCTCCGGAAATAGGTATAATGTAAATATGCAAGGGTATTTGCCGCAAAGCGGTTTGGCCCGGTCAACGAAACATTGCTTTTAGAAAAACTCTAAGAAAGCCGTCACTTGGCCGAGTGGCGGTTTTCCCATTTTATCCGGATGCTGAACACAAGTCCAAACAGATGGAACGTAATGGAAATCGGCATAGAGTCACCTCCTTTCGGAGATGATTCGAGCCAAACCGCCGTGCGCTTTTTATGTAAATACCCTTGCGTAAATCAGCGTATCACACTTGTCGAATCCTGTCAAGAAATGTTGAAAAGGGAGGGGCGCAGCCCCTCCTTTTCCTGTTTTACTATTTTGGCGTTCACTCCACCGTGACGGACTTCGCCAGATTCCGGGGCTTGTCGATGTCGCAGCCCCGCTCCAGTGCAATGTAATAGGCCAGCAATTGCAGCGGCACTACCCCCAGCTGGGGCAGCAGCATGGCCTCCGTCTCCGGCACGGTCAGCACGTTTTTTACCCGGCTGTGCATCCGCTCCGTCCCGGTGCTGGTGGTCAGCGCCAGCACATTGGCGCCGCGGGCCTGCACCTCCACCACATTGCTCATGGCCTTGTCGAACAGGGGCATATAGGTGGCGGCGGCGATCACCGGCGTACCCTCCTCAATGAGGGAGATGGTGCCGTGCTTCAACTCGCCGGAGGCATACGCCTCGGAGTGGATATAGGAAATTTCCTTCAGCTTCAGGCTGCCCTCCAGCGACAGGGCGTAGTCCAGATTCCGCCCGATGAAAAACACCTGATCGTGTCCGGCCAGCTCCCTGGCGGCGGCCTGAATGTACCCTGTGTCGGCCAGAATTTCCTCCATCTGCCGGGGCAGCGCCTGAATGCCCTGCACCATGGCGGTGTAGGTCTCCAGATCGATGGTGCCCATAATGTCGCCGAAGTACAATCCCAGCAGGTTCAGCACCACCATTTGGGTGCTGTACGCCTTGGTGGTGGCCACGGCGATCTCCGGGCCTGCCCAGGTATACAGCACGTCGTCGGACTCCCGCGCAATGGAGGAGCCCACCACGTTGACAATGGACAGAATACGCGCCCCCCGCTTCTTGGCCTCCCGCAATGCGGCCATGGAGTCCAGCGTCTCGCCGGACTGGCTGATGACGATCACCAGATCGCCGGGGCCGATAATGGGATCGCTGTACCGGAACTCGGAGGCCAGACACACCTCCACCGGGCGGCGCAGCATCCGCTCCAGATTGTATTTGCCCACCATGCCCACATGGTAGCTGGAGCCGCAGGCCACGATACAGATGCGGCCGATGTCCCGAATCTCCCGGTCAGTCATGGTCAGGTCGCTGAGCACCACCCGGCCCTCCTGAATGCGGCCGGTGATGGCCTTGGCGATGGCGGTGGGCTGCTCGAAAATCTCCTTCAGCATGAAGTGGTCGTAGCCGCCCTTCTCCGCCGCGTCCACGTCCCAGTCGATGTAGTGGCGCTCCTTCTCCACCGGGCGGCGGCGCTCGTCATAGATGCGGATACCACCGGCGGACACTACCGCCAACTCGCCGTCGTCCATGTATACCACGTTCCGGGTGTGCCGCAGCAGCGCCGTTACGTCCGAGGCGATGAAGTTCTCCCCCTCGCCGTAGCCCAGCAGCAGCGGCGCGTCCTTCCGGGCGGCGATGAGCCGGTCCGGCGCGTCGGCGCACAGGATGCCCAGGGCGTAGGTGCCCTCCACCGCCGACAGCATACTGGTGACGGCCTCGAACACATCGCGGCTGTCCTGATAATACCAGTCCAGCAGCTGGGCCACCACCTCCGTGTCCGTCTCGGAGCGGAAGGTATAGCCCTTTTCCAGCAGCTTCTTTTTCAGCTCTGCGTAGTTTTCGATGATGCCGTTGTGCACCACGGCGAAGCGGCCGCTCTCGCTGACCTGGGGGTGGGCGTTGACGTCGTTGGGCTCACCGTGGGTGGCCCAGCGGGTGTGGCCGATGCCGATAACGCCGGGCATGGTCTTGCCCTCGTCCGTCAGGTCGGCCAGCACCTGCAAACGGCCCTTGGCCTTCTGTACATGCAGGCCGTCCGGGCCGCAAACGGCCATACCGGCGGAGTCATAGCCCCGGTATTCCAGCCGGCGCAGACCCTCCAGCAGCAGCGGCGCGGCCTGCTGCGTTCCTACATATCCTACGATTCCACACATAGTGTCGTACCTCCTGATACAAAATCAAAAGGACAAACGCGCAGTAATCTGTCACTTCTTCTCCGGCGGCAGCGGCTTTGTTTTGCGGTCGCCCGCATATTTGTCCGCTGCCTGACGTACCCGAAGGCGGTACGGGAGAGCACCCGCCGAATACTTCGATACTCTCTCCTCCTCGTCGTCCTGCCCTGTGGGCAGGCGCTGGCGCTTGTGTCGGATGTGGTATTCCGAAAGTCCTCCTTTCGCTCTGCGCTGGGGCGGTGGAAGCGCCCCTTCTTTATTTTATATAAAAGCGGCCACGGATGTGACCGGTTTTATTGCGTTTGGCAATATTTTTTCAAAAAACGTCCATACTCCATAAAAAAGGAGTTGATCGTTTATGATAACCGCGTTTTTCCGCACGGTGCTGCTGTATGTGCTGCTGATCGTGGGCCTGCGGCTCACCGGAAAGCGGCAGATCGGCCAACTGGAACCCATCGAATTCGTCCTGATGATGCTGCTCAGCGATCTGGCCTCGGTACCCATGCAGGACTTCGGCCTGCCGCTGCTGCAAGGCGTCATCCCCATCGCCACGCTGCTGGCGCTCAGCACTCTTTTAAGCGGCGTTAGTATGCTCAGCGTCCGCTTCCGCTCCCTCATCTGCGGCGAGCCCACCCTCATCGTCCGGGACGGCGTTTTGCAGCAGGCCGCCATGAAGCGCAGCCGCCTGACGCTGGACGAGGTGCTGGAGGAGCTGCGGGTGCAGGGCGTGTCCTCTCTAGCGGACGTAAAATACGCCATTTTGGAGACCAGCGGCCAACTGAGCGTACTGCTCCGGGCTGACGTACAACCCGCCACCCCCAAGCAGATGGGGCTGAAGGTGGATGACGACGTGTTCCTGCCGGCCATCATCATCGACAACGGCCGCCTGATGGGGAAAAATCTGCAAAAGATGGGCCTGGACGACAAGTGGCTGCAAAAGCAGCTGAAATCCCACAAGATACACCGGGTGCAGGATGTGTTCCTGATGACGGTGGACCGGGGCGGCAGCGTAGTGCTGGCCAAGAAGGAGGCGGTAAGATGAAAGCCCTCCGCGTTGCGATTCTTACGCTGGTGCTGCTGATGGCCGCCGGGCTTGCCAACAGCGCCTACCTCACCGCCCGGTGCGATGACTGGACGGCCCGGCTGGAATCCGTCACCGCCGCCGCGTCGGTCCGCGATTGGGACAGCGCGGCGGAGAAGATGTCTCTCTTACAGCAGGATTGGCAGCAGCACCAGAGCTATCTCCACATCACCTTACAGCACGAGGAGATCAATGAGGCCGATACCCTGCTGCACCAGTGCGCGCTGTACGTGAGGGAGCAGGACAGCGACGCTCTCTCCGACGCGGCGGTGCATCTGGCGCTGGAGTTCGACCGTCTGGCAGAGCTGGAGCAGCTGAGTATGAAGAATGTTTTGTAACTGGCATATCGCCGATAGCCGTTCGTAGGGGAGGGGCTCTGCCCCTCCCGTTTGATATACGGTAATGTCGGCAAGCGGGGTAGAACCCCGCCCCTACGCACGGTGTACGATGGTGCGATGCGATATCGCCCCTACGACATGGTTAAGAGGTTTATTTTTCGCTCAGCAGCTTATTCAGCTCCGACATGAACGTATTGATGTCCTTGAACTGGCGGTACACGCTGGCGAAGCGGACGTAAGCCACCTCGTCGGCGGCTTTCAGCTTCTCCATGACCTTTTCGCCGATGACCTCGGTGCTGGTCTCCCGCTCCAGAGAGTTTTGCAGCTCCTGCTCGATCTCCAGCGCCATGCGCTCCATATCCGCCGCGGGAACGGGCCGCTTCTCGCAGGAGCGCTGGATGCCCCGCAGCACCTTGCTGCGGTCAAAGCTCTGGCGGCTGCCGTCCTTTTTGATGACCACCATGGGCAGGCTTTCCACCGTCTCATAGGTGGTAAAGCGCTTTTCGCACTTCAGGCATTCCCGGCGGCGGCGGATGCTGCTGCCCTCGTCGGCGGGACGGGAGTCCACCACCTTGCTCTCTTTATATCCGCAATAGGGGCATTTCATCTCTCTTTGACCCTCCTGTTTCTCCCGGCAAGGCCGCCGGGGCGTTATGCACACAAGACACACTTGTATGATACCATATTTCCACAAGATGTGGTAGTCCTTTTTTCACTTTTTTCAGCGCGTCCTCCTGCTGTACCGGCACTTACGCTCCGGGACGGGCATAGGATGACACAGGACGAAGGCAAATCACGCCCGGAAGGTATAAACCGGCCCAGCGCCGGGGACAATGGAAAGGACCTGATACCCATTGGGTACTTCCAACGGGGCCGCCCTTTCAAAGGGCCGGCCACGAAACGATACGGAGAGTGAACTTTGTGGATACAACTGTCAAGCGCGGAGAGATTTATTATGCCGACCTCAGCCCCGTGGTGGGCAGTGAGCAGGGCGGCGTCCGGCCGGTGCTGATCGTGCAGAACGACACAGGTAACCGCCACAGCCCCACGGTGATCGCGGCGGCCATCACCTCCCAGATGGGCAAGGCCAAGCTGCCCACCCATATTGAGCTGCAAGCCATGCGCTACGGGCTGCCCAAGGAGTCGGTGGTCCTGCTGGAGCAGGTGCGCACACTGGATAAGCAGCGCCTGCGCCAGCGGATGGGCCAGGTGGACAGCGACGTGATGGAGCGGGTGGACGCAGCCATCGCCGTCAGCTTCGGCCTGCCCCAGTCCCGGCTGGTGTAAAAAAGAGACTGCCGCGTCGCGGCAGTCTCTTTTTTCTTACAGCGATTCCGCGCTTTTATGCGGAGTAAAAGCGTCCATCGGCTTTGGGCCCCGGCTCAAGCTTTCGCGCTCAGCTCTACCGCGTGGCGCAGGAAACTGAGGGGCGGCACAGGTTTGGGCAGCTGCATGGTGAACACCATCTGGGGTGTTTTCGGCTCGCGGAGCGGCAGGCCGTCGCAGTCGGTCATCACCGGCGCGGTGATGGTAAAGGGGCGGGTATCAGGGCCCACCACCTCCAACTCATCCCCGGCGGCGAATTTGTTCCGCAGGCTCAGCGTGGCGAGACCGCTCTCATCACAGTCCGTCACCACGGCGCAGATCTGCCAGTCCCGTATGTACCGGGCGTTGTCGTAATACTGCCCCGGCTGGCCGTAGAAAAAGCCGGTGGAGTAGTGCCGGTGGCTGACGTGCTCCACCTCGTCCCGCCAGACGGGGTCGACGGGACGGCCCGCCGCGATATCGTCCAGCACGTGGCGGTAGGCCCCGGTGACGATAGCGGCATAGTATCCGGACTTTGCCCGGCCCTCGATCTTCAGGCAGTCCACCCCGGCGTCCATCAGATCGTCCAGATGGTCGATCATGCACATATCGCGGGAGTTCATGATATAGGTGCCCTTTTCATCCTCGAACACCGGAAAATACTCGCCGGGGCGCTTTTCCTCCATCAGGGCGTACTGATAGCGGCAGGGCTGGGCGCACTGGCCCCGGTTGGCGTCGCGGCCCGTCATGTAGTTGCTCAGCAGGCACCGCCCGGAGTAGCTGACGCACATGGCCCCGTGGCAGAAGGTCTCGATCTCCAACTCTTTAGGGGTCTTGGCCCGGATGGTGCGTATCTCCTCCAGACTCAGCTCACGGGCCAGCACCACGCGGGTGGCCCCCAAATCGTACCACGCGGCGGCGGAAGCATAGTTGGCGATGGACTGCTGGGTGCTGATATGCCGTTGGCAGCGGGGCGCGTACTTCCCCGCCAGCGTGAAGGCGCCCAGGTCCGCCACGATCAGCGCGTCCACCCCCGCGTCGTTCAGCCGCTCCAGATGGGCAGGCAGCTGCTCCACCTCGCCGCTGCGGGGCATGGTGTTGACGGTGACGTGGACCTTTACGCCGTGGTCGTGGGCGTATTTTACGGCGCGGGGCAGCTCCTCGTCGGTAAAATTACCGGCAAAGGAGCGCATACCGAAGGCGGTGCCCGCCAGGTACACCGCGTCGCCGCCGTAAGCCACAGCCATTTTCAGTTTTTCCCAGTCCCCGGCCGGGGACAGCAATTCAGGCTTTTTCCGTTCCATTAGTCAGGCTGGTACATATCGCTGTTGATGAACGCGAGATGCTCGTTGTAGGTCTTGAAGAAATGGTTGACGCCATCCTTACCGGCGGCGAAGTAGAAATACTCCGTGTCGTTGGGATAGATAGCCGCCTTGATGGAGTCCATACCGGGGCAGCAGATGGGGCCGACAGGCAAACCGGGATACTTATAGGTGTTATAGGGGCTGTCCAGATTCTGGTCAAAAGCGGTCTTGTCCTTGCCCTCCAGAGACAGGGCGTAGTAGATGGTGGTATCCAGCTGCAAGTAGCCGTAGGTCTCCCGATCAGTGGTGTTCAGACGGTTATAGAGGACGGAAGCGATGTTCTTCCGCTCCGTCTCGTCGCCGATACCCTCCTTCTCGATGATGGAAGCGATGGTGATGATATCGTGCAGGGAGTAGCCGCTGGCGTTGATGTCCGCCATCATGTCATCGTCGAACTGGCTGACGAAGTTGGTCAGCATGGTGTCGATGTCGTACACGGCGGTCTTCTCCGGGTCAAAGGCCTGGGTGGTGGGGAACAGGAATCCCTCCATACGGTTCACCTTGCCCAGCATATCCTCCTTCAGGAAGCTGTAACTCTGGAACTCAAAGTTGGCGCAGGCGTCTTCCAGCTCCTCGCGGGTGGAGATACCGGCCTCGGTCATGATGTCGATGATCTCGTTGACGGTCTTGCCCTCAGGGATGACCACCTTGATCCAGCCGTCCTCGTTGACCTTGTCGGCTTCATAGTCGTGCATATTGGTGATGAGGCTGCGGTAATCCATATCGCTGTTCAGCTTCCACTCGCCGGGGTCGATGTTCTTCTTGGCGTGAAGGAAGATGCCGCAGAACTTGAAAAAGCCCCGGTAGTTGATGAGGCCCGCGTCCTTCAGCTTCTTGGCCACGTCGCCCACACCGTCGCCCTCGTCTACGGTGATGGTAACCTCTACGTAATCCTTGTTCAGCGAGCACAGGTCGTTGAACAGCAGCCAGCCGATCCCCGCCAGCAGGCAGGAGCCTAGTACCACGCAGGCCAGATACAGCGCCAGGCGCTGGTTGGCCCGCTTGCTCTTCTTCTTTTTCTTCTGGGGGCCTCCGGCCGCGCTCTGGCGGCGGACCTCCTCCGCGTTATAATAGGCGGTCTCATAATTGTTGTTCTGATCCTTGGGCATAGTCGTATATTCCTTTCTCGTGTCAAGACGGCGGTTCACAGCAGGTCGCGGAGTTTCTCCAGCACCTCGGCATGGATATCCTCGCGGCTGCGCATCACGCCGTTCCGGGCACAGTCGATCCTGGTCCAGCCGCAGTATTCCGTCACAAAGGCGGCGTTTTCCCGGCAGCGGCGCAGGTATTCCTCGTCCTGCTCGTGTACGTCGGCGGTGGTGTGGGTGGCCTGCTCCCGCTGGCGCATCATCTGCTCGCTCAGCTCTGTGGGCAGGTCCAGATACAACACCCGTGTGGGGCGGGGCAGCTCCAGCAGGTCGTATTCAAAGTGGAACAGCCAATCCAAAAAGGGCTTACGCTCCGCTTCCGGCAGCTTGGAGGTCTGATGCACCGCGTTGGAGGTGGTATACCGGTCGGCGATCAGCAGTCCCCCCTGCTCATAGTACGCGCCCCAGTCCTGTTTATAGGAGGCGTAGCGGTCCACCGCGTAGAAGGTAGACGCGGCAAAGGCGTTGACGTCGCCGGGATGGCTGCCGAAGGCGCCGCCCAGATAAAGCCGGATCAGCGCCGAGGATTCCTCGCCGTACCGCGGGAAGGAAAGCCGCCGGAAGGGGATGCCCCGCTCTTCCAGTGTCCGGCACAAAAGCTCGGTCTGCGTGGCCTTTCCGGACCCGTCGGTCCCCTCAAAAACGATCAGCTTTCCCATTCATTTTCTCTCCTTCGCGATGGTCATACAGGAGAAGTATACCACCATTCTGCCCATTTGTAAAGAAAACATCACCTGTGGAAGCGCAAAAATGGAAAAGAGACGGCAGCGCCGTCTCAGTCTGTCAAAAAAGCTTCGCAGAATTCGCCGCCCGCCAAGGCGGCGAACAAATTGGATTATTTTTTGCCGCGACATGTGCGTGGCAAAAAATACTTTGCGCGGAGAGAGTGTTTTTTTCGCCCATTTATGGGCGGAAAAGCGCGGGTCGGAGCGATTCCTAATTTTGTCAAAAAAGGGCATAGCCCTTTTTTGACAAGCTCAGACGGCAGCACCGTCTCTTTTCATCCAATCATTTCAATTGATACGCGCCGTCGCCGGACGCTTCCAGCGTCATGCCGAAAAAGGCCCGCAGCGCCCGTACCATGTGGGCCGTGTCCGCCACGCCCGCCGTCTCGAAGCAGGAGTGCATGGCCAGCTGTGCCAAACCGATGTCCGCCATGTTCAGCGACACCTGCGTGTTGGCGATGCTGCCCAGAGTGGATCCACCCGCCATATCCGGCCGGTTGGCGTAGCGCTGGAAGGGCGTCCCCGCTCTCTCGCACACCGTCTGGAACAGGGCCGCCGACACCGCGTCGGTGGTATAGCGCTGACTGGCGTTATACTTGATGACCACGCCGCCGTTCATCCGCACGGCGTGGTTCTTGTCGGCGTATTCCGGGTGGTTGGGATGGATGGCGTGGGCGTTGTCGCAGGACAGCAGGAAGCTGCCCGCCGCCATGGTGCGCAGGGTCAGGCCCAGGGCGTCGCAGATGCGCGTCAGCGTTTCCAGAAGGAAGGTGGAGGCGGCGCCCTGCTTGGTCTCGCTGCCCACCTCCTCGTTGTCGAACAGGCAGTAGACGCAGGCGCTGCGGCTCTCCTCCGCCGTCAGGAAGCCCTGCAAGGACGCAAAGGCACATTGCAGATCGTCCAGCCGGGGCGCGGAGATGTAGTCGCCCCACTCGATGCCGGGCTGAGGGTTATAGAGAAACAGGTCGTGGGTCAGCAGGTCCTCCTCCGCCACTCCGGCGGCGTCAGCCACACGGCGACGGAAGCCGCCCTTTTCGCCGCCGTACAGCGGCTGCATATCCACGGCGAAATTATACTTCATGCCGTTGTTGGCGTCCCGGTTCATGTGGATGGCCACATTGGGGATCAGGGCCACCGGCTCCTTCATATCCACCAGGCGGACGGCGACGCCCTGCTCTGTCCGCACCATGACCCGGCCCGCGATGCTGAGGGGCCGGTCCATCCAACTGGCGCACAGCATGCCGCCGTAGCCCTCCACGCTGAGACGGGTGCCGTTGTCGCCGGGGAGTTCAGCGTTCTCCTTGACCTTGAAGGCAGGACTGTCGCTGTGGGCGGCGGTCATCATAAAGCCGCTGGGCCGTCCGTGGGGCAGCCGGAACGCGATCAGGGACGAGCCATTGCGGACCACATAGTACCGTCCGCCCGGCTCCAGGGTCCACTCCTCCGTCTCCCGCAAAAGATGATACCCCTCCAGCTCCAGCAGCTTTGCCGTGTGGGCCGCCGCCTGAAAAGCGGTGGGGCTGGCGGCGATATAGGAAAACAGCGCTTGATTCATAGTGATCTCCTCCTTACGCATTCTCGGTCACGATGGCCTGGATGGCCTCGGCCTTCTCCTCCTGGACCACCAGGATATAGCCCCAGAGCAGCAGCGGCAGGGAACACAGCGCCCCCGGAACGCCCCAGAAGTGGGAGGCCCCCACGCCGATGGCCGCGCCGATGTGGAAGCACAGCAGCGTGGACAGGAAAAAGCCCATCCGCCGCAGCTGCTTGCGGTCCTTGCCGCACAGGTACTCGGCAAAGGCCAGAGACGCCTGCTTGGTATTGTTGGTAGAGAAGATGGTGGAGCTATAAAAGTCCTGTGCGCCCCGGAAGCTGCTCCACTGGACGCTCATAGCGAAGAAGATGGGGTACAGGGCGACGACCACCTCTGTTTCCGCCGGGATGAAGCACTCCCCCACCGCCGCCGCGGCGGTGATGACGGGCGACAGCCGCCGCATATCCACACCCCACTTAAAGGGCAGCAGCACCGTCAGCATGGTACCGACGACGTAGACCAGAAAGGCCCCGAAATGCTCCAGCACATTGAAGCCCCGGCCATACAGGGCGTCGATGACCAACTCCAGCAGGTTCATGGTCTGGGCGCTGCCCATGACGCCGCCCCGGCACAGAATGGCGTAGGCCCCAAAGAAACCGCCCACGCAGGCAAAGGCCAGGTGGCGGTACCAGTCGATATTCTTCCGTTTATAGAGAGGCATAAAGTTTCCTCCTGCGCAAATCTCTTCAACAGTATAACATACTTTCCCCGGCGGGCAATGGTGAAAACGACGAAAAAACGCAAAAAATACCGTTGACAACGACGAAAGATGTGGTAAAATAAGGGCAACATTGCGATACGGCCATGAGGAAACGAGTCCGGTCATGCCACCCAGAGCGAGAGGGGGACGGTGCAAGCCCTTCGGGAAACGGCAGGCGGGACAGCCACTTCCGAGCCTGCGGCGATGAGCCGCACGTTCCGTCCCCGTTACCGGACGACTGAGATGACGGCGCAGCCGTCAAATTAGGGTGGTACCGTGAAGCGTCGCTTCGCCCCTATGCGGGGCGGGGCGTTTTTGTTTTTTGGAGGTGAGAGATGAGCTATCACATCATCGACATGGCGTCCGATCCCCGGTGCGGCCAGTTCGCCTACTTCCGCCAGATGGATTATCCCTTTGCCGGGATCACGGCGGAGATCGACATTACGGACTTTATGGCCTGCAAGGGCCAGCGTCCCTTTTTCCTCAGCTTTCTCTACGCGGTGACGTGGGCCGCCAACGCCGTGCCCCAGTTGCGCCGCCGGATTCTGGAGGATGGCACAGTGGCGGAGTTCGACTGGTGCCCGCCCTCCTACACCGCCATGAAGCCCGACGGCGTGTACGTTTACTGCACGGTAGAGGGCGACCTGCCCTACGACGATTTCATCGCCCTGGGTCAGCGCCGCCAGCGGGAGGTGCTGGAGCGGGGCACCCTCACCGAGGACGGCGACGCGCGCAGTTTTTTCTTCGTGTCCAGCCTGCCGTGGCTCCACTACTCCCAGCTGGAGCACCCCATGGTGAGCCCCGACGACAGCAACCCCCGCATCAGCTGGGGCAAATATGTCACGGCAAACGGCCGCACGACCCTGCCGGTGTCGCTGTTCGTCAACCACGCGCTGGCCGACGGCCTGCATATCTCCCGGTTCTTCCGGAATCTGGAGACGGAGCTGGCAGCGCTGACGGAAAGCTGGCGCAAATAATCTCTGTGCAAATAAGCTATCTTGATCCGTGCGTAGGGGAGGGGTTCTACCCCTCCCACCCGATAAACGATAGCACCCCTTTCCCCCGTCGGGCGGGGTAGAACCCCACCCCTACACCCACAGACGGTGTATTTTCCTAAATTGAGATAACAAACAAAAAATTTATCATAAAAGGAGCGAAATACTATGAGCCATCCCTATCACGGTCTGAATGAGCTGCGGGAGATGTTCCTGAAGTTCTTCGAGACGAAAGGCCATCTGCGCCTGCCCAGCTTTTCGCTGGTGCCCCAGAATGACAAGTCCATCCTGCTCATCAACGCCGGTATGACCCCCATGAAGCCCTGGTTCAAGGGCGAGGAGGAGCCCCCCTGCCACCGGGTCTGCACCTGCCAGAAGTGCATCCGCACCGGCGACATCGACAACGTGGGCCACACCGCCCGCCACGGCACCTATTTCGAGATGCTGGGCAACTTTTCCTTTGGCGACTACTTCAAGCATGAAGCCATTGCCTGGAGCTGGGAATTTCTGACCAGTCCCGAGTGGGTCGGTCTGGAGCCTGACCGCCTGTATCCCTCTGTTTATCAGGATGACGACGAGGCATGGAACATCTGGCATGATGAGATCGGCATCCCCGCCGAAAAGATCTTCCGCTTCGGCAAGGAGGATAACTTCTGGGAGCATGGCTCCGGCCCCTGCGGCCCCTGCTCTGAGATCTACTATGACCGCGGCCCCGAGTACGGCTGCGGCAAGCCCGGCTGCACCGTGGGCTGCGACTGCGACCGCTATATCGAGGTCTGGAACAACGTGTTCAGCCAGTTCGATAACGACGGTCACAACAACTATACCGAGCTGAAGCAGAAGAACATCGACACCGGCATGGGCCTGGAGCGTCTGGCCTGCGTGTGCCAGAACGTGGACAGCCTGTTTGACGTGGACACCGTCATGAACATCACCAACAAGGTCAGCGAGCTGACCGGCGCCCACTATGGCGAGAGCCACAAGCGCGATGTGTCCCTGCGCGTCATCACCGACCACATCCGCAGCGCCACCTTCATGATCTGCGACGGCATCCTGCCCAGCAACGAGGGCCGCGGCTATGTGCTGCGCCGCCTGCTGCGCCGCGCCGCCCGCCACGGCAAGCTGCTGGGCGTCAACGAGCCGTTCCTGTATCAGGTGGTGGACACCGTTATCCACGAGAACGAGTGCCAGTACCCCGACCTGCGGGAGAAGCAGACCTATATCACCAAGGTCATCCGCACCGAGGAGGAGAACTTCGCCCGCACCATCGACGGCGGCATGAAGATCTACGGCGACATGCTGTCCGCCCACAAGGCCAAGGGCGAGACCGTGTTCTCCGGCGAGGACGCCTTCAAGCTGTACGACACCTTCGGCTTCCCCATCGACCTGACCGCCGAAATGGCCGCCGAGGAGGGCATGACCATCGACGAAGAAGCTTTTAAGGCCCTGATGACCGAGCAGAAGGAGCGTGCCCGCGAGGCCCGCAAGGCCCTGGGCGATCTGGGCTGGGCCGGCGTAGAGTTCGGCAAGGACATGCCCGCCACCGAGTTCGTGGGCTATGACTACGACGCCATCGACGACGCCCACGTGCTGGCCATCGTGGCCGAGGGCGAGCTGGTGGACGAGATCGTCTCCGGTATGGAGGCTATCGTGGTGCTGGATCAGACCCCCTTCTACGCCGAGATGGGCGGCCAGACCGCCGACCACGGCCGCATCACCGACAGCGACAGCATTGAAAATCCCGATGACAACTGCGCCCTCCTGTTCCACGTCAACAACGTCCAGAAGAACAAGGGCGGCAAGTTCATGCACTACGGCAAGCTGTTGAAGGGCTCTTTGAAGGTGGGCGACACCGTGGCCGCCTCCATCGATACCGTCCGCCGCGCCGCCATCCGCCGCGCTCACAGCGCCACCCACCTGCTGGATGCCGCGCTGGTGAAGGTGCTGGGCGACCACGTGCATCAGGCCGGTTCTCTGGTGGAGCCCGATCGCCTGCGCTTCGACTTTACCCACTTTGAGGGCATCACCCCCCAGCAGCTGAACGAGGTGGAGGACCTGGTGAACGGCGCCATTCTGGACGGCCTGACCATCACCACCGAGGAACTGCCCCTGGACGAGGCCAAGGCCCGCGGCGCGGTAGCCACCTTCGGCGAAAAGTACGGCCAGACGGTCCGCGTGGTCACCATGGGCGATTTCTCCATGGAGCTGTGCGGCGGCACCCATCTGGACAACACCGCCAAGGTGGGCATGTTCCGCATCAAGTCCGAGAGCAGCGTGGCCTCCGGCGTCCGCCGTATTGAGGCCACCACCGGCCGCGTGTCCATTGACGAGACCCGCCATGGCCGCAATACGCTGCTGAAGGCGGCCCAGTTCTTCAAGACCGCGCCCGGCAGCATTCTGGAGCGCATGGAGCAGCAGGCCAACGAGATGAAGGAGCTGCGTCAGGCGCTGGAGAAGTTCAAGGCCGAGGCCTCTCTGGGCGAGGCCCGTCAGGTGATGGCCTCCGCCAAGACCGTGGGCGGCCTGCACATCATCACCGGCACCCGCCAGAATCTGGACGCCAACGCTCTGCGGGCCATGGGCGATTTCATGCGGGACAAGGACCCCAGTGTGGTGGCGGTGCTGGCCAGTATCAACGGCGAAAAAGTCAGCTTCCTGGCCGTCTGCGGCAAGGAAGCCGTGGCCAAGGGCGTCAAGGCCGGTGAGCTGGTGAAGTCTGTGTCCGCCGTGTGCGGCGGCAAGGGCGGCGGCAAGCCCGACAGCGCCATGGGCGGCGGCACCGACCTTTTGAAGGTAGACGACGCGCTGGCCACTGTGGACGACTTTGTGGCCGCCAAGCTGGGCTAACCATGTAAATGATGTGCCCGCCCTGCCGGGCGGGCACATACCCAAACCATACAACGAAAGGAGACGAACCCATGAAGAACGACTGCCTGTTCTGCGCCATTATCGACGGCGAGATCCCCAGCAACAAGGTCTATGAGGACGAGCTGTGCTACGCCTTCTACGACATCGAGCCCCAGGCCCCCACCCATTTTCTGGTGGTGCCCAAGGCTCACATCTGCTGCGCCAATGACATCGACGAAAGCAACGAGGCCGTGGTGGCCCACTGCTTCACCGTCATCGCCAAGCTGTGCAAGGAGCTGGGCTGTGAAAGCTACCGCATTGTCAACAACTGCGGCGACCAGGCCGGCCAAACCGTGAAGCACCTGCACTTCCATGTGCTCAGCGGCCGCGACATGACCTGGCCTCCGGGCTAAAAAAGACTGGCATGAAATCTTCGATTTCATTGCCAAAGGGAATTGCGGTCGACTGCGCGCACCCGATGGGTGCACTGGCGACCGAGAAGTATTTTTCTGACGCACATGTCGTCAGAAAAATGATTTGATTTTTTCGCCGCTTCCGAGCGGCGAACTCTGCGAGGCTTTTCCCCTCAAGCAACCACACCCCGCCGCAGGCATCGCCTGCGGCGGGGTGTTCTTTCGCTGTCTTAACTTATTTCTTCCAGTGCTTCAGCTCTGGCACCACGGCCTCCATATGGGCTCTGACCTGCTCCGCAGGCCAGCTTTCACTGGCCATGTGTGTCACGCAGAAATCGATCAGCTGCTCCTTGCTGGTGTACTTGAACGTGCCGTCCGTATAGCACCATTTGCAATAGTCCTCGTTGAAATCGCCGTCCGGCTCCTTGCTGATGGTGGAATCGTCCAGCGGCATGCCGCAGCACTGGCAGATCAGCTGTCGTGGGGAGCCCAGCAGCGTATTGATGGACACATCAAAAAGCTGGGAGAGCCGCTTCAAGGTCTCCAGCCCCGGCGTTGTCTCGCCGTTTTCCCAGCGGGACACCGCCTGCCGCGTCACAAATACCTTTTCCGCAGTTCGTCCTGCGACAGTCCCTTTTCTGTTCTCAGCTGATGTAAAATCTCCTTTGTTTCCATGTCGAACACCTCCATATCTGCCAGTGTAACACAGAATTCCCCAGCAGGCAAGCAACTGGCAGTTGCGGTCAACGCTGCGTCATTCCCGAACAGTCTCTTTTCCGAACAGCCAGCAGTCACGCCGCGCTCCCAACCACTTGGTAAAAAATCCCAGCACCATCCCCACCAGAACGGCAGCAATGACCGTGCCAACGCCTACGCTGCCGAAGCTGCCGATACACAGCAGGCAGGCTGCCAGCGATATGGCGCCACCAGCGACGAATCAAACAGCACCTTCACCTTGGCGAAGGCCATACCGCTGACGTCCGAAATGGCCTTGATCGTCCCCTCACCCGCCAGCGCCATGATGTCCGGCGGCATGTACAGAAAGATGCCCAGGGCGATGCACACCACGCTCAGCAGCAGCAATATGACCCGCAGCACTATGCCGTCCGGATCCGGCAGAAAGGACACACACCAGTTGCAGAAAGTGGTAAAATACCCGAACACAATGCCCACCGCTACTTGCAGCAGGTTCACCGGCTTAAAGCTCTTCCGCAGCAAAATAACCTGTATCAGCACCAGCGAGCAATGCAGTAGGATGGTGGCCTTGCCCATTTCAATGCCCCAGATGCACGTCATGGCATAGGGGATGGAGCCGATGGGCAACACCCCCAGCCGCGATTTTACCGACAGGGCGATCCCCACCGTCATCACAAACAATCCGGCGGTGTACATAGCAAGCCGCCGGGACAGATTTCCTTTCATTGCTTTCCTTTCCAGGCTTTCTTTATCTCTCGTTTCATGCCTCGCGGCTCACCGCTCCAGCGCGTTGCCCAATTCCGCCATGCGCACATACGCGTTGGCATCCATCACATCCTGCGAGAGCAGCTCCATCACCTCGATGACCTCTGCCATATGCGCCTTGGCCAGGTCCGGCTTCAGCAGCAGCGCGCCGTAAACCTCGCTGCAAAACACCCGGTCGGCGGCCTGACTTGTCCCCTCCGTCAGAAGGATATGGGCCTGTTGAAAGGTGTGGAACGCCGCAACGCCGCCCCAGTAGTCGCCGTCGTCTCCCCTTTTCTGGAAGTCTGAAAAACGGCTGCATGCCTCGTTCACGCCTGCCTGTGCCAGTGCCTTAATATCGGAATGATCCCGCAGCGCACTCTGCCATAGCACCCCAAAAGTCACCGCCGCAGCCGCCAGCACCACGATCAGAATCACAGAAATCCGCTTTCCCATATCCGCCCCCTCCTTTTTTCTCCAGTATACCATTCTTCTCCCCACGACGCAACAGCAGCCTGCGGCAGATGCCGCAGGCTGCTATGGGATCACTTTTCCAATATCTCTTTGATCTGCGCCAGATTCTCCGCAAAATATATCCCCTGCTGCCGCTCCGGCGAGGACAAGTCTTTTTCGATCATGTGGTGCAGCAGCGCCTTCAGGTCGTCATAGTAGCCGTTCAGATTGTAGAGGATGCAGGGTGCGTCCAGATGCTTCAGCGACACCTTAGACATGACCTCCGCGATCTCCTCCAGCGTTCCGGTGCCGCCGGGAAAGGCGATAAAAGCATCGCCCAGCTGGATCATCTTCGTCTTGCGCTCTGCCATATCCTTTGTGACGATCAGCTCCGTCAGGCCGTCATACTGGAAGCCTTCATCCATAAAGAACTGCGGTTCCACGCCGGTCACATTCCCGCCGGCATCCAGAACGCTTTTTGCGATCTCGCCCATCAGCCCGGTCTTTGATCCGCCGTAGACCAGTGTGTGGCCATTTCCGCCGATCCATTGTCCCAGTTCGCGGACTGCCCGGCCCAGTGCCGGGTCGTTGCCCTCATTGGCGCCTAAATAGACTGTAATATTCATTGGTTCTCCTCCTTACGCCGCGGTTTTGTTGCGTTTCTTTTCCTCATAGATGCTGTTCAGCGTGTACAAAATCACGCCCGCCCAGATGAAACAGAAGCTCACCAGCTTTTCCTTCGTCAGGCTCTCGCCCATGATCATGCCGCAGAAGATGGCCAGCGTGGGGCTGAGATACTGGCAGAT
>CAKTMW010000022.1 GCA_934574095.1 uncultured Oscillospiraceae bacterium | reverse complement strand
ATCTCCGGCGCCATCGAGTTCACCGATACCCAGGAGGCCCAGCGGCTGTTTGACACCCTGTTTTTCGGCATGGTGCGGATGAATCGCTGCGTGATCCCCCTCATGCGGCAGCAGGGTCATGGCCGCATCGTCAACATCAGCAGCGTGGCCGCCCCGGTGCCCATTCCATTCCAGGCCTATTACAGCGCCGGAAAGGCCGCCATCAACGCCTATACCATGGCCCTGGCCAACGAGCTGCGGCCCTTCGGCGTCACCGTCTGCGCCGTGATGCCCGGCGATATCAAGACCGGTTTTACCGCCGCCCGTGAGAAGATCATTGACGGCGACGAGGTCTATCAGGGCCGTATTGGCCGCAGCGTGAAGCGGATGGAGCACGACGAGCAGACCGGCATGGACCCCGCCAAGGTGGGCCGCTACATCGCCGCCGTGGCCAGCCGGGAGGGCAGTCATCACCCCCTGTATGCCACCCGCATCGACTACAAGTTCTTTGTCTTCCTGACGAAGGTACTGCCCGCACGGTTCCTGAACTGGCTGATCTACCAGCTGTACGGGAAATAAGAGATTTAATCACAAAAACGCCACCCTTTGGGTGGCGTTTTTGCTTGCTAAATGGTTGTTTACTTTTACAAAACCGGTATTACCCCAGTTGTTTCGTCCGCTCATAGGCGGCGATGACGGCATTCATGGCGGCGGCCCGGAAGCCCCGCTCCTCCAATGCCCGAACACCCGCAATGGTGGTGCCGCCGGGAGAGCACACTGCGTCCTTCAATGCCCCGGTGTGTTCATCGGAGGCCAGCGCCAGCTTAGCCATGCCCAGCAGCATCTGGGCGGCGTAGCGCTGCGCCTTGGCGCGGGGCAGACCGGCATACACCGCGCCGTCCGCCAGACCCTCCAGAAACAGGCAGGCAAACGCGCCGCCGCAGCCTGCCACGGCGCTGCCCGCGTCCATCAGCTTTTCATCCAGTTCCTCCAGCAGGCCGGAGCAGTGCAGCAGGGAGACAAAGCCCTCCCGCTGGGCCGCCGTCACGTTGTCGGAGCAGCAGTACATGGTGACGCCCTCGCCCACCGCCACGGCGGTGTTGGGCATAATGCGGATCACCGGATAGTCGCCGCCCGCCAGCTCCCGGATGCGGTGAACGGTCAGACCCGCCGCCATGCTCAGCAGCACAAAGGGGGTGGTGCGTTCCTTCAGGGCCGGGGCGATCTCAGCCAGCATATCCGCCATCATCTGGGGCTTTACGCCCAGCAGAATGTAATCGCACTCCCTGGCGACGGTCAGGTTGTCGGCCACCGACGCGCCGATCTCGTCGGCCAATTTCGTGGCCTTTTCCGGCGTCCGGTTGGCCAGTACGATGCTGCTGCGCACCTCCACCGTCTTGGCGGCGGCACGGGCCAGCGCACCGCCCATATTTCCTGTTCCGATGAATCCGTAGGTCATGTCAGCCCCTCCTTTTAATAAGTAAATAATTGTTTCGTAAGTTTTACAGCATGAATTGACACAGTAAAATGGGCAGCAGAATGGCCGGGACCATGTTCAGCATCCGCAGCTTGGTCACGCCCAGCAGGTTCAGACTGATGCCTACGATCAGCAGCGAGCCTACGAAGGTGATCTCGTTGACCACCGTCTCGCCCAGATAGGGCGCCACCACCGAAGCCAGCAGGGCGATGGAGCCTTCCACCGCCAGAACGGTGAGACCGGACAGGGCCACGCCCAGTCCCAGCGTGGAAGCGAACACCACCGACGCCACACCGTCGATGACCGACTTGGAGAACAGCAGACTGTGCTGATGCTGCAAGCCGCTCTCCAGCGGGCCCATCACCGCCAGTGCGCCGATGGCGAACACCAGCGAACCGGTGACGAACCCCTCGGTGACGGTGCTGCCGGAAAAGCGCTTCTGCAGCGTCTCGCCCAGCTTAGTGACAGCGCTGTCGATATCCAGCAGCTCGCCGATGATGGTGCCCACCACCATGGAGATGATGGGGATCAGGGCGTTGCTGCTTTTCAGCAGGCCCGGCACGGCGATGCCGATGGTCATCAGCGACAGCGCCGTCATCACCGAAGTCCGCAGCTTTTCCGACGCAGCTTTCCGGCAAACATGCCCACCAGGCCGCCTACCACGATAGCGCCGGCATTAACAAGAGAACCCAATAGGATCATGGGATCAGTCCTCCTCCGTTCAAGATATCCTGTACCACCGTGCCCGCCATCAAAAGGCCCGCCACGGAGGGCACCCACGACACGCTGGCGGGAACGCTGCGCCGTCCCGGCGGCGGCGTTTCCAGCTGCTGGGTCTGGCCGGGCTGTTCGGGGCTGAACACCACCTTCAGATGGCGGATGCCCCGCTCCCGCAGCTCCTTGCGCATGACACGAGCCAGCGGGCAGCCGGAGGTCTTGGCGATATCGGTGATGGTCAGCAGCTCCGGCTGCAATTTGTTGCCGGTGCCCAGGGCCGTCAGGATGGGGATGCGGCGCTCTCTGGCCTGGCCGATCAGGTCCAGCTTGCAGCTGACCAGGTCGATGGCGTCCACGATGTAGTCGTACCGGGCAGCAAAAAAGTCCTCCCGGTGGGCGGCGTCATAGACGCCTACGATGGGATGCACCACCGTGTCGGGGCAGATGTCCCGGCAGCGGGCGGCGGCGGCCTCCGCCTTGGCCGTACCTACGGTGGAGTGCAGGGCGTAGAGCTGGCGGTTGATGTTGGTGACGGACACGGTGTCGCCGTCAATGAGAGTCAGCTCTCCCACACCGGCGCGGCACAGGGCCTCGGTCACATAGCTGCCCACGCCGCCCAGGCCGAACACGGCCACATGGCTGTGCCGCAGCTTGTCCAGCGCGTCGCCGCCCAGGATCATTTCCGTTCGTAAAAATTCTTCGTGTCTCATATTCATGATGGCGATAATCGACGAAGGACCGGCATTTGCCGGTCCTTCGCAATGGTGTAAGCTTCTCTTAATAACCGACGTACTGCATGCCGGAGCCCTCGGTCACGGACTCGGTAGCGGTGTTCTCATCCACCCAGGCCGCCACGGCCTCGCTCTTCAGGGTGTTGGTGGTCTGGACCTTCCAATAGGGGTCGCCGAAGCTGTCCAGATACATCACGTGGCTGCCGTAGCTGCTGTCGATCACACCGGCGTCGCCCACCTTGCGGCCGTCGGCGAAGCACCAGTCCAGGAACTCCTGCACGAAGCTGGTGGACTTGCTGATGCCCTCGTACAGGCCGCCGTTGGCCACGCTGCCGGTGTCGCCGGACAGCTCGGTGGCCATCTGGGCGAACAGCTCGGCGGTAGCGCCGCCGTCCTGCCACTCCTTCAGGGCCTTCTCGGCGTCAGAGTGGGCGATCTCCTTCAGATTGGCCACGTCGGCGTCATAGGTGTCAGAGCTGGAATCCAGGTCGGAGGTGTCCACCTCAAAGAGGATGTGGCGGACGTTGACCACGTTGTACTCCTGACGGGAGCGGCTGTGGAACAGGGCGAAATAGATGTTGGAATCGGTGGTGACCACCTCGACGTCACCGGCGGTACGGGCCTCGTCGAAGACCCACACACCCAGGTCGGTACCGGCGTAGGTGCCCTCCTCCTGGTGGGTGTAGGAGGCGATGTCCTCATAGTCGGCGGCGATGGCGTCCAGGGTCTCGCCGGCGGTGTAACGGGCCAGAGCGTCAGCGGCGGCGTCCTCGGCTGCCTTCTTGGCGGCGGCGGTCTCCTCGTCGGTGGGCTCCACGGTGTTGCCGTCGGCGTCGGTGGTGCTGTCGGCGGTGGCCTTGAAGGAGATGTACTCATAGTCGGCCACGTCGTAGCTGTTCTTGTCCGCCTCGTAGCAGGCCTGCAGCTCGTCGTCGGTATAGGTCAGGCTGTTCTGATACTCCTCCTGGCAATGAGCGGCCAGAGCGGTCATCTCATACATTTCCTTGAAGACCTCGGTGGTCATGTTGGAGCCGTACACCCGCTTCAGATAGCCGGAGAAGGACAGGCCGTTCTGCTTGGCGTAGGCGGTGATGCTGTCGATATCGGCCTGCATCTCCTCTTTCATATGGTCGTCAAAGGTCAGGCCGTCGGCCTTGGCCTTTTCGCTGACCTTATAATACTGGGTCAGGTTCGTCTTGGCGGTGTCCCGCAGATACTCGTCCCAGGTCATGGTATCCTCGGCGGTGATGCCCAGCAGCATCTTGGCCATGGCGTTCAGCTCCTGGTCCTTCATGGACTTGCTGGTGTCCAGGCCCATGTAGCTGGCGTAATCAGAGCTGGCGACGTTGTTCAGCGCGGCATAGTAGAAGTAGTCCACCTGGGCGGCGGTGAAGTCCTTGCCGTCCACGGTCAGCGCGGTGGCCTTGCGCTGGAAGATGCCGGAGTTATACAGCAGCACCACAGCGGCCACAATGACGAACAGCACAGCGATGCCGCCGTAGAGCAGCTTATTCTTTTTCCGCTCGGCAGATTCCTTCTGCTCGCGCTCGACGCGGGGGTCCACATGGCCCTGTGCGGCCAGCTCCTGGCGGTTTTTCTTTTCTCTGGATGCACTCATTTGTTTTCAGTCCTCTCAAGTGATAGGCGCAATACGCCCTTGGTCGTAAAATACCTGTCTATTATACCGTAGTTTTGCCGAATGTGCAAGTATTATATTTTGGAAGGGCGGAAAAGTGCGTCAAAAACTTCGCAGAATTCGCCGCCGCACCAGAGCAGCGTGTGAGCGTATGTAGGGGCCGACGACCCTGTCGGCCCTGCCGATGACGTACCCGTGATAGGGGGCGGACAGAGTCGTCCGCCCCTACAACGAAAAAAACGACCTCGCGTATTTGCCTGAAAAATAGAGAGAAGCAGCCTTGCGGCTGCTTCTCAGTTGCATCGGGCCAAGTTATAACCTGCACCGTTTCCTAGCAGGTGGGTTGTCTCCAGCTTGCTTTACTGCTTCCATCTTCCAGCCGCAAACGGCAGCCGGGAGGCCTGCAAACCACATGCTGATCCGACATCCCCTATAACAAGATGTGAGGATAAAAAAGACCCGTATACATCATCTGTGGGGCACAAAGCGCGTTTGTTCGCTCATGCCTTGGGCATAGTATACCATGCCGCGGGGAAAAAGAAAAGAGAAATTTGCAGATTTTTTTAGGAATCTTCTTCCTCGTCCGCCATCAGCTGCTCCATGAACAGGTCGTAGACCCGCTCCAGCTCCTCGTCGCTGTCCAGGGTGGAGAGCTGCTCCTCGCCGTCCACCAGGATGGATTTCAGGATCACCAGGCCCAGGTCCTCCTCGTCGGCCCCGTCCTCCTCCACGGCGGGGAAGAAGGCCATATAGGTCTGGCCGTCCACCTCCAGGGCGTCGATATATTCCAATTCAAACTCGTTGCCGTCCTCATCGGTCAGGGTGATGAAATTCGGGCCGAAATCTTCGCTCATGTGTTGTTTCCTCCTTGTTGATGGATGGTAGCCGGAATATGCTCCTTATTGTACCCTATCTTTCGCCGGAATGCAAGCCGCCGCCGCTGTGACTTTTTTGCGCCAGAGGATGAAAAAGTGACAGAAAAATACGGATACGGCAACTATTTGACCGTGTTTTGGCACGAAATTGTCGAAACAAGGGGTTTTTAACATTTGACAGATGTGGTACAATACTAGAATAGCGTAAAAATGGGCAAGTATGTATACCGGCAGATGAGCGCGCCGCGCCGTACCGGCGATACATCAATAATATCAAGGAAAAGGAGGTGCCCTGTTATGAGCGAAAACAAGAAAAAGCGCCGCGGTCTGTTTGGCCGGCCACAGCAGAGCGCCGGTCAACGAACAGAGGAGACCTATCAGGAGCCGCAGGGCGCGGCCCGTCCGAAAAAGAAGAAGGGAAAGACCGGAATGGTCATCGGCACCATCGTGCTGGTGATGGTACTGACCATCGCCATTTTCACCGGTATTTTCCTGACATGGATCAACACGTCCCTGAAGGGGCATGTGGAGGTCTATCTGGACGAGCTGGAGAGCAAGGTGTCCACCGAGCTCTATTACCTGGACGCCAAAACCGACGAGTGGGTCATGTACCAGACCCTGTACAGCGACGGCGAGAACCGTATCTGGATCGATCTGGACAACATCCCGGATTATCTGAAGGAAGCCGCCATCGCCATCGAGGACAAGCGCTTTGAAAAGCACAACGGCGTGGACTTCCGCGGCACGGTGCGCGCCATCCTCAGCACCCTGACGGGCCGGGGCGTACAGGGCGGCTCCACCATCACCCAGCAGCTCATTAAAAACGTCACCGGCGACAACCAGAGTACCGTCAAGCGTAAGGTAACGGAGATATACCGGGCGCTGGAGCTGGAAAAGCGCTATACCAAGGACCAGATACTGGAATCCTATCTGAACCGCATCTGCCTGGGCCAGTCCTGCTACGGCGTGGAGGCGGCGGCCCGCACCTATTTCGGCAAGAGCGCCAGCGAGCTGACGCTGGCCCAGAGCGCCAGCCTGATCGGCATCACCAACAACCCCAGCCAATACGGCCCCTTTGAGAGCGAGTGGAGCCGGGAGCAGAACCGCGAGCGCGAGATACTGATCCTGGACGCCATGCTGGACCAGGGCAAGATCACCCAGGAGGAGTATGACGCCGCCAAGGCGGAGGAGGTCATCTTCACCAACGGTTACAGCAACACCGGCAACTACTACGGCGACGAGGTGGTGGATACCTCGGCCTTGCTGGAGGAAGAGGCCAAACCCGTGGTGGCCCAGTACAAGGCCCGCAACTCCTATTTCACCGACGCCATGATCGACGATGTGGTCCAGGCGCTGATGGACGAGTTCGGCTATGACCACGCCACGGCGGAGGATGCCCTGTTCAGCAAGGGCTATAAGGTTTACACCACCCAGAATTATGAGTATCAGAAGATCGCCGAGAGCGTCTTCGAGGACCTGAGCAACACCCCCTACACCCGCACCAACAGCAAGGGCGAGACCGAGCAGCTGCAGGGCGCCCTTACCGTCATCGACCCCTATACCGGCTATATAGTGGCCATGGTGGGCGGCACCGGCGCCAAGACCGTTGACCGCGGTTTGAACTGGGCCACCACCGTGCGGCCCTGCGGCTCCGCCGCCAAGCCCATCAGCACCTACGCCCCCGCCCTGGACCAGGGCGTCATTACCGGCGCGTCCACCCTGGACGACTATCCGGTGCTGGAGCTGAACGACAGCGCCTATCCCAAGAACGACAACGGCCGCTTCCAGGGCCTGGTGACGGTGCGCCGCGCACTGGTGCAGTCCCTGAACACCTGCGCCGTGCGGGCCAATATGATGCTGGGCACGTGGGAGTCCTATGACTTCATGACCAGCCGCCTGGGCTTCACCACCCTGACCCAGTCCGACAGCGAGCAGGTGGGCGCCATGGCGCTGGGCGGCTACGCCCGCGGCGTCACCACCGAGGAGATGGCGGCGGCCTACGGCGCCTTCGTCAACGAGGGCATCTACACCAAGCCCCGCACCTTTGTGAAGGTGGAGGACAGCAACGGCAATGTGATCCTGGAGAACGACATCCAGTCCAACGTGGCCATGAAGGCCAGCACCGCTGCGCTGATGAACAGCTTCCTCCACGACGTGGTCAACGGCGGCACCGGCAGCAGCGCCAACTTCAGCGGCATGACCCTGGCCGGCAAGACCGGTACCACCAACGACCTGCGGGACCGCTACTTCGTGGGTTACAGCCCCTACTACGTGGGCGCCTGCTGGGTGGGCTACGAGAGCAACAGCCGTGTGTCCTCCGGCGGCGTCAACCCGGCGGCCATCCTGTGGAACAAGGTCATGTCCCGCATCCACGAGGGCCTGGAGAACAAGAGCTTCTTCTCCAGCAGCGACCTGGTGAGCGTGAAGGTCTGCGCCGACAGCGGTATGCTGGCCAGCACCCTGTGCGAGCAGGACCCCCGCGGCAGCCGCGTCCGCACCGAGCTGGTGGCGGTGGACAACCAGCCCACGGAGCTGTGCACCATGCACGACGGCACCGGCCGCTTGAACTACTACCGCGACTATCTGGCCAACTTCCCCGACATCATTCCTGAGGACAGCGAATATGTCCACTGGGGCAACGCCATCGGCGGCGACGAGAACTCCACGCCTCCCGGCTGGGGCGATGACAATACGTCCGACGCCCCGAATGCCGATGGCAGCACAGACGACGGTACCGACGGCGGCGACGGCGACGGGGACTTTGAGCCCGGCCACGGTACCGACGGTTGGTAAAAAATGCATCACGATACCCGGCCGGAGCATCCGGCCGGGTATCATAAACCGCAAGAGGGGAGGGACGCCGATGCGCGCACCGCAGATCAGCTGCAGCTTTACCGGCCACCGGCCTGAGAAGCTGCCCTGGGGCGACAACGAGCACGACCTGCGGTGCCTGGCGCTGAAGGACTCCCTCCGGGAGATGGTGGAGAAGGCCTACGCCGACGGTTACCGCCATTTCATCTGCGGCATGGCCCGCGGCTGCGACACCTACTTCGGCGAGGAGGTGCTGCGCCTGCGCCGCCGGGTGCAGGATATCACCCTGGAGGCCGCCATCCCCTGCCTGAGCCAGAGCAGCGGCTGGACGGCGGCGCAGCAGGAGCGCTATCAGGACCTGCTGGATCTGTGCAACTACCGCACGGTGGTGCAGGAGAAGTACGACCCCGGCTGTATGCACCGCCGCAACCGCTATATGGTGGACCACAGCCAGCTGCTCATCGCCGTACACGACGGCGGCAGCGGCGGCACCCGCTATACCATTGAATACGCGCTGCGCCGCCGGAAGGACGTGCTGATCCTGCCGGTGCCGCGCTGACGAAGAAAAGGAGACGAAGACCATGACCTATACGTTTACGCCCCGCGGCGTCTGTTCCCGCCGCATGACGGTGGAGCTGGAGGACGGCATTATCAAGGATGTGAAGGTGGAGGGCGGATGCAGCGGCAATTTGCAGGGCATCTCCCGTCTGGTGGTGGGCATGAAGGCCACCGATGCCATTGAGCGGATGCAGGGCATCTCCTGCGGCGGAAAGCCTACCTCCTGTCCCGACCAGCTGGCCAAGGCATTGACCGAGGCGCTGAAAAAGGCGGAATAAATAAAAGCGGAATGACAAATGTCATTCCGCTTTTTCCGTATCAAATAGCGTCCAAGGATATGTTTCTGGCGGGGGACACTTCACGTCCACCGCTTCCCCGGTGACGGGGTGGGTAAAGGCCAGATGGTACGACCACAGGGCGGCGGAGCAGTCCGCCTTGCTGCCGTAGCGGATATCCCCCAGCAGGGGCAGCCCCCGGTGAGAGAACTGCACCCGTATCTGATGGGTGCGGCCTGTGTGGAGCCGGACCTTCACCAGCGTCAGTTCCTCGTTTTTGTCCAGCACCGTGTAATCCAGCGTGGCCTCCCGGACGCCCTTGCGCATCCGCCGCACCACGTAGCTCTTGTTGTGGGCGGCGTCCCGGAACAGCAGGTCCGTCAGGGTGTCGCTGTCCTTCTCCGGATGGCCCCGCAGGATGGCCAGATACTCCTTGGTGATCTCATGGGCCGCCACGGCGGCGGTCAGCTTGCCGGTGATCTCCTTCCGGCGGGAGAACACCATCACCCCGCCGGTGACCCGGTCCAGCCGGTGCACGGTGGCGATGTAGTCCTTTTCGCCCAGCGCCCGGTAATGCTCCCGCAGCAGGGCGGGCATGCAGGCGGCCTTGGGGTCGTCCTCCGACAGCACCCCCACCGGCTTTACGGCCACCACCAGGTATTTGTCCTGATACAGTATGTTCATAAGCCTTAGAACCGGCGGCCCCGGTAGCTGCGGGGCCGTCTCCGCTTGCCGCGTCCGCTGCCGTAGCGTCGGCGGCGCATGATGGTCTTGCCGAACAGGAACACCAGCACCAGAAGGATGGCCAGAACCACCACCAGCACCTTCACGATGGTGCGGGAGAAGAACTCCTTCAGGGCGCGTTTTACCACCAGAAAGCGGCTGGCGTTCACATCGGCCACCGCCCACAGGGGCACAGTGGCGTAGTCCACGCCGCCATAGCTCAGTGTGATGGTGCCCAGCTGCTGTCCGGCGGCCACAGGCGCGTCCACCACCTCGGCGTCCAGGGTGACGGTCCGCTGCAGGTCCTCCGGCTCCAGATCGCTGGGCAGCACCGCCTGGGCGGTGTAGGCCGGGTGGACGGCGATGCTGTCCACCTCCTTGCTGAGGGCCACGGGGACGCTCTGGATCATCTCGTCCTCCGTCAGCACCGTCTTGGTGGTGAAGTTGTCGAAGCCCCAGTCAAACAGGCGGCTGGTCTCGGTAAAGCTGCCCACCTTATAGCTGCCGTCGCTGGCGGTCATCAGCCGTGCGCCCAGCACCACGGAGATCAGCTGCCGGTCGGCCCGGACGGCGGAGGACACCAGGCAGTAGCCCGCCGCGTCGGTGGAGCCGGTCTTGATGCCCTGTGCTCCGCTGTACAGGTAGCCGGTGGCCCGCCAGTTGGAAATCAGGTAGTTGGTGCTGTGGAGCTCGCGGGCCTCGCTCTTGTTGGTGGCGGGCACGTCATAGGCCTTGGTGTTGACGATGGTCATGAACTCGTCGTACTTCATGGCCTCTTTGGTAAACAGATAGATGTCCCATGCGGTGGTGTAGTGCTCGTTATCCGGCAGGCCGGAGGTGTTGACGAAATGGGTGTTCTCGCAGCCCAGCTCCTGGGCCCGCTGGTTCATATCCGCCACAAAGGCGGTGACGCTGCCGCTGACGGCCTCCGCCAGAATGTTGCCCACCTCGTTGGCGGACACCACCAGCAGACAGTATAAAAGCTGCTCCACCGTCAGCGTTTCGCCGGGTACGATGTCGGCGGTGCTGGCGTCGTCCGGCAGGCCCGCCACGCTGTTGGCGCTGGCGGTGATGGAGTCGCTGAGCCGCAGATCGCCCCGCTCAATGGCCTCGAACACCAGCAGAGCCGTCATTACCTTGGTGATGCTGGCGGGGTACTGCTTGGTGTGGGCGTCCTGGTCCAGCAGCACGGTGCCGGTCTCGCCGTCCACCAGCAGGGCGGCCTTGGCGTCCAGCTGGATATCCTCCACGGCGTAGGCGGTGACGGGGACAAGCTGGGTCAGCAGCAGAGCCAGCAGCAGAAAAACGGTGCAGAAACGGCGGAATTTCATAATGACTTTTTCTCCATATGTGCTATAATAAGGTGAGTAGCGTATGTCAGGACGCGGGACAGACAGGTCCCGCGAACAGTACCTAACATACCATTATAAACGAGAAGCCCCCTCCCGTCAACGGGGAGAGGTTTGCCAATTGTAAACATTTTTTCAGGAGGTGACGCCATGAAGATATTAGTGGTGGACGACGAGAAGCTGTTGGTGAAGGGCATTACCTTCAACCTGGAGAACGAGGGCTATGGGGTCACCGCCGCCTATGATGGCGCTGCCGCCGTGGACCTGGCGAAAAAAGAGGACTTCGACCTGATCATTCTGGATTTGATGATGCCGGTCCTGTCGGGCACCGAGGCCTGCATGAAGATACGGGAATTCTCCGACGTGCCCATCATTATGCTGACCGCCCGCAGCGAGGACGCCGACAAGCTGATGGGCTTTGCCTGCGGCGCGGACGACTATGTGACGAAGCCCTTCAACATCCTGGAGCTGAAGGCCCGCATCCGGGCCCTTCTCAAGCGCAGCGCCGGACGATCCGACGCGGTGCGCACCCTGCTGACGGTGGGCGACCTGAGCCTGGACACCCAGCAGCGGGTGGCCATCCGGGACGGCAGGACCATCGACCTGACCGCCAAGGAGTACGACCTGCTGGAGCTGCTGATGAAGAATCCCCGGCGGGTATACAGCCGGGAGAGTCTGATGGACCTGGTGTGGGGCTATTCCTATGCCGGGGATTACCGCACGGTGGACGTCCACGTCCGCCGGCTGCGGGAGAAGCTGGAGCGTGTGCCGGCGGAACCGGCCTATATTATGACCAAGTGGGGAGTGGGTTACTATTTTCAGGGGGAAAATCAGCCTACAACTTAAGTTCGGCGTCAGCTACATCCTGGTGATCGCCGCGGTGCTGGTGCTGCTGAACACCTATCCGCTGCTGCAATCCCAGACCATGGTGTTCCAGTCCAAGGAGACCTCCATGAAGAGCTCCGTCAAGCTCATCGAGGCGTCGCTGAGCGGCTTGAAGCAGCTGGATGAGGAGAATGTGGCCAAGGCCCTGGCCTCTATGCGGGAGACCGGCGTCTCCCGTATTCTGGTGACGGACACGGCGGGCCGCATCCTCTATGACACCCGCGAGACCAACGGCGCGGTGGGCCTGTACGCCTTTTATACCGAGATCGTCCAGGCGCTGGAGGGCTATGACGCCTTTTACTGCGACTATGACGCCACGGCCTTTCTCAGCCGCATGGCCTCGCCGGTGGTGTATCACAACCAGATCGTGGGCGCGGTGTATACCTACGAGTACGACACCAAGCAGGCGGACATTCTCAAGAGCTTTCAGTCCAATCTGCTGAAGATATCCGTGCTGATCGCCCTGGCGGTGCTGGGGCTTTCCGTGCTGCTGAGCCGGATACTGACGGCCCAGATCACCGATCTGCTCTCCGCCATCCGCAAGGTGCGGGAGGGCGCGTACAGCCACCGCGCCGCCGTGAAGGGCAGCGACGAGATTGGCCAGATCGCAGCGGAGTTCAACAGCCTGACGGACCGCCTGCAGACCACCGAGGACGCCCGCCGCCGCTTCGTCTCCGACGCCAGCCACGAGCTGAAAACGCCGCTGGCGGGCATCCGCCTGCTGACGGATTCCATTTTGCAGACCGGTGACATGGACGCCGACACCACCCGTGAGTTCGTGGGCGACATCGGCCGGGAGGCCGAGCGTCTGACCCGCATCACCGAAAACCTGCTGCGGCTGACCCGGCTGGACAGCGGCGCTGTGCCGCCGGTGGCGCCGGTGGCGGTGGGCCCGGTGCTGGAGCGGGTGGCCCGGATGCTGGCGGTGGTGGCCCGCGAGAAAAACGTGACGCTGACCTATGAGGCGGCGGAGGACGCCGTGGCCCTGGCCACGGAGGACGACGTCCACCAGATACTGTACAACTTAATGGACAACGGCATCAAGTACTCCGGGGCCGAGGGCTTCGTCCACGCCGCCGCCGCGGTGGAGGGCGACTGGGTGGTGATGACGGTGACGGACAACGGCATCGGCATCCCGCCGGACGACCTGCCCCATATTTTCGAGCGGTTCTACCGGGTGGACAAGATGCGCTCCCGCGCCATCGGCGGCACGGGCCTGGGCCTGTCCATCGTCAAGGACACGGTGGAGAACCGGGGCGGCAGCATCACCGCCGCCGCCTGCCAGAGCGGCAGCGGCACGGTGTTCACCGTGCGCCTGCCCCGCGCTGCGGAGGAAGGCGGTGAGGACGCGTGAGAAAGTGTATCATCCGGCTCGCGGCCCTGGCGCTGGCGGTGTGTCTGCTGGCGGGCTGCGGCGTGACCCGGAGCATCACCGGCAAGGAGGGGCTGCGGCTGTACTATCCCGTGGCGCTGGAGAACCACCCCGGCGGCGACGCCATCGCCAGCGTGACCGTGGGCTGGGACACGCTGCCCCAGGAGGACAGGACGGCCCAGGCGGAGGCGGTGCTGGCGCTGCTGCTGGGCGGCTGCCGGGAGGAGGGCTTCCAGAGCCCCATCCCCGCCGGGACCTTCCTGCGGTCGGTGGAGGTGGTGGGCAGCACCGCCAAAGTGGACTTTTCCGTCAGTTACAGCCAGCTCAGCGGCATGGCGCTGACCATCGCCGACTACTGCGTCACCCTGTCCCTGACCCAGCTGGAGGGCGTCTACGCCGTGCGCATCACCGTCAACGGCCAAGAGCTGGCCTATCGCGACAGCAATCTGTTCTTTGCCAGCGATGTGCTGCTGACCTCCATGGACGACGTGGTGCGGATGCTGACGGCCCAGCTGTATTTCCCCGACGGCGCGGGAGATCTGACGCCGGAGGAGCGGCTGCTGACCCAGTATGAGGGCCAGTCGGCGGTGGACGTGGTGATGGCCGCGCTGCTGGAGGGCCCCGCGGAGGACGGCCTGCAAGCCCTGATCCCGGAGGGGGTCACCGGCATCACCGCCCGTGCGGAGGACGGCGTGTGTCAGCTGAACCTGCCGTCGGAGGCGATGGCGGCCATGGATAGGGACGCCGCCGAAGAGATGGAACGGGGCATCGCAGCTTCGCTGCTGTCGCTGGAGGGCGTATCCCTGGTCCAGGTATACGTGGACGGCGTATATACGGACGCGTATGAATGAGGATAAAAAAGCTCTGGCCATTAGCCAGAGCTTTTTTAACGTTAAGGGCGGACAGAGTCGTCCGCCCCTACATTGTCATTCCGAGACAGTGACCGAGGTCACTGTCGTGGGAATCCGTACTCCTCAATTATCGAAAAGGAAACGGATTGCGAGCCAGTGTGAGCACTGGCTCGCAATGACAGACATTTTTAACGCGAGGTGCTTGCGGATATCCCTAAAAAACCGCCCTGTCCAGCTCCATGGTGGCGTAGCCGTTGAGGGTCATGTCGCCACGGACGCCTGCCATGTACTCATAGTAGCCCTGCGCGCCGATCATGGCGCCGTTGTCGCCGCACCATTTCAGCGGCGGAAGATACAGCTTCACGCCCCGCTTTTCGCACAGCCTTTGCAGGTCGGCGCGGATGATGGAGTTGGCGGCCACGCCGCCCGCCGCCACCAGTACGGTGCGGCCCGTCTGCTCCAGCGCCAGCGCCGCCCGTTCCGTCAGCTCGTCGCTGACGGCCTGGGCGAAGTCCCGCGCCAGGGCGGGCTCGTCCAGGGGCTCATTTTTCTGCTGGGCGTTGTGGGCCAGATTCACCACGGCGGTTTTCAGTCCGGAAAAGCTCATGTCCAGCGGCGCGCCGTCCACATGGGCGCGGGGCAGGGCGTACACGCCGCCCGCCGACTGCTGGGCCAGCTGGTCCATGGGCTTGCCGCCGGGGTAGGGGAGACCCAGCACACGGGCGGCCTTATCGAAGCACTCGCCCGCCGCGTCGTCACGGGTGGCGCCCAGCACGGTCATATCAGTGTAGTCCGCCACGTCCACGATCAGCGTGTTGCCGCCGGAGATGGCCAGCGCCAGAAACGGCGGCTCCAGCTCCGGAAAGGCCAGATAGTTGGCGGCGATGTGGCCCCGCACATGGTGCACCGGGATCAGCGGCACGCCCAGCGCCCACGCGGCGGATTTGGCAAAGCTGACGCCCACCAGCACCGCGCCGATCAGCCCCGGCGCGTAGGTGACGGCCACCGCGTCGATATCCCGCTTCGTCAGTCCCGCGTCGCGGAGGGCCTGATCCGTCAGTCCGGCGATGGCTTCCACGTGTTTGCGGGACGCGATCTCCGGCACCACGCCGCCGTACAGGGCGTGCATATCCGCCTGGGAGAGAATGGCGTCGGCCAGCAGCTGGCGGCCGTCCCGCACCACCGCCACGGCGGTCTCGTCACAGGAGGATTCAAAAGCCAGTATGTTCATGCGTTCCCCTCCTCAAAGTCCCGCGTCAGAATGAGGGCGTCCTCCTTCGGCAGGTCGTAGTAGTTGCGCCGCCGTCCCCGCTCCGTAAAGCCGAAGGACTGGTACAGGGCGATGGCGGCGGTGTTGCTGGGCCGCACCTCCAGCGTCAGGAACGCCAGATGCTGCCCCGCCGCGAAATCGCAGAACACCTTCAAAAGCTTGGTGGCGATGCCCTGACGGCGGTATTCTGGGAACACCGCCACGTTGGTGATGTAGCCCTCGTCCGCCGCCACCAGCAGCCCCGCGTAGCCCACCACTTTTCCTGTTGCGGCGTCCAGCGCCGTCAGAAAGGCGGCGCACTGGTTCTCCAGCTCCTCCGCCAGCATATTCCGCGACCAGGGGCGGGAGAAGCACACCCGCTCCAGCGCCGCGATCTCATCCAGATGATCGGCGTTCATGGGCACGATCGATACGTGTATTTTTTCCATTCTGTGTTACCTTGCTTTTTCAGATTTTTGGGTGCCGCTGTGTAGAGAGTACGGATTCCCACGCCAGTGTGCGCACTGGCTCGGAATGACAGGACAGAAGGTGCATGGGGTTACCCCGCCCCTACTTATCCTTTTGCTTCCAGCCAGTTTTTGCCGCTGTGGGCCTCGGCGATCAGGGGGACGGACAGGGCCGCCACCTGCTCCATCTCCTGCCGCAGCAGCGTCTCCACGGTCTCCCGCTCCGCCTCCGGGCACTCCACGATCAGCTCGTCGTGGACCTGCATGATGAGCTTTGCCCGCAGGCCCTCCCGCCGCAGGCGGTCGTAGACCCGGATCATGGCCAGCTTCATCACGTCCGCCGCCGTGCCCTGGATGGGCATATTCAGCGCCACCCGCTCGCCGAAGGAGCGCTGGATGAAATTGGAGGACTTCAGCTCCGGCAGCGCCCGGCGGCGGTGGTACAGCGTCTCCACATAGCCCTGCTCCTTGGCCTTTTCCACGATATCGGTCATGTACTGCTTCACGCCGGGATAGGTGGCGAAGTAGCGCTCCATGTAGTCCTTGGCCTCCGCCACCGTCACGTGGATATCCTGACTGAGGGAGAAAGCGGACATACCGTACACGATGCCGAAGTTCACCGCCTTGGCCTGGGAGCGCATCTGGTGGGTGACCTCCGCTTCCGGCACGTGGAACACCCTGGCCGCCGTGACGGTGTGGAAATCCTCGCCGGAGCGGAAAGCCTGGATCATGGCCTCGTCGCCCGCCATGTGGGCCAGCAGCCGCAGCTCGATCTGGGAGTAGTCCGCGTCCACCAGTACATTGCCCGCCTCCGCCACGAACAGGCGGCGTATCTGGCTGCCCAGCTCCGTGCGGGTGGGGATGTTCTGCAGATTCGGCTCCGTGGAGCTGAGACGGCCCGTGGCCGTCACCGTCATCTGGAACCGGGTCCGCACCCGGCCGTCAGGGGACACCGCCCGCAGCAGTCCGTCGGCATAGGTGGAGCGCAGCTTGGTGTATTGCCGGTATTCCAGCACCTTGTCCACGATGGGGGCTTCGTACCGCAGCTTTTCCAGCACCTCGGCGTTGGTGGACCAGCCGGTTTTCGTCTTTTTCCCGTGGGGCAGCTGCAATTTGTCGAAGAGGATAGCCCCCAGCTGCTTGGGGGAGTTGATGTTGAAGCTCTCGCCCGCCATGTCGTAGATGGACTGCTCCAGCGCGGCGATGTGCTGCTGCAAGCCCTCGCCGAACTGGGCCAGGGCGGCGCTGTCCAGGCGGAAGCCCGCCAGCTCCATCTCCGCCAGCACCCGGCACAGGGGCAGCTCCATCTCGTGGAGCAGCGCCGTCAGATTCAGCTCCTCCAGCTTGCCCGGCAGCACCTCGTACAGCGCCGCCACGGCGCTGGTATAGCTGCACAGGGCGGCCTCCGCCGCGGCGTCATTGCCCAGCAGGGAGAAAGCGTCCTTTTCCAGATGGGCGGGGGCGGGCAGCTCTGCGCCACAGTAGGCCACAAACAGCCGCTGGAGGTCATAGCCGCCGGCGGTGGCGTCCAGCAGATAGCCCGCCAGCGCTGTGTCGAAGAGGAAGCCCCCGGCGGGCAGTCCCCGCTCCAGCAGGGCGCGGGTCATGTCCTTTACGTTGTGGGCCACCTTGCGGACGCCGTCTGCGAATAGTCCCCGCAGCAGGCCCTCCCAATCGCCAGCGAAGCGGTCGGACCGCAGGATGGCCGTCAGGGAGCTGTGGTCGTCGACGTCACACGCCGCCGCCAGCACGGAGAGGTCCTCCAGGCCGTACACCGCCACATGGGAGGCATTCCGCCACAGGGCCAGCAGCCGCGCGGCGTCGGCGTCGGTCTCCGGCGTCTCCACGGTGGCCGTGTAGTCCCCGTCGTGGACGGCGGCTGCCGGTTCCGGCGCGGGCGCGCTGGGGGACAGGTCGTATTTCTTGATGAGCTTGGTGAATTCCAGCTTTACGAACAGGTCGTACAGCTCCGGCTGGTAGGGCTGACGCAGGGCGTCCTCCGGGTCGAACTCCAGCGGCGCGTCGGTGACGATGGTGGCCAGCCAGTAGCTGCGGCGGGCGGATTCCTCGCCCTCCGCCAGCTTCCGCACCGCGGCGGGCTTAGCCTCCACGTCCGGCATGGCGGCGTACAGCGCGTCGATGCTGCCGTAGCGCTGCACCAGCGCCGTGGCGGTCTTTTCGCCGATGCCCGGTACGCCGGGGATGTTGTCGCTGCTGTCGCCCATCAGGGCCTTCAGGTCGATCATGTGGATGGGGGCGAAGCCGTACTGCTCCCGGAACAGGGCGGGGGTCATGTCGGCGGTGGTGGTCTGGCCCATGCGGGAGGTCACCAGCTTCACGCGGGTGCGGTCGGTGATCAATTGTAGGCTGTCCCGGTCGCCGGTGACGACGACGCACTCCCAGCCTCGCTTTTCGCACCGGCGGGAGATGGTGCCCAGCAGGTCATCGGCCTCATAGCCCACCATCTCGTAGCAGGGGATGGACATGGCGCTGAGCACCTGCTTCATCACCGGCATCTGCTGGGCCAGCTCGTCGGGCATACCCTTGCGGGTGGCCTTATAGGCGGCGTCCGCCTCATGGCGGAAGGTGGGCTCCTTCCGGTCGAAGGCCACGCACAGCGCCTCCGGCTGCTCCTCATCCACGAAGCGCTGGAGCATGTTCAGAAAGCCGAAAATGGCGTTGGTATACAGTCCCTCGCGGGTGGTCAGGGGCTTTACGCCGTAAAAGGCGCGGTTGATGATGCTGTTGCCGTCAAGGACCATCAGTTTCATGGTATTTCTCCTTGTTGGGATAAATTTCTCATAGATTTTTATTATAGTCTATTTTCCGGAAAAACACAACCTCCGGTCTTGACAGTTTTTGCTTTTGTGATAGTATAGAGTGGATTTATACGCATTTTACACATTTTGCGGCAGGAGGCGCCATGGACAAGCTCTCATTAAAAGTGAATCTGCACCATGCCGCCATAGAGGGCAGCTATTTCATCGGCTTTTCCGCCATCTGGGGGTTCGGGCCGGTGCTGCTGCTGTACCTGGGGCTCAGCAACAGCACGTTGGGCGTTGTCACGTCTCTGGCGCTGCTGCTGCCGATTTTGGTCCAGCCCGCCCTTGCCGCCCTGTCGGACGCCGACAGCCGCTGGACCAGCCGCCGTCTGGCGCTGGTGCTGTCGGTGCTGACGCTGGCCGCCGCCGTGGTCATGACGGTGTGTACCGGACAGAAGACGGTGCTGCTGGCGGCCTATGCCGTTATTGGCGTGACGCTGGTGTGCATCGCGCCGTTTTTCAACAGTATGGTGATGGAGTACCATCTGCGGGGCGTCAACGTCAACTACGGCCTGGGCCGGGGCACCGGCTCCACCACCTACGCCATGGTGGCGCTGGTGATGGGCTTCGTGCTGGAAAAGCGTCCGCCCACGGTGATCCTGCCGGTATTTCTGGCGGCGCTGGCGGTGCAGATCGTCACGGTGTGGAGCTTCCGCTACCCGCTGCCTCCCGCGCCGGAGCCCCGGCAGGGGGAGGAGCCCCAGGTGCTGGGCCTGTGGGCGCTGCTGCGGAAATATCCGGCCTTTACGGTGCTGCTGGTGGGCTGCGCGCTGCTGCAGGGCGGTCACAACGCCTGCAATACCTATATGATCCACATCGTCGCCAAGGCCGGGGCGGGGGAGAGCCTGATGGGCGTGGTGCTGGCGGTCTGCGCCTTTATGGAGCTGCCGGCCATGGCGCTGTTTCCCAGGATGCGGCGGCGGCTGTCCCTGCGGGGGCTGTTCCGGGTGTGCGCCGCCGCCTTTGTGGTGCGCAGTCTGCTGTTCTGGCTGGCCACGTCGCCGGTGCTGCTGTATGTGTCGGCGGTGCTGCAATTTTTCGAGTTCGGGATTTTCCTGCCCACCACCGTGTACTACGTGGCGGAGTATCTGGACGCCGCCAACCAGGCCAAGGGCCAGGGCCTGATCCATGTGTTTTCCAACGGCATCGGTCCCGCGGCGGCCACCGCCGTCAGCGGCTGGCTTATCGACAGGCTCGGCGTGAACGCCATGCTGGCGTTTACCACGATCTCCGGCGCGGTGGGCTTTTTGGTGGTGGTCGCGGCCACCTCCCGGTATTTTGATAAAAGGAGCAAAAAGAAATGATCCATTCCTTTTTGACGGTGGGCCAGCAGGTGCTGATCCTGTTCGCCCTGATGGCGGTGGGCTTCGTGCTGGGCAAGGCCAAGCTGATGGACGACAGGGGAAGTCTTGCCATGACGAACCTGGTGATGTACGCGGTGTCCCCCGCCATGATGGTGGTGGCCTTCCAGCGGGAGAAGGACACGGCGGACCTGCATAACTTTTTGATCTGCGCGCTGCTGGCGGTGGTGGTCCATGTGGTCAGCATTCTGCTGGTGATGCTGTGCCTGCGGGGGAAGGACAGCACCTGCGGCATCCTGCGCTTCGGCACGGTGTTCTCCAACTGCGGCTTTATGGGCTATCCCCTGATGACGGCGCTGCTGGGCAGCATCGGCGTGTTCTACGGCTCGGCCTATGTGGTGGTGTTCACGGTGCTGACCTGGACGATGGGCATCTACATGATCACCCACGACGTCGGCAAGCTGCGGCTGAAGTCCATTCTGCTGAATCCTGGCGTTCTCAGCGTGGCGGCGGCCATGACGCTGTACCTGTTGTCGGTGCGCCTGCCGGAGATCGTCATGACGCCGCTGACCTATCTGGCCAACATGAATACGCCCCTGCCCACCATCGTGGTGGGCTATCAGCTGAGCCACGCCAACTTCAGCCAGGCCTTTGCCGACAAGCGCTCCTGGACGGCGCTGGCGCTGCGTCTGGCGGTGATCCCGCTGCTGACCGTGGGCCTGTGCTATGTTCTGCGGGTGGACAGCGCCGTGGCGCTGGTAACGGTCATCGCCATCAGTACGCCGCCCGCCGCGCTGCTGAGTATGTTCGCCCAGAAATTCGACTGCGATACCCGTCTGGCCTCCAGCATGGTATCGGTGTTCACCGCCATCTCCGTGCTGACCATCCCGCCGGTGGTGGGCCTGGCCCAGTACCTGATGGGATAGGACACATGGGCGTAAGGGAGAAATTTCGGCTGACGGAGAAAATGCTGACGAAAAATATTATGTAAACAAAACGGCGTGTGGACAGCATGTGTAAACCGCGTTTGCGGATTTTCCAGAAAGAGGGAAAACGGGCTTAAAATGTTGAAAAAACTGGAACCCACGCGTTGTGGAAAAAGGTGTGGAAAATGTGGATAACTCCTTGTAGAAGTTATGCGGCATAAAATTATGTCAACCAAATGTAAAGGAAAACGCCTGTCGAAAACCGGTGAAAAAATGCGGGAAAAGCGGGAAAAGTGAGAGTTGCGGCATATTTTTGACGATTGTTGATTTTGCCGAAGGGGCGGGAAGCGTGTCGAAAAAAGAGCGGGCCATGACGGAAAACTTTCGTCGCCTGGGGAATGATTACCCAGCGTATTTCCCGGCGGAAAACCGGGGGAAATGGCGGCGCGGCGGCGAAAAATAGGAGTTGACGGGCGCGGGGATTTGTGATATGATGTAAGTCGGTTCATAAGCCGGAGCTGGCGAGGGGACCGGGACAGAGTACGGCGGGGAGCCGCACTCCATAGCGACGCTTGTGTGGCTCAGCTGGCAGAGCAGCTCACTCGTAATGAGCAGGTCGCCGGTTCGAATCCGGCCACAAGCTCCAAAAAATAACACCCCTTTGGGGTGTTATTTTTTTGCCGAGCGGTCTAAAGTCGAAGTTTATGCCCCCTTGCGGGGGAAATCCGGCCGCAAGCGCCTCTTCCTATTTCTTGCTCCGCCCTTGACGAAGCGGAGCGGAACAGACTATAATAGCGGCAGAAACAGTGGAAAAGGGGGGGCCGGCCATGGACAAACAGCGCGCCATCGCCGCGGCGGCGGAGACAGAGGAGGACCGGCTGCTGCTGGCCCGCATCTACGACAAGCTGACCCACGGGGCGGACCGGAATATTTTCGCCGCCACGGGCTTCCTCTCGCCCCGCGAGCAGGCGCTGACGGAGCGGCTGCTGCCCCATATGACCCTGACCTTTTTCGGCGGCTGCGACGGTGCGGAGCGCCGCCTGGCCTGCTATCTGCCGGAGTATCTGACGGAGGACTGTCTCACCGATGACGACGGCCCGGTGGCCGCCGTGCGGGCGGCCTACTACGAGAAGGACGCCCTGACCCACCGGGACTTTCTGGGCAGTCTCATGGGCGCGGGCGTCAAGCGGGAGACGGTGGGGGACATCTATGTCTCCGCTGGAACCTGCGACTTTCTGGTGACCCGGCCGGTGCTGCCCTACCTGCTGGAGAATCTCACCTCGGCGGGCCGGACAAAGCTGCACCTGTCGGCCATTCCTCTGGTGGAAGTCCGGCGTCCGGCGGCGGAAAAGCGGGAGATCAGGGACACGGTGCCCTCGCTGCGGCTGGACTGTCTGGTGGGGGCGGCGTTTTCCATGGCGCGGGGCCCTGCCGGACAGCTGATCGCCGCGGGAAGGGTGGCCGTCAACGATCTGGTGTGCCTGAAGGGCGACCGGCAGCTGAAGGAGGGCGACCGCATCGCCGTGCGGGGCTTCGGAAAGGCGGAGCTGGCCCAGGTGGGCGGCGTGACCCGGAAGGGCCGCCTGTCCGTCACGCTGGCGCGCTGGGTATGAAAATAGGGAAAAAGAGGGCGGAAGCGGGGCTTCCGTCCTCTTTTTGTCATGCATCGTGAAAAATGCACAAAGAGCGGCGGACAGAACGCGGTGGCCGGTAGGCAAGTGGATGAAATCCTTTTTTCGACAAAAAAATGTAAATTTTCTGTTGACAAATTAGCTCACGCTAACTATAATATGGGCGTGGTTAGAAAGGGCTAACCATTTTTTGAGACGAATAGTTAGCCCATGCTAATATAGAAAGAAGGGAAATAAATGATGCCGCTGACATTGGCCGATGTGGGAACGGAGCAGATCATCCACCGGATCGGCGGAAATGACGAGGTGCGCCGGCACCTGGAAAACCTGGGATTCGTGGCGGGCGGCGAGGTGACGCTCATCAGCTCGCTGGGCGGCAACGTCATCGTCAAGGTGAAGGAATCCCGCGTGGCCATCAGTGAAGAGATGGCGCGGAAGATCATGGTGTAAGTTAAATTGGCGAAAAATCTGACGATTTTTCTGCCAAGAGGATGCAGCCGCTGCGCGCGTCCTTCGGACACACTGGCGGCTGAGAAGTATTTTTCTGACGCACATGTCGTCAGAAAAATGATTGCAATAGTTTGCGCCTGCGGGCGCAAATTCTGCGAAGCTTTGTTACTGCGTCTTTACATTTTAATTTTTATATAAAACATCGTGTGATAAGGAGGAGACGTATGAAAACGTTGAAAGAGGCCAAGATCGGCCAGACCGTGAAGGTCGTCAAGCTCCACGGCGAAGGCCCCGTCAAGCGCCGCATCATGGACATGGGCATCACCCGTGGTACCGAGGTGTACATCCGCAAGGTAGCCCCTCTGGGCGATCCCATGGAGGTCACGGTGCGCGGCTATGAGCTGTCTCTGCGCAAGGCCGACACGGAAATGATCGAGGTCGAGTAATAAAAATTTTGTGTGACGGTTAGCGTCAGCTATCCGAAAGGAGCGTATATGGAAAAGCAAATCAAAATTGCCCTTGCGGGCAACCCGAACTCCGGTAAAACCACGCTGTTCAATGCGTTGACCGGCTCCAACCAGTTCGTGGGCAACTGGCCTGGCGTTACGGTGGAGAAGAAGGAAGGCAAGCTGAAGAAGCACGACGACGTGACCATCATGGACTTGCCCGGTATTTACTCCCTGTCCCCCTACACGCTGGAGGAAGTGGTGGCCCGTAACTACCTGATCGACCAGCGTCCCGACGCCATCCTGAACATCATCGATGGTACCAACCTGGAGCGTAACCTGTACCTGACCACGCAGCTGACCGAGCTGGGTATCCCCGTTGTCATCGCCATCAACATGATGGATATCGTCAAGAAGAACGGCGACCAGATCAACGTGCCCGAGCTGTCCCGCCAGCTGGGCTGCCAGATCGTGGAGATCTCCGCCCTGAAGGGCACCGGCGTTATGGAGGCCGCCGAGGCTGCCATCACCGCCGCCAAGAGCGCCAAGACCGTTCCCATGCACACCTTCTCCGGCCCCGTGGAGCACGCCATCGCCCACATCGAGGAGGCCGCTGTCCACAGCATGCCCGAGGAGCAGCAGCGCTGGTACGCCATCAAGATCTTTGAGCGCGACGACAAGGTGCTGGCCAAGCTGAGCATCCCCGCCGAGACCATGACCCACATCGAGACCGACATCAAGGCCGCCGAGAAGGAGCTGGACGACGACGCCGAGAGCATCATCACCAACGAGCGCTACGTCTACATCGCCGAGGTCATCAAGAGCTGCTATAAGAAGAAAAACAAGGGCGAGCTGTCCACCTCCGATAAGATCGACCGCATCGTCACCAACCGCTGGCTGGGCCTGCCCATCTTCGCCGTCGTCATGTTCCTGGTGTACTGGATCGCCATGGTGGGCGTGGGCGCACCGGCTACCAACTGGGCCAACGACGGCCTGTTCGGCGACGGCTGGCACCTGTTCGGCATCGGCACCGCCGAGTATACCGAGGTGGCTGACGCCTATGGCGAGGCCTCCCTGATCGTGGACGGCTATGACGCCTACATCGAAGAGAACGGCCAGCTGGCCGCCGACGGCACCTTCACCTATGACGTGGAGGACGAGGAGACGTTGGCCATCGAGACCGAGACCGCCACGCTGGCCGACTATGAGGAAGCCAAGGCCACGCTGGATGAGATCGGCGACGAGCCGGATCCCGCCGACTACGGCGTTTGGGTTCCCGGTATCCCTGTTCTGATCGGCAACGGTCTGGAGGCCGCCGGTACGTCCGAGTGGCTCAGCGGCCTGATCCTTGACGGTATCGTGGCCGGTGTCGGCGCGGTGCTGGGCTTCGTTCCCCAGATGCTGGTGCTGTTCCTGATGCTGGCCTTCCTGGAGGCCTGCGGCTACATGGCCCGTATTGCCTTCGTTCTGGATCGTATCTTCCGCAAGTTCGGTCTGTCCGGTAAGTCCTTCATCCCCATGCTGATCGGTACCGGCTGCGGTATCCCCGGCGTTATGGCGTCCCGTACCATCGAGAATGAGCGTGACCGCCGTATGACCATCATGACCACCACGTTCATCCCCTGCGGCGCAAAGGTTCCCTTCATCGGCATGATCGCCGGCGCCCTGTTCGGCGGCAGCGCATGGGTCTCCACCTCCGCTTACTTCATCGGTATGGCGGCCATCATCGTCTCCGGTATCATCCTGAAGAAGACCAAGATGTTCGCCGGTGATCCCGCTCCCTTCGTTATGGAGCTGCCCGCCTACCACTGGCCCACGCTGGGCAACGTGCTGCGCAGCATGTGGGAGCGCGGCTGGTCCTTCATCAAGAAGGCCGGTACCATCATCCTGCTGTCCACCATCTTCGTGTGGTTCACCACTTATTTCGGCTGGGTCGACGGCCAGTTCCAGATGCTGTCTGAGGAGCAGATCGACAGCTCCATCCTGGCCAAGATCGGCAACGCCATCGCCTGGATCTTCGCGCCTCTGGGCTGGGGCAACTGGCAGGCTACCGTGGCCTCCATCACCGGTCTGGTGGCAAAGGAGAACATCGTCGGTACGCTGGGCGTTCTGTACGGCGGCGGCGAAGGCACTGTCTATGACGCCATCAGTGCTGCCTTCACCGGTATCAGCGGCTACTCCTTCCTGGTGTTCAACCTGCTGTGCGCTCCCTGCTTCGCGGCCATCGGCGCTATCAAGCGTGAGATGAACAACGCCAAGTGGACGTGGTTCGCCATCGGCTATCAGTGCGGCTTCGCTTACCTGATCGCCCTGATGATCAACCAGTTCGGCGGTTGGGCTGTGGGCGCCGGCAGCATCATCGGCACCATCGTGGCCGTCATCGTTCTGGCCGGCCTGCTGTACATGCTGTTCCGTCCCTACAAGGACGCTACCAAGCTGAGCGTGAAGATGTAATTTCCCCGTACACAATCCCTTATTTATTCTGAGAAAGGAGCGCACTTGCCGTGGCTGATATTCTGATTTGTCTTGTTCTGATCGCCATTGTCACTTCCATTGTCCATTCCCTCATCAAAAATAAAAAGCAGGGCAAGAGCCTCTGCTCCGCCAGCTGCACTGGCAACTGCTCACACTGCGGCGGCCATTGCAGCCACAAATAATGAAAAACGGCCGTCTTTCGACGGCCGTTTTTCATGCCCGGCGGAGTGAAGACAATTATCGTATGATTTCGTAGGGGCGGACGACGAGCGCTGTGGAGCGCAGCGGAACGAGTGCCCTTGGGGTATCCGTCCCAATTCCTGTCATTCCGAGCCAGTGACCGCCGTCACTGGCGTGGGAATCCGTGTCCCCGGTATGGAGATGCTTCGCACTTCCGAGCGCGAGGGCGGCCTTCGGCGACCCGCTTTTCCCAATCACGCTGTGTAACCACAGCGGATGCTACGGCGGCATAGCCGCCGAGATCGGATGCTAAAAATATGCCACCGGCATATTTTCTTAACGCACCGACTGGAAAAGTAGCCAAAAGAGCCGGAAGAAACCAATGGTTTCTTCACTTCCTTGCGTGCTATACGCTGTGCAAAATCGTGACTGCATACCACACGTTTGCGCAAGTTCTTCTTTTTCGTTTTGTTATCGAATCGTCTCTGCTTCTGCGCCGCTGCCGCTGATACCACCGTCGAAAAACGCTGTTGGCTCTACCGTTGCAGTAATGAGCGGAAGCGGCGCAAGACGAAAGTCAATGCGTCATATGAAACGATAACGGCAATGTTCTGTGAGCGCGTGGTAAAAGACCGCAAATTTGCAAAATGAGCAGCGTGCGCGGATTCTTAAACCGCAGGTTTAAGCTGTCCTTTTGGTCACTTTTGGGACAGCGGCCAAAAGTGACTCGCGCCGGAGCGCGAAACTCCCCTATATGATAGTCACATTCAAAAAAGGACAGCCCACCATTCGGCGGGCTGTCCTTTTTACAGAGATATGGTATAGAAAGGGGTGATTACGCTTACTTACTGGCCTTGGCGGCCTCGCGTCCGGCGCGGAAGGCCTTCAGGTTCAGTTCCTTGACCTTGGCGGGGACGGTCTCGGCCACGATCTGCTCCCAGTCGATCTCCGGGCAGCCCAGAGAGTCGCACATAGCGCCGAACAGCACCACATTCATGCACTTGGCGTTGCCCAGCTGGATAGCGATATCGCTGGCGGGAACGGCGATGGTCTTGAAATTCTTCTGCATGGCCTCGATGCAGCCCTCAGGATACTCCTCGGCGCCGGAGGCGATGGTGGTGGACTTGATGGCGTAGTCGTTGATGACGGCCACACCGTCGGGGTTCAGGAACTCCGCGTAGCGGACGGCTTCCATCTTCTCCAGCGCCACCATGATATCGGCCTCGCCCTTGCCGAACACGGGACCGTACACCTTGTCGCCCCAGCGGACCTGGGTGGACACGGAGCCGCCGCGCTGGGCCATACCGTGGACCTCGCTCTGCTTGACATCATAACCGGCCTTCATAAAACCGTTGGACATGATCTTGGAGATCAGGATCGCGCCCTGACCGCCGACGCCGACCAACAGACAGCTCTTGACGTTAGACATGATTATTTCTCCTCCTTTTCAATAGCACCAACGGGGCAGGCCTGGGCGCAGACGGTGCAGCCCACGCACTGGGTGCGATCCACAGCCGCCTTGCCGTTCTCCATGGAAATGGCAGGGCAGCCCACCTTCAGGCAGCTCTTGCAGCCCACGCACTTGTCGGTATTCACCACGCACATGCCCAGATCATGCTTCACGCGCTTGATCAGCAGGCAGGGACGGCGGGTGACGATGGCGGGGTGCTTGCCCTCGTTCAGGGCGGCCACGGCGGTGTTGACGGTGGCCTTCATGGCGGCCAGGTCCTGGGGATCAACGGTCAGCACGGGGTCGAAGCCGTAGGTCTTGAAGATGCTCTCCACGCTCAGCATGGGAGCCTCCTCGCCCATCAGGGTATAGCCGGAGCCGGGGTTGTCCTGATGGCCGGTCATGCCGGTGATGCGGTTATCCAGCACGCAGGGGATCATGCGGCCGTTGTTGTAGATGATCTCGGCAGCGCCGGTCATGCCGCTGTGGAAGAAGGTGGAGTCGCCCATGACGCCGAACACCACCTTATCGGTGACGCCCTCCCGCTGGAAGGACTTGGCCATGCCCATGCCGGCGGAGAAGCCGCCGCCCATGCAGATGCACACGTCCATGCAGTTCAGGGGAGGCGCAAAGCCCAGGGTGTAGCAGCCGATATCGCCGGTGACCACGTAGTTCTTGTTCTTGGACAGGGTGTAGAAGAAGCCGCGGTGGGGGCAGCCGGGGCACAGTGCGGGAGGACGCTTGGCCACCTGCACGTCGGTGATGGTCTTGTAGTTGGGCTTGATACCCAGCACACGCTCACGCACCAGCTCGGTGTTCAGTTCGTACATCACGCCGGTCAGCTCCTTGCCGGTGCAGTCGATACCGGCGGCCTTGATCTCGTTCTCCATGAAGGGCTCCAGCTCTTCGATGACGTACAGCTTCTCCACCTTCTTGGCGAAGTCGCGGATCAGGTTCATGGGCAGGGGATAGGTCAGGCCCAGCTTCAGGAAGGACGTACCCTCAGGGAACACTTCCTTGGCGTACTCATAGGCGATGGAGGCGGTGATGACGCCCACCTTGCCGTCGCCCATCTCCAGCTTGTTCAGGCCGTTCTCCAAAGCGGTGGTGCAGCCGTACTCGGCCAGCTTCACCAGACGCTCCTCCACCAGCGGATGGTTGGCGTAAGCGTTGGCGGGGGCGCAGATGTACTTGCGGGTGTTGCGCTTATACTCAGGGGCCACGTGCTTGGTGCGCTCACCGAACTCCACCAGACCCTTGGAATGGCAGACGCGGGTGGTGGTGCGGTACAGCACGGGGGTGTCGAACTCCTCGGAAATCTCGCAGGCCAGCTTCACGAAGTCCTTGCACTCCTGGGCGTCGGAAGGCTCCACCATGGCGATCTTGGCAGCGCGGGCATAGTGGCGGTTGTCCTGCTCGTTCTGGGAGGAATGGCAGCTGGGGTCGTCGGCGGTGACCACCACATAAGCGCCGTTAACGCCCATGTAACCGGCGGTGAACAGGGGGTCGGCGGCCACGTTCAGGCCCACCATCTTCATGGTGCAGAAGGCGCGGGAACCGGCCACGGACGCGCCGTAGGCCACCTCGGCGGCGACCTTCTCGTTGGGAGCCCACTCGCAGTACACGTCCTTGCCGTACTGGGGCATGTTCTCCAGAATCTCGGTGCTGGGGGTGCCGGGATACGCGGAGCAGACTTTGATACCGGCTTCGTAGACGCCACGGGCGGTGGCCTCGTTACCGGACATCAGATGTTTCATAGTTTTCTT
>CAKTMW010000021.1 GCA_934574095.1 uncultured Oscillospiraceae bacterium | reverse complement strand
CAGTGGAGGCCGTTGCCCCACACCGCGCTGAAGGAGCCCAGACGCTCCACCACAAATGCCTTGGACTGCTGTACCACGTGGATGCTGCTGACCACAAGGATCAGGATCAGAACCACCAGTACGCCGATCGCAATATAGCCTCCCATTTTCTTTTCCTCCTATTTTCTTAAAATAATGTACAGATTTCTGCTTGCGTTTTATACGTTATGGGGAACGTCCACATACAGCTTCACGCCCTCCAGACGGATGACCTTTACCAGCGTCTCCGGGGCGATGACCGCGCCGGATTCGCTGCGGGCTGTCCATGTTTTGCCGTCGATGTACACCTCGCCGGAGGGGATGGTGTTGTCGATGGTCTCGGTAACGCGGGCGGTGCCGCCCAGCACCCGGTCGGCGTTGGTAGCGGTGCCGCCCTTGCTGCCCAGCTTCCTCACCAGCGGCCGCGTGGCGATCAGCGCCGCAATGGACACGATGAAGAACACCACCACCTGAAGCCAGATGGGCGCGTCCAGCACGGCGGCGATCAGGCCTGCCGCACTGCCGATGACGAACCAGATGGACACCAGTCCTACCGTGGCCGCCTCCACCACGCCAAAGATGACGATGGCGGCGATCCATATGATCGTTGACATGTCTCCGCTTCCTCCTTTCAGGCACAGGCCGATCAGCAACGCCAGCAGCGCCACGCCCACCAGAATGCCCATGCCGATCCACTTGCTTTTGGGGGATAAGTTGGTGATGAAAGAATCCAGCGAGGTGAACAGGCTGTCCCTGGGCGGCTGGGCCGCCGTCTGAGGCGGCTGGGGCCTGCCGCTGTCGGGAGTGGGATTCTCCTCGGCAAACAGTGTGCCGATGGACACGCCGTAGCGGTTGCAGATATAGAGGATCTTATCCACCTCCGGGTAGCTGCGGCCCGACTCCCACCGGCTCACCGCCTGACGGGACACCTGTAACGCCTCGGCAAACTGCTCCTGCGTCATGCCGTTGCTCCGCCGCACCTCCTGTAGCTGCTCTCCAAAGGACATTCTCTGCTTCCTCCGTTTCTTTCTGCCGATAGTGTACCATACATTCCGGAAATGTCTATCAACTTCAAGTTGCGTTTGCCGTTTTGCCCGAAATTTTCGCGCAACCTGAAGTTTACATGGCCTGTAAGGCCGTGATTTCGGGGTACTTTCTATTATACACGATGGGCGGCGATTCTTCCACTGTTATTTTTTTGCCGTTTGCCTTGCGCTTTTACGCAGAGTCCGGTATACTGATATTTATATATGACATTTTTCGAGGTAACGTGATGTATACATATGTGATCCCCTGTCTGCTGGGACTGGAAAAGCTGGTGAGTGATGAGTGCAAACGGCTGGGCTTACAGGACGTGAAGGCGGAGAACGGCCGCGTCCTGTGCCGCGGCACGCTGGCCGACTGCGCCCGGCTGAACATCAACCTGCGCTGCGGCGCGCGGGTGATGCTGGTGCTGGCGGATTTCCCCGCCCGCAGCTTCGAGGAGCTGTTTCAGGGCACCCGCGCCGTGGCGTGGGAGGACTATCTGCCCCGTGACGCGGCCTTCCCGGTGAAGGGGTACTCCATCTCCTCCCAGCTCCACGCCGTCCCCGCCTGCCAGAGCATCATCAAAAAGGCCATGGTGGAGCGGATGAAGTCCGCCTATCATCTGGAGCAGTTCCCGGAGACCGGCGCCAAGTATCAGGTGCGCTTCGCCATCTTCAAGGATCAGGTGCTGTTGACGCTGGACGCCAGCGGCGAGGGTCTGTTCAAGCGGGGCTACCGGGCCGTAGGCGTGGAAGCGCCGCTGCGGGAGACACTGGCGGCGGCGCTGGTGCAGCTGAGCCGCTACCGGGGCCGCGATCCCTTCTGCGACCCCTTCTGCGGCAGCGGCACCATCCCCATCGAGGCGGCGCTGATCGCCCGCAACCGTGCGCCGGGCCTGAACCGGGCCTTTGACGCAGAGCAGTGGGGGTTTGTGCCCGGCAATAGCTGGCAGCAGGCCAAGGACGAGGCACGGGACAAGGAGTTCCACGGCAGCTACGACATTTGGGGCGGCGACGTAGACCCTCAGGCGGTGGCCATCGCCCGCTCCAACGCCCACAAGGCCGGTGTGGCGGAGGATATCCGGTTCGAGGTGGCGGACATGCGCACCTTCCACCGGAACAGCCCCTACGGCCAGCTGGTGACCAACCCGCCCTACGGCCAGCGCCTGATGGAAAAGCAGGAAGCGGAGGAGCTGTACCGGGAGTTCGGCAAGGTGTGGCGGCGTTTGCCGGAGGGCTGGCGCACACTGGTGCTTTCCAGCCATACGGAGTTCGAGCGCACCTTCGGCCAGCAGGCCACCAAGAAGCGGAAACTCTATAATGGCATGATCAAGTGCGATGTGTTCATGTATGGCAACAAAGTGTGATGCGGCACACGTCCAAAGCCTCCCTCTGTGAGGGAGGTGGCATGACCGAAGGTCATGACGGAGGGAGAGAATGGAAGCATTTTATTCTCTCCCCCAGTCTCGCTTCGCTCGACAGCCCCCTCTCAGAGGGGGCCGGGATTCGAGTCCAATGCCTCTGTGATATTACGATAACCGTCGATGCAAAATTAAAGGTTTGTTCATCCAATTTCCCACAGCGCTGATACAATATAAAAAACACTCTGCGGAGGGATGCTACTGTGAAGCACGTTTTTATTATCAATCCCAATGCCGGAAAACATGACAGCCGGCAGCGCATCTACGACATGGCGGAAGCCCTGCGGGAGAAGCATGGGCAGGAGGTGCAGTGCATCCTCACCAAGAATCAGGGCCACGCCACCGAGCTGGCCCGCAAGCTGTGCCAGACCGGGGACGAGCTGCGGTTCTATGCCTGCGGCGGCGACGGCACCGTCAACGAGGTGGCCAACGGCATCATCGGCTACGACAACGCCGCCATGACCGTGATCCCCGTGGGCACCGGCAACGACTTCCTGAAGAACTTCGGCAGCGCCGCCGCCCAGTTCGAGGACGCGGAGAACCTGTGGGACGGCCCGCAGTTCCCCATGGACGCCATCGACGTGAACGGACGCATCGCCCTGACCATTGCCTGCTCCGGTATCGACGCCCGTGTGGCCGCCGACGTACATAAATACAGCGAAAGTCCGCTGCTGGACGGCAAGGCCAGCTACATCGCCTCGCTGGCGGTGAACTTCCTGTTCAAGGGCATCGGCTCCCACTGGACAGTGGAGCTGGACGGCGTAGCCGTGGAGGGCAACTATTCGCTGGTGGCGGTGTGCAACGGCCGGTACTACGGCGGCGGCTTCATGCCGGTGGCCGAGGCCCGGATGGATGACGGTGTGCTGAATACGCTGGTGGTGAAAAAGGTCAGCCGCGTCACCTTCGCCAAGTTCGTGGGGCCGTATTCCAAGGGCGAATACCGTAAGTTTCCGGAGTATGCCCACTGCTCCACGCCGCAGGTGGTGCATATCCATTCGGAGAAACCGGACATCGTCACCTGCCTGGACGGCGAGTGCGTGACCAACAGCGATGTGACCATCCGCATGAGCGACAAGAAGCTGAATTTCTTCGGCCCGGAGGGCTGCTCCTGCAACGCCACGGCGAGATAACGGGCGAAAAGTCTTGCGGTTTCAAATTTCCGTAGGGGCGGGGTTCTACCCCACCCGTTCGGTTTACAATAGTACTGTCGTTGAACGGCAGGAGGGGCAGAGCCCCTCCCCTACGCTGTCATTCCGAGGCTTTGTGCTTCGTTTGTGAATTTTTTATGATATTTGCATTTTCCCCCTTGAAATTCAGGAAAAGTGTGGTATGATTATCAGCGTTAGCACTCAAAGGAATCGAGTGCTAACGCTGAATCTGTTTTCGTAATGAAATAAAACATATAAGGAGGCAACCAACTATGAAGCTGACACCGCTTGCTGACCGTGTGGTGCTGAAGATGACCGAGGCCGAGGAGACCACCAAGGGTGGCATCATCCTGACCGGAAGCGCCAAGGAGAAGCCCTCTGTGGCAGAGGTGATCGCGGTAGGCCCCGGCGGCACCGTGGACGGCAAGACCGTTACCATGTCCGTGAAGCCCGGCGACAAGGTCATTACCGACAAGTATGCCGGAACCAAGGTCATGCTGGACGAGGTGGAGTACATCATCGTCAAGCAGGGCGACATTCTGGCGATCGTGGAGTGATTCTTATAAGGGGGATGAAATCCCCCTTATATATCCCCCTCACCAGTTGACATCGGTCACTGGTGACGCCGCCCAGGGCGGCTAAGCCGGGGTATTTTTCCGACGTACACGCCGCCGGAAAAATGATTGGAAAAGTTTGCCGCCTGCGGCGGCAAAGCAGGGGAGACCCCTGCACCCCTTTATCTCACTAATTTGGAGGCAATGTTTTATGTCTAAGATCATTAAGCGCGGCGACGAGGCCCGCAAGGCACTGGAAGCCGGCGTTAACCAGCTGGCCGATACCGTAAAAGTCACCCTGGGCCCCAAGGGCCGCAATGTGGTGCTGGATAAGAAGTTCGGCACTCCCCTGATCACCAACGACGGCGTGACCATCGCCAAGGAGATCCAGCTGGACGACCCGTTTGAAAACATGGGCGCGCAGCTGGTGCGCGAGGTGTCCACCAAGACCAACGATGTGGCCGGCGACGGCACCACCACCGCTACCCTGCTGGCCCAGGCCATGATCCGCGAGGGTCTGAAGAATCTGGCCGCCGGCGCTAACCCCGTCGTCATGAAGAAGGGCATGGCCAAGGCTGTGGACGCCGCCGTGGCCGCCATCAAGGCCCAGAGCCAGAAGGTCAACGGCACCGACGATATCGCCCGCGTGGGCGCTGTCTCCTCCGGTGACGAGAACATCGGCAAGCTGATCGCCGAGGCTATGGAGAAGGTCTCCGCCGACGGCGTCATCACCATCGAGGAGTCCAAGACCGCCGAGACGTACAGCGAGGTCGTGGAAGGCATGATGTTCGACCGCGGCTATATCACCCCCTACATGGTCACCGATACCGAGAAGATGGAAGCCATCGTGGACGATCCCTATATCCTGATCACCGATAAGAAGATCTCCGTCATCTCCGACATCCTGCCCCTGCTGGAGCAGATGCTGCAGAGCGGCAAGAAGCTGTTCATCATCGCCGAGGACGTGGAGGGCGAGGCCCTGTCCACCCTGCTGGTGAACCGCCTGAAGGGCGTGCTGAACGTGGTGTGCGTCAAGGCCCCCGGCTTCGGCGACCGCCGCAAGGAGATGCTGCAGGATATCGCCATCCTGACCGGCGGCCAGGTCATCAGCGAGGAGCTGGGCCTGACCCTGAAGGATACCACCATCGATATGCTGGGCCGTGCCCGCCAGATCAAGGTCACCAAGGAGAACACCATCATCGTGGACGGCATGGGCGACCAGCAGGCCATCAAGGACCGTGTTGCTCAGATTCGTGCCCAGATCGGCGTCACCACCAGCGAGTATGACAAGGAAAAGCTGCAGGAGCGTCTGGCTAAGCTGGCCGGCGGCGTGGCTGTCATCAAGGTGGGCGCTGCCACCGAGACCGAGATGAAGGAGAAGAAGCTGCGCATCGAGGATGCCCTGAACGCCACCAAGGCCGCCGTTGAGGAAGGCATCGTGGCTGGCGGCGGTACCATCTTCGTCAACGTGATCCCCGCCGTCACCGCTCTGCTGAAGAGCACCGAGGGCGACGAGAAGGTGGGCGTACAGATGGTAGCCAAGGCGCTGGAGGAGCCCATCCGTCAGATCGCCGCCAACGCCGGCATCGACGGCTCCGTGGTGCTGGAGAAGGTCCGCAGCAGCCGCAAGACCGGCTACGGCTTCGATGCTTACAAGGAAGTGTACTGCGACATGATCGCCAACGGCATCGTAGACCCCGCCAAGGTGACCCGCAGCGCCCTGGAGAACGCCGCCAGCGTGTCCGGCATGGTGCTGACCACCGAGTCTCTGGTGGCCGACAAGCCTGAGCCTCCCGCACCCGCTGCCGCGCCCGGCATGGGCGACATGGGCGGCATGTATTGATAACGCGCCGCAAATGCCTGCGATCTCTGGCTTTGTGAGAAGAGATCATCCCGATTTACACCCCGGTTACACCAGAGACTGCGCCTGTTCAGATCGTATAGGAAAGAGGCCGATGCCGCTTTGTGCGGCGTCGGCCTCTTTTTTACGTCCGGATAAACTGTGTCCGCCAAGGGGAAAAGCCTATTTTTGCTGTTGAGATAACCAAAAGGGTGTGATATAATAAACAATGATTGTAAATTGGAGTGGTATTCCCATTGGAAATGAGGTGTCACCTTGAGTAAAAAGCTCATCCGCGGCTTCCGCACCAATATCATGCTGTACGGCATGTGCCTGGTCGCCTTTGTCATTGCCACCATCCCCTTTTCGCCGCTGCTGGCCATTGCCGAGGCACTGGTTTCGGCGCTGGTGCTGTATGTGGGGGTGCGGCGCAACCGTATGGCCCAGCGCAGTGTGCGGCAATACCTGGACCGTGTCAGCGGCGGACTGGACACCGCCCGCTCCAGCAATATGCTGTATACGCCGCTGCCCATGCTGGTGTTCGACCTGAATACCGGAGAGGTGCTGTGGGGCAACGACCGGTTCATCGCGCTGACGGACCTGAAGGATAAACTGTTTGAGGTGACGGTGACGGACGCGGTGCCGGGGTTTGACAGCCACTGGCTGCGGGACGGCAAGCGGGAAGCGCCGGAGTATGTGGTGTGGAACCACCGGACCTACCGGGTGTACGGCGCGCTGAGCCATACCGACGAGCTGAAGGGCGACCACAGTATGCTGGCCACCACCTACTGGCTGGATATTACCGAGAGCGAGCAGATGCGCCAGACACTGGACATGACCCGTCCCGCCGTGGCCATTCTGATGATCGACAACTATGAGGACCTGATGAAGGCCTGCCCGGAAAGCAAGCGCTCAGCCCTGCTGGCGGACATCGAGGGAAAGCTCAACGACTGGTGCGCCGACAGCGGCGGCCTGCTGCTGGGGTATGACCGGGACCGCTATCTCTTCCTGATGGAGGAGAAGGATTTCACCGTATACGCCGAGAAGAAGTTCGACGTGCTGGACAGCGTCCGCACGGTGGAGAGCGGCGGCGTCAGCGCCACGCTGTCTATCGGCGTGGGCCGGGACGGCGACAGCTTTGACGGACTGTTCAAAAACGCCGACCTGGCGTTGGAGATGGCACTGAGCCGGGGCGGCGACCAGGCGGTGGTGAAGGACCGGAACAACTTCGAGTTCTACGGCGGCCGCTCCAAGACTACGGAGAAGCGCACCAAGGTGAAATCCCGCGTGATGGCCAACGCCCTGCGGGAGCTGATAGACGACGCCCGGAACGTATACGTCATGGGCCACAAATACGCCGACATGGATTCCCTGGGCGCGGCGGCGGGCATCTGCTGCATCGGTCGCAAGCTGGGCAAAAAGGTGCAGATCGTCATTGACACCGAGAATAACGCCGCCCATCCGGTGCTGCGGGCTTTGCAGCAGATGTCGGAGTACAGCGGTGTGTTCGTTACCGGCGAAACGGCGTTTCTGCACGCCCAGCCGGACACGCTGCTGGTGGTGGTGGACACCAACCGGCCCGACAGTGTGGAATCCGAGCCCCTGCTGGAGAGCTGTACCCGCGTGGCGGTCATCGACCATCACCGCCGCGGCAGCAGCTACATCGACAAGATGACGCTGAACTACCACGAGCCCTACGCCAGCTCCGCCAGCGAGCTGGTGACGGAACTGATGCAGTATCTGGTGGAGCCTGCCGATATTCTCAAGAGCGAGGCAGAGGCCCTGCTGGCGGGCGTGGTGCTGGACACCAAGAACTTTACCAACCGCACCGGCGGCCGCACCTTCGAGGCGGCGGCGTATCTGCGCCGCGCCGGGGCGGACACCCAGGATGTGCAGCGGATGTTCCAGAGCGACCTGGACGCCATGGTGACCCGTTACGCCATCATGCGCCAGGCGGAGATATACCACGGCGACATCGCCATTGTGGCGGCGGATGAGGCATACGACCGGGTCACCGCCGCCAAGGCCGCCGACGAGCTGCTGACCATCCGGGGCATCCGGGCCTCCTTTGTGATGTACCGGAAGGATGACGGCGTGTATATGTCCGCCCGGTCCCTGGGCGAGGTGAACGTGCAGGTGATCCTGGAAGCGCTGGGCGGCGGCGGCAACTCCACTACCGCAGGCGGTCAGGCCAAGGGCATCACCGTGGCCGAGGCCAAGGAGAAGCTGCTGGCGGCGATCGATCAATATTTCGAGGATTGATGATCCGTGTGCTTTTGTAAGGAACGGCTCTTGCAACGTGCGTAGGGGCGGGGTTCTACCCCGCCCGCCAGTTGACGATGCAGAGAGGGAGGGGCAGAGCCCCTCCCCTACGAACCGTCCATAGGAACCCATTTCTACAACAACAAACCAACCAATCTGACATTAGGAGGACATACCAATGAAAGTGATTTTGACGCAGGATGTGCGGGGCAAGGGCAAGAAGGGCCAGATGATCGAGGCCGCCGAGGGCTACGCCCGCAACTACCTGATCCCCCGCGGCGTGGCGGTGCCCGCCACGGCTGACGCGGTGAACACCATGAGGCTGCGTGACAAGGCCAAGGCCAAGGCCGACGCCGAGGCCAAGGCGGCTGCCGAGGCTATCGCCGAGAAGCTCCAGGGCTGCCAGGTGAAGATCGCCGCCAAGGGCGGCAATGAGGGCAAGCTGTTCGGCGCCGTTACCAGCGCCGCCATTGCCGACGCCCTGAAGGCCCAGTACGGCATGGACGTGGACAGCAAGAAGCTGGTCATCGACGAGCCCATCAAGTCCTTTGGCAGCTATCAGGTGAAGGCCAAGCTGGGCTTTGAGATCAGCGGCATCGTGAACGTGCTGGTGGTGGAGGAGAAGTAAAATTTACTGGCATGAAATCTTCGATTTCATTGCCAAAAGGGATTGCGGCCGACTGCGCGCACCCGATGGGTGCACTTGCTGGCCGAGAAGAATTTTTCTGACGCGCATGTCGTCAGAAAAATGATTTAATTTTTTCGCGCCTGCGGGCGCGAACTCTGCGAGGCTTTTATAAAAGCGCCCCCACGAAAGGCAGGTGTGACAATGGACGAATTATTGATGCGGGCTATGCCCCATTCCGCCGAGGCGGAGCAGGCGGTGCTGGGCTCCATGCTCATTGACGGCGACTGCGTCAAGGATGTGATGGATCAGTTACAGGCGGAGGACTTCTACCTGCGTCAGAACCGGGAGATTTTCGAGACCATTGCCCACATGTTTGTCTATTCCCAGCCGGTGGACGGCGTGACCGTGGCCAGCGAGATGGAGAAAAACGGCCTGTATAACGAGGGTACGCGTCCCTATCTGCTGCAATTGATGGAGGTGACGCCTACCTCCGCCAACGTGGGCGAGTATGTGAAGATCGTCCGGGATAAGGCGCTGATGCGGCAGGTGGCGTCCGCCGCCGCCAAGATCACCGCCATGGTGCAGGAGGGCGGCGCGTCCGCCGCCGATATGCTGGAATCGGCGGAGCAGAGGGTGTACGCCATCCGCCGGGGCCGCAGCGCCCAGACCATGGTGCCGGTCAGCCAGGTGCTGCAGGATGTGATGGCCCGGCTGGAGGAGCTGTCTGACAGCGAGAGCAATCTGGCGGGCCTGTCCACCGGTTTTTCCGCTGTGGACAGCAAGATCAACGGCCTGAACAAGTCCGACCTGCTGCTGCTGGCGGCCCGTCCCGGCATGGGCAAGACCAGTATGGCACTGAACGTGGCCCTGTCGGCGGCCAGAAGTTCTGGCAAGACCGTGGCCATCTTTTCCCTGGAAATGTCCCGCGAACAGCTGGTGACCCGCCTCATCGCCACGGAGGGCCTGGTGGAAAACACCCGGCTGACCACCGGCAACCTGCGGGAGAGCGACTGGCAGCGGATCGCCGAAGCGGCTTCCAATCTCAGCCGCATGGATATCCGCATCGACGACAACCCCCTGCTGACGGCGGCAGACATGAACGCCAAGTGCCGCCGCCTGGATAACCTGGGCCTGGTGGTTATCGACTATCTGCAATTGATGACCAGCGCCGGCGGAAAGGGCTATGCCGGAGAAAACCGTCAGCAGGCGGTGTCCGATATCAGCCGTATGCTGAAGATCATGGCCAAGGAATTGCAGGTGCCGGTGCTGTGTCTTTCCCAGCTGAGCCGTGCCAACGAAAAGCGCGACAACAAGCGGCCCATGCTGTCGGACCTGCGTGAATCCGGCGCCATCGAGCAGGACGCCGATATCGTCATGTTCCTGTACCGGGACGACTATTATAATGAGGACACGGAAAAGCGCAACATTGCCGAGTGCATCGTGGCCAAGAACCGCCACGGCGAGACCGGCAAGGTGGAGCTGCGGTGGATGCCGGAGTATACGGCTTTCGGCACGCTGGAAAACCGCTACGGCGACGAGGGGTGAGCCATGGACCTGATTCCCTGGATGGAGCGGTGGCATATGCTGCCGCCCCAAGGCGGCGTACTGCTGTGCGCCGTGTCCGGCGGGCGGGACTCCGTGTGCCTGCTGCACTATCTGGCGAGTATCGCGGCGGAACGCGGCTTCACCGTGGCGGCGGGCCATCTGAACCACCGGATGCGGCCGGAGGCCCAGCGGGACGAGGATTTCGTCCGTGAGCTGTGCCGGACGATGAATGTCCCCTTCTATACCGAGGCCGCGCCGGTCTATGAGACGGCGGCGCGCTGGGGCCTTGGCGTGGAGGAGACCGGGCGGAAGCTGCGGTATGATTTCCTGTTCCGCACGGCGGAGCAGATCGGCGCGGCGCGGATCGCCACCGCCCACCACGCCCAGGACCAGGCGGAGACCGTTCTGCTGAACCTGCTGCGGGGCACAGGCCCGGAGGGGCTGGGCGGCATTCCGCCGGTGCGTGGCCGTATCGTGCGGCCGCTGCTGCAAACCAGCCGCACCGAGATCGAGGACTATCTGGAAGCGCATCATCTGTCCCACGTGGAGGACAGCACCAACGAGGACACCCACTACGCCCGCAACCGTCTGCGGCGGGAGCTGTGGCCGGCGCTGGAGACCATCAACCCCGCGCTGGAGCGGGCCATCGGCCGCACGGCGGAGATACTGCGGAGAGAGAACGGCTATCTGGACACGCTGGCGGCGGAATATCTGCCGCCGTCTGGCACGGCGGTGGAGACGGCGGTGCTGCTGGCCGCGCCGGAGCCCTTGCGGCCCCGGATGGCGCGGCTGCTGCTGGAGCGGCTGCCCACGGGGAAAAAGGACGTGGGCGCGGTGCATATTGACGCCATGCTGGCCTTGGCGGAGCGCGGCGGGACGCTGGACCTGCCGGACGGTGCACGGGCCGTGTGCCGGAACGGCTGGCTGCGGCTGACCGTCAAAGAGGAAGCGCCGCCGGAGCAGGTATTGACCCAGGGGGAGAACGCCTGGGGGCAGTACCACATCATCGTACAAGGCGGCGAAGGCCGCACCATTACTGTGCGGACCTGGAAAAGCAGCGACCGCATGGAGACGGAGCGGGGCAGCCGCAGTCTCAAGCGGCTGTTTGCCGACGGGGGTGTTCCTATTGAGGAACGGGACCGTATTCCCGTGGTGTGCGTGGACGGAGAACCTTACGCCGTATACAGCATCAAGGAGAGATCATCGCCGGAGAGCGGCGAAACCATAGCGATCATCATCAACAAACGAGAAAACCATAAGGAGGATACCGGGAATGGGTAAGAGCAACATGGAGCAGGACATCTTGAAGGTATTGATGTCGGAGGAGCAGCTGCAGAAGCGGGTGCAGGAGATGGGCGACGAGCTGTACGACCGTTTCCACGACAAGGACCCCATCTTTGTGGGTGTGCTGAAGGGCTGCTTCATCTTCATGGCGGACCTGGTCCGCGCCACGCAGATGAAGAGCGAGATCGAGTTCATCGGCGTGTCCTCGTACAACAACGGCACCAAGAGCTCCGGCGTGGTGCAGATCACCCGCGATCTCCAAAAGGACATCACCGGCCGCCACATCATCGTGGTGGAGGATATCCTGGATTCCGGTAACACGCTGTACTTCCTGAAGAACTACCTGAACACCAAGGGCGCGGCGTCCATCACCATCGTGACGCTGCTGGATAAGCCCGCCCGCCGGGAGAAGCCCATCGTGGCCGACCTGTCCGGCTTCGAGGTGCCGGATGAGTTCGTGGTGGGCTACGGTCTGGACTACGCCCAGCAGTACCGTAATTACCCCTGCATCGGCGTACTGAAGCCGGAGGTATACAGCAAGTAAAGCAGCTGGCATGAAATCTGATGATTTCATTGCCAAAAGAAAACCAGTCATTCCGAGCCAGTCCGCGGACTGGCGTGGGAATCTATTTCTCCTGACAGTGCAGTGGAAGGCAAGATGGATGCTACGGCGGCATAGCCGCCGAGATCGGCACTAAAAATATGCCACAGGCATATTTTCTTAACGTGCCGATGTCAGAAAAATGATTTGACTATTTCGCGCCTGCGGGCGCGAACTCTGCGAGGCTTTTTGACAAATGTCATGATGGCCAATTTCCCGCCGAGAGGCGGACAGAACAGGAGGGCGACGCCCTATGAACAACGAGGGGAAGCGGATGGAACGGCAGGAGCCTGCCGGCCAGCCGCAGAAGAAAGAGAAAATGACGCTGAAGCGGTTCTGGAAGGAGTGGAAAGAGGTCATCCTCATTCTGGCCGCCGTGTTCGTCACCTTTAAATTCATTTTACAGATCGCATGGGTGCCCAGCGGCTCCATGGAGACCACGCTGCCCACCAAGTCGGTGCTGGTGGGGCTGCATCTGCCCTATGTGGTGGGCAGTCCTATGCCGGAGCGGGGCGACATCGTCACCTTCTGGAGCGACGAGCTGAACAAGGTGCTGGTGAAGCGGGTCATCGGCCTGCCGGGGGATGAGATCACTTTCGCGGGCGGATTCGTGTATATCAACGGCCAGCAGCTGGAGGAGGATTATCTTCCGGCCCAGGGGATCACCGAGTGCGACAAGAGCTTTACCGTGCCGGAGGGCTGCTTCTTCCCGCTGGGGGACAACCGCACAGGCTCGCTGGATGCCCGCAGCTGGAACAACCCCTACGTTCCGGTGTCCGCCATCCAGGCCAAGCCGTTCCTGGTCATCAGCGTGGGCGGCGACCAGAGCTGGCAGGGCGTCCGGCTGGTAGGACAGGGAGGGAAATAAACCATGACGAGAAAAATCAATTTCCGGGGTATTTTCTTCCTGGTGCTGTGCCTGCTGGTGGTGATGTACCTGGCCCGGACCATGAGCCGCCAGAGCGATATCACCTACGGCGAAATGCGCCAGCTGTTCGTCCAGGAGAAGGTGCAGTCCTTCGCCATCAGCGACACGCGGCTGACGGCCACGCTGAAGGACCAGACCACCGTCACCTGCCACCTGCACGATTTCGATATGTTCTATGACGATCTGAACGATCTGGTGGTGGAGCAGTACGAAAAGGGGATCATCACCCAGTATGACTATCCCGCCGCGCCGGGCACCAACTGGTTACAGGTGCTGCTGCCTTATGTGCTGGCCATCATGGCCTTTATCCTGCTGATGAACCTGATGACCCGCATGAACGGCGGCGGCGCCGGAGGCGGCGTCAACGACAAGATGGCCCACTTCGGCGAGGCGCGGGTCAGCAGCATTCCGGAGGGGGACAAGAAGGTCACCTTCCAGGATGTGGCAGGCGCCGACGAGGAAAAAGAGGAATTGCAGGAGATCGTGGAGTTCCTCCGGGACCCTGATAAGTACCTGAAGCTGGGCGCTCACATCCCCAAGGGCGTACTGCTGGTGGGCCCTCCGGGCACCGGTAAGACGCTGTTGGCCAAGGCGGTGGCCGGTGAGGCGGGGGTGAAGTTCCTGTCTATCTCCGGCTCCGACTTTGTGGAAATGTACGTGGGGGTCGGCGCCAGCCGCGTCCGCGACCTGTTCGTGCAGGCCAAGAAGGACGCGCCCGCCATCGTGTTCATCGATGAGATCGACGCGGTGGGCCGTCAGCGCGGCAGCGGTCTGGGCGGCGGCCACGACGAGCGGGAGCAGACCCTGAACCAGCTGCTGGTGGAAATGGACGGCTTCGGCTCCAACGAAGGGGTCGTGGTGCTGGCCGCCACCAACCGTGTGGATATTCTCGATCCGGCGCTGCTGCGTCCCGGACGGTTCGACCGTCAGGTGTATGTGGGTCTGCCGGACATCAAGGGCCGCGAGGAAATTCTGAAGATCCACGCCCGCAACAAGCCGCTGGCGGAGGACGTGGACCTGGGTCAGGTGGCCAAGGGGACGCCCGGCTTTACCGGCGCGGACCTGGAAAACCTGCTGAACGAGGCGGCGCTGCTGACGGGCCGTCAGGACAAGGCGGCCATCGACAAGGCCTGCATCGACGAGGCGGTCATCAAGGTCATCGCCGGACCGGAGAAGCACAGCCGTGTCATCCCCCAGCAGGAGCGGAAGCTGACCGCCTATCACGAGGCGGGCCACGCCGTTGTCATGCGGGCCTTGCCCCAACACGATCCGGTGCATCAGATCACCATTGTGCCCCGCGGTCAGGCAGGCGGCATGACTATCTCCCTGCCGGACGAGGATCGCTCCTATCTCAGCCGGGAGTACATGATCCAGCAGATCGTGTCCCTGCTGGGCGGCCGTGCCGCCGAGCAGCTGGTGCTGGGCGATATCTCCACCGGCGCGTCCAACGACATCCAGCGGGCCACCTCCCTGGCACGGCGGATGGTGGGCACCTACGGCATGTCCGAAAAGCTGGGCACCGTGGCCTTTGACGCCGGTTCCGACGAGGTGTTTATCGGCAAGTCCATGGGGCACACCCGGCCCTATTCGGAAAAGACCGCCGCCGAGATGGACGGCGAGATCCGCGCCATCATTGACGAGGCCTATCAGAAAGCGCAGGATATCCTGCGGACCTATCAGAAGCAGCTGACGGAGATCGCGGAGTATCTGCTGGCCAACGAGACCATGAGCGGCGACGTGTTCGAGAGCTATTTCACGGAAGTTTCGCCGGATGCGCAATGAGACCATTTGAAAAAGGACGCCCGCACCACTGTGCGGGCGTCCTTTTTGTGCATATCGGGCAGAAACCGGAACTTTTTCCCTGAGCCGCAAGGGCGGCTTGTGCAAAATCACGAAAAGGTTGTCTTTCAAAGGGGGACATACCGCCCGGCGCACTTCAAATGGGACAGGCCCTGCCGCCCGGCAAAAGGAAAAATAGAAAGAAATTATATTATTACGAAATAAATGCTATTTTTGCGAAAGAAATAGGTCAATTCTTGCGATTTTTTGCGGAATAAGGACATAAAAGGACCGTTAAACGGGAATAGACGGGAATTCCTGTGTTCGCGGCAGAAAAGTGAGTGTTTTTGGATAGCGGACACTTCGCGGCCGGAAGGCGACTTTTGCAAGACTGGGACGGACAATCCCTTGTACAATTTCGGAGCATGTGACAATTGTTTTTCCGCATATATTCCATTAAAATAAGACTGTTCTACCGGAAGGAACGTTCCGGTAAAAGAATTTTTAGGAGGAAAAACCATGAAAAAGTTTATTGCATTGCTGCTGGCTCTGGTCATGGCACTGTCCCTGGTCGCCTGCGGCGGCGGTGACAGCAATACCGCCGATGACAACAGCGCCAGCGGTGACAAGGTCATCAAGCTGGGCGTGTTCGAGCCCCTGACCGGCGACTCCGCCGCCGGCGGCAAGAAGGAGCTGCTGGGCATCCAGTACGCCAACTATGAGACTCCCACCGTGGAGCTGAACGGCGAGACCTACACCATCGAGCTGGTCGTGGCCGATAACGGCTCCAGCACCGACAAGGCCCCCACTGCCGCTTCCGAGCTGGTCAGCAAGGGCGTGTCCATGGTCCTGGGTACTTACGGTTCCGGCTGCGCGATGGCCGGCGGCCCCGTGTTCAATGACGCCGGTCTGGCTGCCATGGGCATCACCTGCACCAACCCCAACGTCACCGCGGGCAACGATTACTACTTCCGCATCTGCTTCCTGGATGACTTCCAGGCTGCTGTGCACGCTAAGTTCGCGCAGGAGAAGTTCAACGCCAAGGTCGCTTACTGCCTGGGCGAGAACGGCAACGAGTACGACCAGGGCCTGATCGCTTTCTTCAAGAAGACCTTCGAGGCTGCCGGCGGCACCGTTATCGTTGACTCCTATCCCACCAACAACTCCGACTTCAGCTCCTACCTGAACAAGGCCAAGAGCGAGAACGCCGACGTGATCTTCACCCCCGTGTCCATCGCTTACGCCACCCAGATCATCACCCAGGCCGCTTCTCTGGGCATCGAGGCCCCCATCCTGGGCAGCGATACGCTGGATGACAACATGGTCCTGGCTGCCGCCAAGGACACCAATGTGAAGCTGTATGTGTCCACCTTCTATCAGGAGGGCGGCTCCCCTGAGTTCGATGCCGGTATCAAGCAGTACCTGGCCGAGAACGCTGACGCTCTGGCTGCCAACGGCGGCGACGACACCATCTCCGCTGTGACCGCTATGGGTTACGACGCTTACTATGTCGCTCTGGAGGCCATCAAGGCTGCCGGCAGCGGCGACGCGGCTGCCATCAAGGCTGCTCTGCCCAGCGTGACTTACACCGGCGTGTCCGGCGACATCGCTTTTGACGACATCGGCGACGCTGTCCGCGATACCGCTTTCATCAAGACCGCTGACACGGCTGCCGGCACCTGGGTGCTGGAGAAGGTCCAGTCCAAGTAAGGCAAGCGCACTCAATTTACGGATGCGATCTGCATTGGCGGGGGCATTTTGCCCCCGCCAAGCGGTGCTTTTCTGAAGAGGCGGACATACGGTTTGGATAACGCGACGGGAGCCGGAGTGCTCCGGCTTCGGTAGGGGTATCTGAGCACGATGTGTATCGGCCTCGCAATGTGTAAAAAAGGAAAGGGAGGAAACTTCTCGTGGAATATGCAGTTTCCGTGCTGCTCTCCGGTATTTCGGTGGGTGGACAGTACGCCCTGATCGCCATTGGCTACACGATGGTGTACGGCATCCTGCGCCTGATCAACTTCGCCCATGGCGACGTGTTTATGGCGGCGGGCCTGATGGGCATTTATCTGACGGCGACGATGCCGCTTTACATCTCGCTTCCCCTGGTGGTGATTCTGACGGTGGCGCTGGGCTTTGCCATTGAGCGCCTGGCCTATAAGCCGCTGCGCACGGCGCCCCGTATGTCGGTCATGATCTCCGCCATCGGCGTTTCCTATCTGCTGCAGAACCTGGCCACCTATATCACCGGCGGCCAGCCGATGACCTATCCCAATATCCCCGTGCTGACCAAGACCGTGACCATCGCCGGTACGCCCACCAAGATGGCCGTGCTGGTAACGCCAGTGCTGGTGGTGCTGCTGGTCGTGGCCCTGACGCAGCTGATCAACCATACCAAGATCGGCATGGGTATGCGGGCGGTGTCCAAGGACTTTGAGACGGCTCAGCTGATGGGCATCAAGATCAACAGCGTCATTTCCGCCACCTTTATCGTGGGCTCCGCCCTGGCGGCCATCGGATCCATGCTGTACTTCAGCTGCTATACCGCTGTGACGCCTACCATCGGCGCGCTGCCCGGCCTGAAGGCCTTCGTGGCGGCGGTGTTCGGCGGTATCGGCTCCATTCCCGGCGCGGTGATCGGCGCGTTTATCATCGGCGTGTGCGAGAGCATCATCAAGGGCCTGCCCTCCGCGTGGGACGTGACGGTGTTCTCCGATGCGTTTACCTTCGCGCTGCTGATCATCATTCTGGTCTTTAAGCCCACCGGCCTGTTCGGCGAGAAGACCACCGACAAGGTGTAAGGAGGTGCGTGTGATGCTGAAGCAAAAGAAAGACAATCGCAGCGCCTATATTACGCTGGTCTGTGCGTTGGGCGTACTGCTGCTGGTGGTGCTGCTGGAAAACCTGAATCTGATCCTGCCCAAGGTGCCGGCGGTGCTGCTGCCTACCAGCCAGCTGTTCACCGTGCTGAAAAAGGCGGCGGTGTATTCGCTGGTGGCGGTGTCCATGAACCTGCTGAACGGCTTTGCCGGTCTGTTTTCCCTGGGTCAGGCGGGCTTTATGCTGCTGGGCGCCTATACTTACGCGATCCTGATGGTGCCGGCCTCGGCCAAGGATCAGGTCTACTACCTGTATGGCGGCGCGGCTATCCCCTACTCCCTGCGGGATATCTTTGATATGGTGTTCGGCTCTACCGGTTTCGGCGGTACGCTGAGCCTGATACTCAGCGTACTGATCGCCATGCTGCTGGGCGGCTGTGTGGCGGCGCTGTTCGCCTGGCTCATCGGCCTGCCGGTGCTGCGGCTGAAATCCGACTACCTGGCCATTGCCACGCTGGGCTTTGCGGAGATTCTGCGGGCCATCTTCCAGTGGCAGAAGCTGGGTCCCGTTACCAACGGCGCCAATATGATCAAGAACTTCCCCACCTTCTCCGACTTCAATGTCCGTGTCGGCGGCAAGGTCGTGATGTATATGTCCACCTTCGTGCCGTTTTTTGTGGCAATGGTCTGCATCGCCGTGATCGTGCTGTTGGTGAACTCCACCTACGGCCGCGCCTTCAAGGCTATCCGCGACGACGAGGTGGCCGCCGAGGCCATGGGTATCAATCTGGCCAAGCACAAGATGCTGGCGTTTGTCACCAGCTCCTTCTTCGCCGGTGTGGGCGGCGTACTGTTCGCCATGTTCGTGTCCAACGCCCAGGCGAGAGTCTATGCCACCACCATGACCTATGAGATTCTGCTGATCGTGGTCATCGGCGGTATCGGCTCCATTTCCGGTTCCATCATCGCCACCTTTGCCTATGTAGCCTGCTCCGAGTGGTGGCTGCGCTTCCTGGATATGGAGACCTCCATCGGCGGCTTCAAGGTGCCGCTGCTGCGCAACGGCTTCCGTATGGTGGTGTTCTCTGTCATCATCATGATCGTGGTGCTGTTCTTCCGGCGGGGCATCATGGGCGACCGTGAGCTGCCGGATGTGATCGCCGGATGGCGGCGCAAGCGCCTGAGCAAGAAGGAGGTGGCGTCCAAATGAGCGAAGTGAAGAACGTGCTGAGAGTGGAAAACGCCACCATGCAGTTCGGCGGCGTGGTAGCCGTCGATAACCTGAACCTGGACGTGAACGAGGGCGAGATCGTGGCCCTGATCGGCCCCAACGGCGCCGGTAAGACCACCGCCTTCAATGTGATCACCGGTGTGTACGCCCCTACCAACGGCAAGGTGAGCTTTAACGGCGCGTGCATCGTCTGCAACCACCCTACCGGCAAGATGAAGAAAATGTATAAGGGCGAAAACGGCGAGATGTATGCCAACGAGCATATTCTGGCCCCCACGCCCGACAAGATCACCGACATGGGCATGGCCCGTACCTTCCAGAACATCCGCCTGTGGAAGTCCATGACGGTGTTCGACAATGTGCTGCTGGCCAAGCATATGCGCCGCACCAGCAATATGTTCTCCGCCACCTTCCGAGGCAACCGCAAGGAGGAGGCCAAGCAGCGGGAGGAAGTGCTGGAGCTGCTGAAGATCGTGGGTCTGGAGGATGTGAAGGACGAGCTGGCTACCAGCCTGCCCTACGGCAAGCAGCGCCGCCTGGAGATCGCCCGCGCCCTGGCCACCGAGCCCCAGCTGCTGCTGCTGGATGAGCCTGCCGCCGGCATGAACCCCCAGGAGACGCTGGAACTGGCGGAGTTTATCCGTGAGATTCGCACCAAATTTGAAAAGACGATCCTGCTGATCGAGCACCATATGGACCTGGTCATGGATATCGCCGACCGTATCTACGTGCTGGACTTCGGCCAGCTGATCGCGCAGGGTACGCCCGACGAGATTCAGAACAACGAGCGCGTCATCGACGCATACTTGGGGGTGGCAGACGATGCTGAAGATTGAGAACTTACATGTGTCCTACGGCGGCATCAAGGCGCTGCGGGGCATCAGTCTGGAAGTGCCTGACGGCAAGATCGTCACCCTGATCGGCGCCAACGGCGCCGGTAAGTCCACCACCCTGCGCACCATCTCCGGTCTGGTGAAGGCCGACAGCGGCTCCATCACCTACAACGATCAGGAGTTGCTGGGCAAGCCCATCAACAAGGTACTGGAGGCGGGCATTGCCCAGTCCCCTGAGGGCCGCCGTGTGTTCGCCAACCTGACGGTGCTGGAAAACCTGAAGGTGGGCGCATACCTGCGTAATGACAAGGACGGCATCGAGAAGGACATCAAGTGGGTCTATGAACTGTTCCCCCGTCTGGAGGAGCGCAACTGGCAGCTGGCCGGTACCCTGTCCGGCGGCGAGCAGCAGATGCTGGCGGTGGGCCGCGCCCTGATGAGCCGCCCCAAGCTGCTGATGCTGGATGAGCCGTCGCTGGGTCTGGCCCCGCTGGTGGTGCAGGGCATCTTCGATATCATCCGCACCGTGAATGAGCAGGGCGTTACCGTGCTGCTGATCGAGCAGAACGCCAACATGGCCCTGAAGATCGCGGACTACGCCTACGTGCTGGAGACCGGCAACATCACCAAGTCCGGCACCGGTGCGGAGCTGCTGGCCGACGAGTCTATCAAGGAAGCCTATCTGGGCAAGAAAAAGAAATAATGCGGAAAAAGAGGCCGGTCCTTTGGACCGGCCTCTTTTGTCTATGTAACAGGGACGCATCAGTGCTCAAAGCGCCGCTCCAATTGGTACAGAAGGCATCCATGATAGTCGACACGGCGGTTCAACGCGATCAGCTGGGGGGTGATATGGCCCGTGCTGGACATCAGTTTTCGGCCTTGTAGGCGGTAACGGCGGATCTGATGACTGTGAAACGCGATCTTCAGAAGAGACAGTGTACGAGTGACTTGATTCATGTTCGGCTCCTTTTCTCCGTGGCTGCGGTGTTTGAGAAACGTTTTTCTTGTGGTTGATGTGGGCATGATATCACAGAAGCGTTGTCGAATCGTGTCACTTCCTGGTAAGCGGATGAAAAAATATTTATATCCTGCAAAACCTTGCGGTTTCCTGCGCAGAAGGCGAAACTTAACACGAAAAGATGCGAAAGAACCGTTAAGAGAATGGGCTTCGCCGCTTTCCTTTTTGTTTGCGATGTGATATGATAGGCAGGAATCGACTGCGAGACCGGGAGGAAAAAAGATGATCTGCTGTGTGGTGGCGGCTGCCAGCCTGGTGGCGGGTATTATTCAGTCCGTGACGGGCTTCGGCTCGGTGGTGTTTCTGATGATGGTACTGCCCTTCTATTTTGATATGATCGACGCGCCGGCACTGGCTATCGTGACCAACCAGCTGTTCTGCATGGCGCTGTGCTGGAAGTACCGGAAACACATCCGGTGGCGGCTGGCACTGCCGCCCACCATCGCCTTTGGGCTGACCAATCTGCTGACACTGCTGTTCGTGGGCGGGTTGGATATGCAGGTGCTGGTGATCGTATTGGGTGTGTTTCTGATCCTGCTGGCGGTGTATTTTCTGATCTTTGCCCGACGGGTGAAAATGACGCCAAAGCCCGCCGCGGGCATTACCTGCGGGGCGCTGTGCGGCGTCAGCGCGGGGCTGTTCGCCATCGGCGGGCCGCCCATGGCCCTTTATTTCGTAGCGGCGGCGGAGGACCACGCCACGTATCTGGCCTGCATGCAGCTGCTGTTCACGATTACCGGCATAACTGGCATCGTGGGCCGGCTGTGCAGCGGATTGCTGCGGCCGGCGATATTGCCCTATTGCGCCGTGGGAGCGGTGTGCATCCTGCTGGGAGCTGTGGTGGGCGGCAAGATCGCCGGCAAGCTGAATGCCGAGACCATGCGGACGGTGGTATACGTCTTTGTGGGTGTCTCCGGTGTGATATTGCTGGCGCAGCAGCTGCTGTGAAACAATACGGGAGGTAATACGATGAAGGTATTATACGCCTTGGAATCTATCCGGACGCCGTGGCTGGACACAGTGATGGCCGCCATCACCCATCTGGGGGAAGAGACGGTGTTCATGGTGGCGGCGCTGGTGGTGTTCTGGTGCGTCAGTAAGCGCCAGGGTTACTACCTGCTGGCGGTGGGCTTTGCCGGGACGGTGCTGAACCAGTTTTTGAAGCTGCTGTGCCGGATTCCGCGGCCCTGGGTGCTGGACAGCGATTTCACCATTGTGGAGAGCGCCCGCGCACAGGCCACCGGCTACTCCTTCCCCAGTGGCCATACCCAGAACGCCGTCGGCACCTTCGGCGGTATCGCCCGGTTCACGAGGCGGAAATGGGTGCGGGCTGCCGCCGTTATCGTTGCGGTGCTGGTGCCTCTGTCCCGTATGTATCTGGGGGTCCACACGCCGCTGGATGTGGGGGTGGCGGCGGTGATCGCCGTGGTGCTGGTGTTCGCCCTGTATCCCCTGATGGAGCGTAGCGACAGCCGGCACGGCGTCATGGGCGTGACGCTGCTGGTGATGCTGGCGCTGGCGGCGGGGTATCTGCTGTTCGTGTCGCTGTACCCCTTCCCTGCCGATGTGGACGCGGCCAATCTGGCCAGCGGCGTGGAGAACGCCTGGAAGCTGCTGGGGGCCACAGCGGGCATGCTGCTGGGCTGGTGGCTGGATGTAAAGTACATCCACTTTGATACCCGCGCTGTGTGGTACGTACAGGCTATCAAGCTGCTGGGCGGCATGGCGCTGCTCCTGGCCATCCGGGCGGGGCTGAAAGCGCCGCTGGCGGCAGCGCTGGGGGCCGGTGTGGGCGGCGCGGTGCGGTATGCCATCGTGGTGCTGTTTGCCGCGGCGGTATGGCCCATGACATTTGCGCCGCTGTGCCACGCGCTGGAAAAACGTGTATACTGAGGAATAAGAGGACGGGGACGCGGCGCATACTAGACGCTGTGAACGAAGTGTAAAATTTTCGGTGCTGAAACAAATTGCTCTTCAAATTCGTCTATACTTATGCTATGATAGTTTAAGGTGCGGGTATCTGCGCCGCTGCAAGAGACATAAACCGATGACCTGCCCGGAAGGGCCGAGAAAAAGGAAGGAATACTGGATGAAAAAGATACTTGCCGCTCTGCTGGCGGCTATGATGATGCTGACACTGGCCGCCTGCGGCGGCGGAAACACCGCCAAGACCGTGGACGTGCAGAAGCTGGCCGACGACCTGAAGGACAACGTGCCTTACAGCACCGAGATGATCGTCACCGCCGTGGAGGACCTGAACTATAAGCTGGACCCTCCGGAGGGAACCACCATTGCCGGTTATATGGCCGACGGCAATGGCGCTGACCTGATCGTGGTGGGTCAGTGCGCCAGCGAAGAGGACGCCAAGACCCTGTACGCCAACGTGCAGACCTACGTAGACGACCTGAAGCGGGAGGCCAATCTGTATCAGCCGGAAGACGAGGCCCGACTGGACGGCGCGCTGCTGCGCCAGACCGGTACGCTGGTGGTGCTGTGCGTCAGCGATGACACCGCCGCTGCTACCGCCATCGTGGAGGGCTATCTGAAATGAGCCGGTACAGAGGACGCCGCCGGGGCGCTTCGCCCCTGGTGCTGCTGATCGCGCTGGCAGTGGCCATTGCCGCCGTGGTGCTGATCGTCATCAACCTGGGCAAGGGCAAGAAGCCCGCCAATGACGACGCGGATCCGCCGCCCATTACATCCGGAAACGACGCCGAGCCCGGCAATACCGACGACCCCAATACCGCAGACGGCGACAATACGCCGGATACTCCCGACGCCACATACCAGAAGATCGAGCTGAAGGGCGACCAGCAGCAGTATGACGCCGTGTACCGGGTGGGCGACACCGGGTATGAGATGTACACCTATGTGGACAGCACCGCCAAGAAGTACGCCGACAACGTCAACGCCGTGGCGGACGCTTTGGCGGGCAAGGCCACCGTGTATATGCTGCCAATCCCTCTGAGCTCCGGCGTCAGCCTGCCGGACGAGCTGTACGGCAAGGACATCTTTGCCGACCAGAAGGGCGCCGAGGGGAAGATCATCGGCTATATGAACGGTAATGTGAAGTCCGTGGCGCTGTATGACGCGCTGCTGGCCCACCGCACCGAGTATATCTACTTCCGCACCGACCACCACTGGACCGCCACCGGCGCGTACTACGCCTACGAGCAGTTCTGTAAGGCCAAGGGCATCACCCCCAAACCGCTGGAGGGCTATACCACCGACACCTATGACGGTTTCCTGGGCACCTTCTACCGGGATTCCAACGAGAATGCCGCCATGGGTGCCAATCCCGATAAGGTGGTGGCCTATCACCCCCTGAGCACCGAGGCCACGCTGGACTATACCGACAAGAACGGCCAGACCCTGCGGGGCAAGATCATCTACGATGAGTCCGACGCCCCCGCCAGCTTCAAGTACGGCACGTTCATCACCGGAGACAACTCCTATTCCATCATCAACAACCCCGATGTGACCGACGGGTCCAGCTGCGTGGTGGTGAAGGAGTCCTTCGGCAACGCCTTTGTGCCGTTCCTGACGGATCACTACCAGACCATCCACGTCATCGACTACCGGTACTGGAAGGGCAGTCTCAGCCAGTTCGTCACGGACAATAACGTGCAGGACGTGCTGTTTGTCAACAACCTGTCCGCCATCCGCTCCACTGCACTGGTGGGATATCTGCACGATATCGTGTAATAGACGGAAGCGCCCCTTGTAATGTAAGTAGGGGAGGGGCTCTGCCCCTCCCACCCGATTAACGATGCGATTCCGCTATGCGGCGGGCGGGGTAGAACCCCGCCCCTACGCACCGCTTTCGGATCACTTCTTTCGCGGCGTCCGCGCCGCGAACGCTGCGAGGCCTATATACCCCGGTGGGACAGAGCGCTGCTCTGTCCCACTTTCCGGCAGAAGCACCGTAAACAACACGTAAATTTCCAAAGGAGAACGACCCTATGGTATTCAGCAGCACCGTATTTTTGTTGATCTTTCTGCCTGTGGTGGCAGGGGTCTACTTCCTGTGTCCCCGCAAGGCCCGTAATACTGTGCTGCTGCTGTTCAGCCTTGTGTTCTACGGCTGGGGCGAGCCCAAGTATATCCTCATCATGCTGTTCTCCACGGTGTTTGACTACACCAATGCCCGGCTAATCGGCCATTTTCAGAACACGGGCCGGGACAAGGCTGCCAAGACCGTACTGATTGTGGATGTGGTGGGCAATCTGGGCATTCTGGGCTTCTTCAAGTACACGGATTTCGCCATCGACAACCTGAACAGCCTCCTGAACGCGGGCATTCCCGCCCTGGGGCTGGCGCTGCCCATCGGCATCAGCTTCTACACCTTCCAGACCATGTCCTACACCATCGACGTGTACCGGGGCATCGTCAAGCCCCAGAAGAATATCCTCAATGTAGGCGCGTATGTGACCCTGTTTCCCCAGCTGATCGCCGGGCCTATCGTCCAGTATAAGACGGTGGAGCACGAGCTGATGTACCGCCGGGAGAGCGTGTTCGAGGCCAGTCGGGGCATGCAGCGCTTCGTGGTGGGCCTTGCCAAAAAGGTGCTCATCGCCAATCAGGTGGGCGCCCTCTGGGAGCAGATCAGCGCCATGTCCGCCCCCACCGCTGTGACGGCGTGGCTGGGCGCTATCGCCTTTACGTTCCAAATTTACTTCGATTTTTCCGGATACTCCGATATGGCCATTGGCCTGGGACATCTGTTTGGATTTCATTTTCTGGAAAACTTTGAGCATCCCTACGAGTCCCGCACCGTCACCGAGTTCTGGCGGCGGTGGCACATCAGTCTGGGCACGTGGTTCCGGGAGTACGTGTATATCCCGCTGGGCGGCAACCGCCACGGCAAGGCACGGCAGATTCTGAACCTTGCCATCGTCTGGTTTCTGACGGGCCTGTGGCACGGAGCCAGCTGGAATTTTGTGCTGTGGGGTCTCTATTACGCGGTGCTGCTGATCCTGGAGAAGCTGTTTCTGCTGCGGTGGCTGGACAAGGCCCCCAAGTGGGTGGGCCATGTGTACACCATTCTGGCTTTCATCATGGGCTGGATGCTATTCGCCATCACCGATTTCGCCCAGCTGGGACAGTATGTGTCCGCCATGTTCACCGCCACGTTTGTGGACGGCACGGCGCTGTATCTGCTGCGCTCCAATGTGGTGCTGCTGGTCGCCGCCGCCATCGGCTGCACCACCGGCCCGCTGCGGCTGTGGAACCGGGTAGAGGACAGGCTGTCCGACACCGCCGCCGTCACACTGCGCACCGTGGGCGTGGTGATCCTGCTGCTGCTGTCCATCGCGTTTCTGGTGGGCGACAGCTATAATCCCTTCCTCTACTTCCGCTTCTAAGGAGAACCTGATATGAGCAACCCCGATAAAGGCGGCGCGCGCCTGATGAAAAGTGAACACAAACGCCGGGAGCTGGCCCCGCTGCTGGCCATCTTCGGTATTCTGGTGGGGCTGGCGCTGGCGTCGCTGCTGACGCCGGAGCGGGAGTTCTCCCCCAACGAGAACCGGTATTTGCAGCTGAAGCCGGAGCTCAGCTGGACCACGCTGATGGACGGCACCTTCACCAAAAAAGCGGAGGACTACACCTCCGACCAGATCGCCCTGCGTGACAGGTGGATGGAGGCGTCGTCGCTGGTGCAGCGCGCGGCGCTGCGGCTGGAGATCAACGACACGTGGCTGGGTCGGGATGGCCGGTACTTCGCCAAGGTGACGCCCGACACCTTTGATTCCGCCCAGTACGAGAAAAATCTGGCGCAGGTGAAGGCCTTCTTCGATGCCAATCCGGACAAGGATTGCCGCATGATGATGGTGCCCACCCCCGCTTATATGCTGCGGGACGACCTGCCGGCCAACGCGCCGCTGTTCGACGCGGAGGGGTGCTTCGATACGCTGCTGAACACCATGGGCGGGCAGGTCATCGACCTGCGCACGGCGCTGCTGCCGGACGCGGCGAACATGTACTACCGCACTGACCATCACTGGACGACGCAGGGTGCGCTGACCGCCTATCAGGCATGGTGCGCCGCCACGGGGCATACCCCGCAGGACTGGCAGCTGGAAACGGCCAGCACCTGCTTCCGGGGCACGCTGTACTCCAAGGTGCTGCTGCCGGACAGCCCCTATGACACGGTGGCCATCGCGTCTGATGCGGCTATCCGCTCCATGGATTGCGACGGTGAGGTGTCCGACAGCCTGTACAGCTTGGCGGCGCTGGAGGAGAAGGATCACTACAAGATATTCATGGGCGGCAACTACGCCAAGGTGGTCATCGACACCGGAGCCAACACCGGCAAATCCCTGTTGGTGGTGAAGGACAGCTTTGCCAACAGCTTTCTGCCGTTTCTGGTGGAGGATTATGACACCATTATGGTGCTGGACCTGCGGTACTACCGCGAGGGTGTGCAGCCGCTGGCCGACCAGGCGGACGACGTGCTGGTGCTGTATGAGCTGACCAACTTCGCGGCGGATAAGAATTTGTATAAGCTGAATAAGACGTGAAAAAGCCGCCTATAGGGCGGCTTTTTTCTGATGAATGGATTTCGTGGCTGCGGCCACGAGGGCGGCCTTCGGCGACCCACTTTTCCCAGCAGCTGGAAAAGTGGGCAAAAGAGCCGGCAGGAACCTTGGTTCCTGCACCTCCTTGTGCGCTATAGCGTGCATAGAATCGCCAATGCCTACCACACGTTCACAGAAGTTTTCCTATTTCGTTTCGTCATCGGATCGTCTCTGCTTCTGCGCCGCTGCCGCTCATGCGGTGCGACGGTAGAGGCTGTTGCGTTGTTCGGCGGCATATGGGCATCGCGCCCTACGAATGGGTACGGTAGAACTTCGTAGGGCGGGGTGAACTCACCCCGCCGCACGGTAGAAGCACATGTTTTGCCCTGTCATTGCGAGCCAGTGCTCACACTGGCGTGGCAATCCGCAGCCACGACTTTCAGGAAAACGGATTCCCACGCCAGTGACATCGGTCACTGGCTCAATGACATGAAAAGGGCAGAGCCCCGCCCCTACAAAGTTCTATCGGCAGGCGGTTGTAGGGCCGACGACTCTGTCCGCCCCAACGAAAATTGTATCGTCATCGTCAGGGCGGAACAACCCCTTATTCGGCGTTTTGACAGCTTATCACAAACACGGAGCCGTCGGGAACGGTGATGCGGAACGTGTTAAGGGCGTCGTTGGCTTCCATGTCCGTTACGTTCAAACAGTCGCTTTCATTCAGCAGATCAAACAGGTGGTCTTTCAGGTAGTTCAGCTCCATTGCAGGCAGCTCCTTATAGAATAATATGGTGCATACACGCACCATATTATTATAGGACATCTCCTCGTAAAATACAAGAGGGGTGATGTCATGATCCGCTATGACCCGCTGTGGCGAACACTGAAGGCAAAAAACATCAGCCAATACCGGCTGATCAAAGACTACGGTATTGACAAGGCGCAGCTCCAGCGGCTGCGGGATAACCGGGTGGTCAAGACCATGATTCTGGATACCCTCTGCACCATTTTGGAGTGCCGCATTGAGGATGTGGTGGAATTTGTCCCCGATGATACAAAATAAACCCAGCGTTCCGCACCGTGCGAAACGCTGGGTTTCTCTATTACGCCTCGCCGGTTTCCCGGAAGTATTCCCGTGTCTGGGCGATGTTTTTTTCGATCTCGTCCTTCAGCTGTTGGGGGGTGTCGAATTTCTTCTCCTCCCGCAGGCGGCGGCAGAACTCCAGCCGGATGCGTTTGCCGTACAGGTCGCCGTCAAAGTCCAGCAGGAACGTCTCGATGGACACGCTGCCGCTGTCACTGACGGTGGGGCGGGTGCCCACGTTGGTGACGCCTGCGTAGCTGCCGCCGTCGGGCAGGTACACGCGGGTGACATACACGCCCCGCTCCGGCACCAGCACGTGGTCGGGCACCGTGAAATTGATGGTGGGAATGCCGATGGTGCGGCCAAACCGGAAGCCGTGGCTCACCGTCTGGCTGAGACAGTGGCGGTGGCCCAGAAATTCGGCGGCCCGCTCCACCTGTCCGCTCTCCACCAGCTGGCGGATGTAGGTGGAGCTGACGGTGATCCCCTCCCGCTCCACCTTGGGGATAATGTCGCAGCCCAGTCCCAGCTCGCGGCATTTTTCTTGCAGAAGCTCTGGATTTCCGGCGTTTTTGTGGCCGAAGTGGTAGTCGTGGCCTGCCACCAGATGCACCGCGCCGTACCGCTTCACCAGCAGCTCCGTGATGAAGTCCTGCCACGGCATGGTCATCATTTCGTGGTCAAAGGGCGCGATGATCACCTGCTGGATGCCGTACAGCCGCTCCATCAGCTCCTGCCGCTCCTGGGCGGAGTTGATGAGGGGGACGGGCTTTCCCGTGACCACCTCCTTGGGGGGACGGTCAAAGGTGAAGGCGGCGGGGGTGGCGTTCAGCTGCCGGGCCACCTCCACGGTGCGGCGCAGCAGCGCCCCGTGACCCCGGTGTACGCCGTCGAAAAATCCCAATGCGATGACAGTAGGCTTCATAGTTTACGCTCCAAAAAAGTTCTTGATGGACGTCATTTGTCCGTTTTCCAACCGGCTCAGGCACAGGAAGTC
>CAKTMW010000020.1 GCA_934574095.1 uncultured Oscillospiraceae bacterium | reverse complement strand
TCGCAGATGGCCTGGGTATCGGTGCCGCAGAAGGGCTTGTAGGTCATGTGCTCCACCTTCTCCACCATCTGGAGCAGACGGTTATAGCCACCGGGCTTCAGGATGGTGGTGGCCACGGTGATGGGCCAGATACCTGCGGCGAACAGCTTGTCGCAGTTGAAGTACTCGGCGCCGCCGGCGAAGGAGATGCGCATCTTGCCCTGGAACTGGCGGGAAATGCGATGGCACATCTCGATGGTCAGGGGGAACAGGGAGCGGCCGGACATGTACATCTCGTCATTGGGCAGCTCACCGCGGGTGGTGTCGACGGGGAAGGTGTTGGACAGCTTCAGGCCGAACTCCAACCCACAGCTGTCGGCCAGCGCCTGCAGACGCTCGAACATGGGCACGGCGTCGGCCCACTGGAGATCCTCGTTAAAGTGGTGCTCGTCGAACACGATGTAATCGTAGCCCATGCTGTCCAGCGTGCGGCGTGCGGTCTCGTAGCCTAGAATGGTGGGGTTGCACTTCACGAAGGTGTGCAGATGCTTCTCGGTGATGAGGTAGCTGGCAATGCGCTCAATCTCATCAGGAGGGCAGCCGTGGAGGGTGGAAACGGTGACGCTGCGGCTGACGCGGGGGTCGATGGCGTCGATGTAATCGCTCTCCTCCGGGAACAGCTCCTTCAGAACGGCCTTGCACTCGCCGAAGATGGCGGTCTTGTTGGCGTCCTTCATACCCTCGATATAGGTGTTGACCTTGTCGCCCTTGATGCCTTCCAGGTCATAGCCCACGGACATGTTGAACACGAAGCCGTTGGGATCGCCCAGACCGTACACCTTGCTGAGCACCTTCAGGGCGCACCAGGCCTTGATGTACTCGTCCATTGCCTGGGGAATGGTCAGCTCAGTGGACCACTCCTGGTTGTAGCCCTCGTCATTGGCCAGAATGCAGGGACGGGGCACACAGGCGGCCAGATCGGCGCCGTCCATCTTCTGAACGGTCTTGACCTCGAAGAACCGTGCGCCGGCCATATAGGCGGCGATGATGTTCTGGGCCAGCTGGCTGTTGGGGCCTGCGGCGGGGCCGAAGGGAGTTTCAATGCGCTCGCCGAAAATGGGCAGGGATTTGCCGGTGGCGTGGTAAGCCTTGCGCACACCAAAAATTTCGCCGCAGTTGGCGTATTCCGTGACCACCCAGTTCATCAAAGACTTGAACGGGATGGGATACATTTTTTCAGACATGGGATGTCCTCCTTGTCGTTATTCTTGATAGTATTCGTCCTCCGCCCATTGGGCGGGATTTTCGTCAATGTATTGCCAGATACGGAGATAGTCCGCCTCAGTGCGGATCATGTGGTCGTAAAAGGATGCTTGCCATATGGAGTGGCCAATTACTTTGGTGACCATCGTTTTGAAAGAGCGAATGACCGTCACCCCGCCCTACGCAAACACGCCCAAGAATCCATTCTTTTCCGGCGGTGCATATGGTCACAAAAAACCAACCATGACTGTAATCGAAGCCTTTTAACCGCGGGTGGCTCCGCTGCGGCAATACTTCCACGTTTTTAATACGTACGGTGGTTCAGATCGCCCCACAGCTTCTTGGCGGCTTCCAGGATATGAGCGTTCTCAGCTTCCTCGTCGATGCCCACCAGGACGCGGTCCTGCATCAGCAGCTTACCGGCGGCGATGGTGGTCTGGCACTGGCGGCCGGTCATGCCGAAGAGCATATGGCCGTCGATATTCTCGTCGGAGAAGGGGGTGAAGGGCTTGTAGTCCATGACAATGATGTCCGCCGCCGCGCCGGCCTTCAACACGCCCAGATGCTGGGGGAAGTACTTCTCGCCGATCTTGGCGTTGTTCTTGAACAGCATATCCGTGACCTCGCACCAGCCCACGTTGGGCAGGCAGTTCTGGCTGCGCTGGGAGCACAGGGCCACCTTAATGGACTCCAGCATGTCGTTGGTATAGGCGTCGGTGCCCATGCCCAGCAGGATGCCCCGCTTGTACAGCTGGAGCACCGGGCAGATGCCGATGGCGTTGCCCATGTTGGATTCCGGATTGTTGACCACCATGGTGCCGGTCTCCTTGATGATCTCCATCTCGGCGGTGTTCACGTGGATGCAGTGGCCCAGAATGGTCTTTTCGCCCAGAATGCCGTGATCCTGCAAACGCTGCACGGGACGGCGGCCGTAGTTCTGGAGAGAGTCGTACACATCGTTCATGCCCTCGGACACATGGATGTGATAGCCGGTGCGGCCATTGTTGGCCTCCACCATGCGGTCAAAGGTCTTGTCGGAGATGGTGAACAGAGCATGGCCGCCGAACATGGCCGCCAGCATGGGATCCTTCCGCTGCTCGCACTCGGTGATGAAGTCGGCGTTCTCCTTGATGGCCTGCAGGCACTTCTCCTCGCCGTCACGGTCGGACACCTCATAGCACAGGCAGGAGCGCAGGCCCAGACGCTTGCTCTCCTCGGCGATGGTGTGCAGCGTGCCGGGGATCTCGCCGTAGCTGGCGTGATGGTCGAACACGGTGGTGACGCCCTGCTTGATGGAGTCCATGTACAGCGCGGTGGCGCTGGCGCGGGTGCCGTCCATCATCAGGTGGCGGTCGATGGCCCACCATGTGCCGTCCAGCACCTCATAGAAGTTGGTGGGGTTGTTGCCCACGATGCTCAGGCCGCGGGCCAGTGCGGAATAAATATGGGTATGGGCGTTGATGAGGGCCGGCATGATGACGCCGCCCTTGGCGTCGATGATCTCCGCCTCGGGATACTTGGCCCGCAGGGCGGCCTCCTCGCCTACCTCCACGATGTTGGTGCCCTCATAGGCCACCGCACCGTGCTCATAATAGCCCTTGCCCTCGCTGTCGCGGGTAATGAGTCTGCCGTTGGTCACTAAAGTCATGGTCGTTTCCTCCTGTAAAAAAGTTCCAATAGACCACCACTGCCGCAAAATGCAAAAAATGTTCCAGACCTCAACGAAGTCTGAAACACTCAAGCCATTGCGCCGAGTGATAGTTGCAGCCCGTGCGCGAAGCACTTCCTTACAGCTACCAATCTTGGATTGTCTCCTCTATTTTACCTGAAAAACGTGTCGTATGCAAGACCTAATTGTTGCCTTTGCATGAAAAATCCCTGAAATTTTTCAGCCCCCAACTTACAAATTGTATATTGACACAGTTCATCTTGTGTGCTATATTAGATGTAAAGATTTGGGAGGTGCTTCGTGATGCGCAACGTGTATATTTACGGAGATTCGCTGCTGAAGGCCACTGTACCGGACGAGGAGCTGAAATACCATTTTCACCTGCCGGAGATCATGGCCCGCTATCCCTCTGACCGGGTGCAGGTGACGAACCGGGCCAAGATGGGCGCCACCGTGTCCAAGGGCCTGTCGCTGGTGGAGCACGACGCGGCGCGGGGATTGGATGCCGACTATGCCCTGATCTGCTACGGCGGCAACGACAGCGACTACGACTGGGCCGCCATCGCCGCCGACCCCGCCGCCGATCACCAGCCCCATACGAAGCGGGAAACCTTCCGCCGAACGTTGGAGAATATGCTGAAGGTGCTGTATCAGCAGGGGGTCCAGCCGGTGCTGATGAGCCTGCCGCCCATTGACCCGCGCCGTTATCTGCGCTTTATCTGCCGCAACGGGCTGGATCGCAGTGCCATCCTACGCTGGCTGGGGGACGAGGATATGATCTACCGCCATCAGGAGTTGTACAGCGACACCGTCACGGAGCTGGCCTACGGCAACAATGTGCCCCTGATCCATGTGCGCCAAGCGTTTCTAGCGGACCACCATATGAACGACCTGCTGTCTGCCGACGGCATCCACATGACCATGGAGGGCTACGGCAAGCTGTTTGACACGCTGGCCGACTGGCTGCGGCCTAAATTGGATCAAGAATGAAATAAACCGCCCTCCGCCGTTTTCATGGTGGAGGGTTGGTTGCAGTCCGCCAAAAAAGCTTCGCAGAATTCGCCGCCCGTTATGGCGGCGAACAATTTGGATCATTTTTTGCCGCGTCGGTGCGTTAAGAAAATATACCAGTGGCATATTTTTAGCATCCGATCTCGGCGGCTGTGCCGCCGTAGTATCCGTCTTGATTTTTGCCGCACTCCAGTAGAAAAAGCGCGGGTCGGAGCGATTCTTAATTTTGCCCCAAAAGGGCATAGCCCTTTTGGGGCAAGTAAAAGCCGAAAACCCCCGCCATACGGCGGGGGTTTTCGGTTGGCTCACGTCCCGGCACAGAGACGCGGAAGCCAGAGGGTATAACGACAGGGGAGAGAGAAGAATAGCGAAGTAAATTACTTGGCGGCCAGCAGGTCCTCGCCCGTCAGATACTTCTTCAGGGGCTTATAGGCCACGGCAAAGACCACCAGGGTGATGGCGATGTTGGGCAGCATATAGGCTAGGTTGTACAGCAGGGAATAGAACCAGGGGGACTTCATGGTCATGCCGAAGAATACATCGGGCATATACGCGGCCCAGATGGTGGCGCCCACCACATAGTGGACCAGGAACCGGGCAAAGCCGGCAATCAGCGTACCGGTGAAGACGCCGCTCTTCTTGCGGGCCACCAGACCGGCAAAGCCCAGCACGGTGAAGGCCAGCAGATAGTCGCCGATAATAGACTGCCAGCCGATGGCAAAGCCGCCGTCAAATACGAACTGCAGCACGCCGAAAACAAAGCCGCTCAGCAGGCCAGGCCCAAGGCCCCAGCGCACGGCATACAGCACCAGCGGAACCATGGACAGCACGACGCTGCCGCCCCAGGGCATCTCCCACAGCTTGATAAAGCTGAGGATCTCTGCCACAGCCACCAGAACAGCACCCTCGCACAGGGCGCGAAGCTTCATGTGATTCATTTGTTGTTACCTCCTAAGAAAACATAGTCTGACCGCTGCGGTCTTTCCGTGGGAGGTACGCTCCGCAAAAGAAACACCGCATTGCGGCGATGCAATGCGGTGAAAATCATCACTATGACCACATTCCTACGCCGGCATTATCCGGATCAGGTTCGAGGGATCACAGCAGCGATACGCTGTATCTCAGCCGGTTTGCACCAGCACCCCTTGTATTGTAGCGTCATCATAGCACACAGGTAGGTTTTTGTCAATACGTGCCGGCAGAAAAATCTGCCATTTTTTTACACCTGATCCAGATGGCCGGCGGCCTCCAGCGTGGCAAAGCGATCCAGCGCGATATATCCGGCGGCAAAGATCACGTACAGGCCCGCCAGTGCCAGCAGCGGCTTCAGAACGTTGGCCCAGCCCGGCTCGCTGAATACCACGCTGCCGCTGTCCGTGACCACCTGTGCCGCCAGCATCTCATGGCGCAGGGTGTACACCGTGCCGTCAGCGGCGGTGAAGCTGCGGCGCTGGGCCTTCAGCTCCTTGTACAGCGCGCCGTCCTCGTCGGCCTGCTGCTCCACCTCATTGCCCTGCAGATCCAGTGTGACAACAGTTTTTCCGGTGGACAGCAGCAGCTGTCCGTCCCGCACAGTGAACAGAAAGCTCTTGTCCACGTGGGGCGTGATGGCGGACACCTTTTGCCCGTCCTCGTATACCTCGATTTTTCCGCCCTGGCCCAGATAGAGCCGCCTTGCGTCGTCGGCGGCCACGCCGCTGTAAGACAGGGCCATGGTCCCCGTTACCATAGCGATGATGGACAGCGCAAAGATCACCACGGCGGGGATAGCCAGCGCCCGCACCAGACGGCGGAATTTCGGTTCCAACAGTTTCATATCGGGTCTCCTTGCTCTCAAAGGGTCACATCCACATGGCGAACAGCCGCAGCAGTGTGCCAAGGGCCTTGCGGTACCAGGGCCGGGCCTTCCAGTCCTTCATAGTCATCCGTTTCCCGGCGGCGATGATCCGTGACATATCCTCCGCCAGCGGCTGGGAGACCGCCGTACCGTACAGCAGTGTACCGCACTCGAAGTGCAGCTGGAAGCTGCGGTAGTCCATGTTCACCGAGCCGACGAAGGCGATTTTTCCGTCTGCCAGCACGGTTTTGCCGTGCAGCAGCCCCGGCGTGAAGGTGTATATCTCCACCCCGTGGCGCAGCAGCTCGCCCCAGTAGCTCTCCGCCACCAGATAGGCGAATTTGTGGTCCGGGATGCCGGGCATCAGCAGCTGTACCTTGACGCCGCTGTCCGCTGCCAGACACAGGGCCCGCATCATGGGTTCATCGATAGCCAGATACGGCGTGGTAACGGTCAGCGTTTCCTTCGCGCCGCCGATCAGCTGCAAAAATGCGTCCTCGGCGGTATTGATGGGGTTGTTGTCCGGCCCGTCCACAAAGGGCTGGACGAAGCCCTGACCTTCGGCGCTGAAATGAGGCCGGTAGAAGTCGTAACCGTTTTGCAGTGCGCCGCCCATCCGCTCCCACAGGTGGATGAACTCCCGCGTCAGACCCCAGGCGCCCCGGCCCGTCAGGCGGACGCCGCAGTCCTTCCAATAGCCGAAGCGTTCCACCAGGTTGGCGTACTCGTCCGCCAGATTGGCGCCGCCGGTATAGGCCACCTCGCCGTCGATGCAGGCGATCTTACGGTGGTCCCGGTAGTTGAAGTACAGCCGGTTTACGTATTGGTGCACCGGGTTGAACACCATGACCTCCACGCCGATCTCCTCCAGCGCGTCGATCTCCGCGCTGTCAAAGCGCATCATGCTGCCGAAATCGTCAAAGAGGAACTTGATCTCCACACCTTCCGCCCGCTTGCGGCGGAAGATATCCAGCACCCGGTCGAATATCTCGCCCCGTGCCACGATGTAGTACTCCAGGAAGATGAAGCGCTTTGCCTGCTCCAGGTGGGCCAGCAGGTCGATCAGATACGACTCGCCGGTGTCCAGATAGACGGTCTCGGTGCCGTCGTACAGGGGGAAGCCGTGGCGCTGCATATAGCAGGCCAAGCGGCTCCACTCCGGTTCCCGCTGCTGCAGCGACGCCATGGCGGCGGCACACTGCTCTTCCTGAACCGTGCTCTCCGGCGGCAGGGACAGCTTTTTCAGCGTCAGCCGCTTGGCGGTCCGCTCGCCGTTCCACAGCCAGTACAGGATCAGGCCCGCCACCGGCACCGCCAGGATCAGCAGTATCCAGCCGATCTTGTAGCTGCTGCTGCCGGGCCGGGTGTAGATGCGCCCGGCAACGATCAGCGCCAGTACCTCCAGCAGGGTATAGGCCAGCGCCATCTTCTGCTGCAGCAGCAGCGACAGGCCCACCACCAGCGCGATCTGCGCCAGCAGCAGCACTGCCACCAGCACAAGCCGCAAGCCCGCGCCGATCCGCCGTTCTGTCTTCTGTTGTACCTGGTGCTTCTTCATGGGTCTCCTTTCGGGGGTAAAGGGGGATAACGGGGGAAATTGCACAGGGGCGGCCCTCTCAGTCAGCCTATTCGGCTGACAGCTCTCCCAAAGGGAGAGCCAAGGGGGGCAGGGCCTTTGGCTTTTGCGTCAAACGCAGGCAGTTACGGCAGCGAAAATGCCGATCTTGGCTCCCTCTATGGGGGAGCTGGCCGCGCAGCGGACTGAGAGGGGTGTTACCGTAGGGGCCGTCGAGGACGCCGGCCCCTACGGAGGTCATTGCGAGCCAGTCCGCAGACTGGCGTGGCAATCCGCCCCCCCTTTCCGGGATAGGATTACGGATTCCCACACCAGTGACGTCGGCCACTGGTTCGGAATGACATCACAAGGAACGTTTTCGCTGCGCACGGGCGGACAGGGTCGTCCGCCCCTACGAAGAAATAACGATGGTGCGGTGGTTTATGCACCCCACCTCAGTTCCGGTTCTTCCGCAGCAGCTCCTGCTGGATGTCCCACAGCTTCTGACTGAGGTCCACGTAGTAGGTCTGGGGGTTATCGAAGCGCTTGATCTCGTCCCACAGGGTATTCACCTGCTGCTTGCAGTAGGTCTGAATATCCTTCAGTGCAGGGGATTTATACACCTTTTTGCCCTTCAGGAACACCGGCACCAGCAGCTCGCGGGCCTGGAAATTGCACACGTTCTTGGTCTTCCAGGTGGCGTAGGGGTCGAACAGCATCAGCGGCTCGTTCTCGTCCACCACCTCGTCATGGACGGTCATGTAGTCGGCAATGGCCTTGCCGTTGTCCTTGTTGTACAGGCGGTAGACCTTCTTGAAGTGGGGGATGGTGATCTTCTCCACGTTTTCACTGCACTTGATCTTGGGGATGATCTCGCCCTGCTCGTTCTCCACGGCGGTCAGCTTGTACACGCCGCCGAACACCGGCTCGCTTTTGGCGGTGATCATCCGCTCGCCCACGCCGAACATGTCGATCTGGGCCCCCTGCAGGAACAGGTTCTGGATCAGCCGCTCGTCCAGGGAGTTGGACACGCTGATCTGGCACTCGGGCCAGCCGGCCTCGTCCAGCATCTTGCGGGCCTTCTGGCTGAGATAGGCCATGTCGCCGCTGTCCAGGCGGATGCCGCACTTGCTGATGCCCAGGGGGCGCAGCACCTCGTTGAAGGCCCGGATGGCGTTGGGTACGCCGGATTTCAGGGTGTTGTAGGTGTCCACCAGCAGCGTGGCGTTGGTGGGATAGGTCTCGCAGTAGGTCTTGAAGGCCTCGTACTCGCTGTCAAACATCTGCACCCAGGCGTGGGCCATGGTGCCGCCGGCGGGGACGCCGTACAGCTGGTCGGAGATGGTGCAGGCGGTGCCGGCGCAGCCGCCGATATAGGCCGCCCGTGCGCCGATGATGGCCGCGTCCGCACCCTGGGCACGGCGGGAGCCGAACTCCAGCACCGTGCGGCCGTTGGCGGCCCGGCAGATGCGGTTGGCCTTGGTGGCGATAAGGCTCTGGTGGTTGATGGTCAGCAGCGTGAAGGTCTCGATGAGCTGGGCCTCGATAGACGGGGCGCGGACCACCACCAGGGGCTCCCGGGGAAATACGGGGGTACCCTCGGGGATGGCGTAGATGTCGCCGGTGAAGCGGAAGTTCTTCAGATAGTCCAGAAATTCCTCGCAGAACAGATTGCGGCCCCGCAGATAGGCGATGTCCTCCTCGCTGAAGTGCAGATTTTCAATGTAGTCGATCAGCTGCTCCAGACCCGCGGCGATGGCGAAGCCGCCCTGGTCGGGTACCTTGCGGAAGAACACATCGAAATAGGTGATGCGGTCCTTGTATCCGTTGCGGAAGTATCCGTTGCCCATGGTCAACTCGTAAAAGTCGCACAGCATGGTCATGTTCAGCTTTTCAGCAGTATTCATGTCCTGTCAAACCTCAAATTCTCAATAATACCTCGTGTGGGGCGCAGCCGCCCCGTGAGGCGCAAAGTATCTATTTATTATAGCACAATTTTAACATTTCGCAACCGTTTGTCCCATATAATTCGTTTTTCTCCGGTGATAAGCGGACGGTAAACCGCTGGTCGGTTGCGTTTTTCGCCCCATCTGGTACAATGAATGGCGAGGTGATCGCTTTGGACAGAGAACAGTTCGGCGCTTTTGTCGCCGAAAACCGAAAGCGGCAGGGCCTGACCCAGCAGCAGCTGGCCCAGCGGCTGCATATCACAGATAAAGCCGTCAGCAAATGGGAGCGTGGGCTTAGCTACCCCGACGTGACCCTTTTGCAGCCGCTGGCGGCGGTCTTCCGCCTCAGCGTGGACGACCTGCTGACCTGCCGCGCCGCAGAAAAGGAGGAACTCATGGAACCTGACATCATTCCCACCCCGGAACCCGTCGTCCCGGAATCGTCCGCTCCGGCGGCGTCCCCCGCAGTGCAGGCGGTGCTGGATATTTCCAAGGAAAGTCTTGACCAGCGCCGAAAAAAGCTGATTCGCCGTATACTGGTCGGTGTTATCATCTTTGCCGTGTTGGCTTTTGCAGCCTATAGCGGTTTTCTGATCTACAACCAGCGCATAGGCGAGACCTACAACATCTTCAAGCGCCAGCATTCCCCCGCTGACGAGACCATCAGCATCGAGGCCTATCCCGCCAGCCTGTTCAACGACGACCAGGTACTGGTCCGGGCCTGGAAGGGCCGGTACTGTCTGGCCGGCGACGAGAGCCGCCAAACCTACGTCAGTCTTGCCGCGGAGAAGGGCGATACCTTCCGCTGCTTCTACTGGTCGGCGGACGGCGTGTATGCCGTGGCCGTCACCGACTCGGCGGAGCCCTCCCGCAGCAGTGACTTCTCTCTGTGGGACTTTACGGACTTCAAGGAGACTCGCCTGACCGCTGTCCGCCCGGAGATGGGTACCCATATCCGCCGACTGCTGACGGAGAACGGCCTGGTGCCGCCGGACTGTGACACCGAAAGCGGTACGCTCCAGGTGGGGGCCTTCCAGTCCGGCCACATCCTGCGCCTGACCTACACCGCGCCGGATGGGACTGCCTATAAGCTGACCTACGACTGCGACAACGACACCCTGACATTGCGGGAAGGATAGCGAACAGAGGAGGACGGTAAACGTCCTCCTCTGTCTGTTACTTCCGTTTTTCCAGTGCTTTTTGCAGCGTTTCCGCCGTCTCTTTGGCGGTCTCTTTCAATGTTTCGGCGGTGTCCTTCAGACCCTCACCGGCGGTGCGGAAGACTTCGTCCTTTACGCCGGTCATCAACCGGCGCATGATCTCGGAGACGATGCCCTTGTTCTTCTCGTCTGCCGCCAGACAGCGCAGAATGTCCTTCTGCCTGACCTCCTCCAGCGAGCGCAGCTTGCCGCCCTGGGTCAGCATGTTGTACAACGACTCGGAGAATTCCTCCCGCTCCTCCCGGCTCATGGAGGCGATCCATTGACGCAGCACGTCGTCCGACGCCTTGCCCAGCTCCGAACGTTTCTCACGCCGGATGAACTGCCGCCCCTGTACGCCCCAGGTCAGCGGCTCGTGCTGCATGACAGCACGGCTGTTGCTGGCCACCACCACATAGTCCTCCGTGTGCTCCAGCAGTACGCCCACGATGGAGGAGGCGGGGATATAAGTGTGGAGCTTGCCCGCCACCCGGCGGTACTCCTCCGTGTCGGTCACGTCTTTGCGGAAGCCGGGGCCGTCGTTGTTGTAGGCGTCCAGCAGCCGGGTGCGCTGGAGCGCCGGGTCCAGATGGATGGCGGCATAGGCCGCCAGATTGCCACCCTTGGAGTGTCCGCCGATGCGCAGCGGCATACCGGGACAGCGCCGGGCCATGTCCTCTACGTAGGCCGCCGCGCCCGTCTGGGCGGGCACCGCGTCCATGAAGCTGAGGTTCAGGTTCTCCTTCCAGCCCACCAGGGACATGTCCGTGCCCATAAAGGCACAGAACAGCGTACCGTCCGGCACAAGGAAGGACACCGCGTCCAGCTGCATCTCCTTTTCCACATCCCGCACGGTCTCGTAGCCTAGCATCCGCACACCGCCGAACCGCCGGGACTCCGCCGCCAATTTCATCAGCGGGATATAGTCGTTGGGGGACAGTCCCTGCTGCTCGTCCTCCGCCGTCATGCGGGAAACCACGTCCCCCAGCAGCACGGCCCTGTCCGGTTCCCGCGTTTTCAGCTCCGGAAAGCGGCGGAAGTTCAGGTAGGCGATGATGCACAGCACCAGATTGTCCACCTCGTTAAAGCCGTCCTGGGCGAAGGTCAGGTCCCCCCGCCAGCGCAGATAGTCGAACACCGTGGTCACCACGGTCTTTTCATTCTTGTCCATGGCGTTCTCCTTTGTCAGTCGATTTAGTAGGGGTATCATAGCATATTTCTTCCATGGGCGCAAGGCAAAGAGGGGAACGAACTGTAATGCTGGTAAACAGCTTGTGTAGGGGCGGTGCTCCCTGCCGTAACTTTTTTCGATTTATATTGACATTTCCCCCTATTTTATATATAGTGGTCTTGCTGTTTTCAGCATGCCAAATTTCAACGAAAAATACAGGCCGGATCAGGCCCTCGGTGAGTACAGAGAGAAGAGGCGAAAATTTCTTTATGAACGGGGGAGGATAAATGTCCAAAGAGTTGATTCGCCTGCGGAACCTCTGCATGGCGTTTGACGACGAGCTGGTTCTCGACAACATCAATCTTTACATCAACGATTCCGAATTCCTCACACTGCTTGGGCCCAGCGGCTGTGGCAAGACCACGACGCTGCGCATCATCGGTGGGTTTACCACGCCCACTTCCGGTGATGTGACCTTTGACGGTGTGAGGATCAATGACGTTCCGCCGCATAAGCGGCAGATCAACACCGTGTTCCAGAAATACGCCCTGTTTCCCCATTTGGACGTATTCGAGAACATCGCCTTCGGCCTGCGCATCGCCAAGGTGCCCCAGGACGAGGTGGAGCAGCGTGTGACGGAGATGCTGGAGGTGGTCAGCCTGAAGGGCTTTGAGCAGCGCCGCGTTGACCAGCTCTCCGGCGGACAGCAGCAGCGTGTGGCCATCGCCCGTGCGCTGGTGAACCGTCCCAAGGTGCTGCTGCTGGACGAGCCGCTGGGCGCGCTGGACCTCCGGCTGCGGAAGGATATGCAGAACGAACTGAAGCGTATCCAGCAGCAGATGGGCATCACGTTTATCTACGTGACCCACGACCAGGAGGAGGCCCTCACCATGTCCGACACCGTGGTGGTGATGGACAAGGGCCGCATCCAGCAGATCGGAACGCCGGAAGATATATATAACGAGCCGAAAAACGCCTTTGTGGCGGACTTTATTGGCGAAAGCAACATCCTCAACGGCACGATGGTACGCGATAACGTGGTGAAGATGTACGGCAAGGAGTTCCCCTGCGTGGACGGCGGCTTTGCCGAGAATGAGCCGGTGGATGTGGTCATCCGGCCGGAGGACATCGACATCGTGCCCGTGGAGCAGGGCCAGCTGGTGGGCACTGTTACCAACGTGACCTTCAAGGGGATGCAGTACGATATCATTGTGGACTTCCGCGGCTTCAAATGGCTGATCCAGACCACCGACCATTCGCCGGTGGGCGCCCGGATCGGCGTGAAGATCGACCCGGAGGGCTTCCACATTATGAAGAAGAGCGAATACTCCGGTATGTTCGGTGATTACTCCTCCTACTCCGAGGAGTACGAGGAATTGGCGGACGCCAGCGCAGAGCTGGAAGAGGAGGAGAGCGAGGATGAAGAATAAGCTCTCCCGTTTCGCCGTGCCCTATGTGGTGTGGATGGCCATTTTCGTGGTGGCTCCCATCCTTATTATGGTGGTATACGCCTTCTCCAACGCCGACGGCGGCGCGACGCTGGACAACTTCGTCCAGATGGGCGGCTACGCGGCGGTGTTCGGCCGCTCCTTCAAGCTGGCCATCATCGCCACGGCCATCTGCCTGCTGATCGGCTATCCCGTTTCCTATTTCCTCAGCCGCGAGGGTGCGTCCTTCCAGAAGATCGCCATGGTGCTCATTATGCTGCCCATGTGGATGAACTTCCTGCTGCGGACGTACTCGTGGATGACCATTCTGGAGAACAACGGCCTTTTGAACCAGCTGTTCCAGAAGATTGGGATCATCGCCCTCTATAACAGCATTACCGGCAGCAATCTGGAGTACTTCTCCATGATGAACACCCAGGGCGCGGTGGTGCTGGGCATGGTGTACAACTACCTGCCCTTTATGATCCTGCCCATCTATTCTGTCATTGTGAAGCTGGATTATTCCCTGTTGGAGGCGGCCCGCGACCTGGGCGCCAACAACGTCACCGTGTTCCGCAAGGTGATTTTGCCCCTGAGCCTGCCGGGTGTGCTGTCCGGCATCACCATGGTGTTCGTCCCCTCGGTGTCCACCTTCGCCATCAGCCGTATGCTGGGCGGCGGCACGGAGCTGCTGCTGGGCGACCTGATCGAGCGGCAGTTCCTGGGCGGCGCGTATAACCCCCAGCTGGGCGCGGCCATCTCCCTTGTCATGATGATCATCGTGGTCATCTGTATGCTGGTGATGAACCGCTTCGGCGAGGGTGAAGAACAGGCGGTGATGCTATGAGACAGAGACGGGCAAATTCCGTAGGCGACCGCCTGCTGATGCTCCTGACGGGCCTGTTCCTGTACGCGCCCATCATCATCCTGATCGTATTCTCTTTCAACGCCGGCAACAGCTCCAGCGTGTGGAAGGGCTTTTCCCTCCACTGGTATCAGCAGCTGTTCCAGAACCGGCTGATCATGCACAGCGTGTATATCACGCTGCTGGTGTCTCTGCTGGCCACGGTCATCGCCACTATCGCGGGCACCTTTGCCGCCATCGGCTTTTACGGCATGCGCCGCAAGGCCCGGAATAGTCTGATGGCCGTCAACAACATCCCCATGATGAACGCCGATATCGTCACCGGCGTCAGCCTGTGCCTGCTGTTTGTGGTGTTCTTCAACGGCTGGAGCGCCTTTGCCGGATGGTTCAACGGCCTGCAAAGCGCCATCGTCCTGCCGGAGCGGCTGACCATGGGCTTCGGCACGCTGCTGATCGCCCACGTCTGCTTCAATATCCCCTACGTCATCCTGTCCGTTGGCCCCAAGCTGCGGCAGATGGACCGCAATCTGGTGGACGCGGCACAGGACCTGGGCTGCACGTGGATGCAGGCCTTCTGGAAGGTCATCATTCCGGAGATCAAGCCCGGCATCGTGTCCGGCGCGCTGACGGCCTTCACCATGTCCATCGATGACTTCATCATCAGCTACTTCACCGCCGGTACCAGCGCCTCTACCCTGGCCATGACCATCTACGGCATGACCAAGAAGCGTGTCAGCCCGGAGATCAACGCTATCTCCACGCTGCTGTTCGTGACGGTGATCTTGCTGCTGGCCATCATTAACATCCGGGAAAACCACGTTCAGCACCACGCCCACCACCATCACCGGGAGGGCGCGGCGGCCAACGCGCCCGCTCCCAGGCGGCGCGATAACGGCGTGTGGAAGAAGGTCACGGCGGGTGTGCTGGCCTGTGTGCTGGTGGCCGTGCTGATCTTCACCGGCAGCGCCGCCCGCTCCGACCGGGTAGTAAACGTCTGCTCCTGGGGCGAGTATATCGACGAGGACCTTATCACGGAGTTTGAGGAGCAGACCGGTATCCGCGTCAACTACCAGACCGCCGAGAGCAACGAGGCCCTCTACTCCCTCATCAAAATGGGCGGCGCGGACTTCGACGTGATCGTGCCCTCCGACTATATGATCGGCCGTTTGATTGAGGAGGATATGCTGGCGGAACTGGATTACAGCGCCATCCCCAACTACGACCTCATTGACGACCAGTATAAGTCCCTCAGCTTCGACCCGGAGAACAAGTACACCGTTCCCTACACCTGGGGCACCGTGGGCATCATCTATAACACCGCTATGGTGGACGAGCCCATCACCAGCTGGGGCGCGATGTTCGACGAGAAGTATGCCGGGCAGGTGCTGATGATCAACAACTCCCGCGATGCCCTGATGGCCGCCCTGTGCTATCTGGGCTACGACATCAACACCACCGACGAGACCCAGCTGGAGGAGGCCTTCCAGCTGATCTACGACGCCAAGAACAAGGGCGTGTATCAGGCCTTCGTCATGGACGAGATCTTCGGCAAGATGGAGGGCGGCAACGCCGCCATCGCCATGTACTACGCCGGCGACTATCTCACCATGCTGGAGAACAACGAGGACCTGGCCTTTGTGGTGCCCGACGAGGGCAGCAACTGGTTCGTGGACGCCATGTGTGTGCTGAAATCCAGCCAGCACAGGGAAGAGGCCATGGAGTGGATCAACTTCATCGCCGGGACCGATGCCAACCTTGCCAATATGGACTACATCTGGTACGCCTCCCCCAACGCCGAAGCCCTGGCGGAGTATCCCGCCTACTACGAGGAGGAGTACGAGGAGCCGCTGGACGAGGAGATCTACAACATCATGGCCGCCCCCCCTGAGGTGCTGGACCGCTGTGAGCTGTACATCAACCTGCCCCAGGAGACGCTGAAGTTCTATAATGACCTTTGGACAAGGTTAGGAATCTAATGGAGGTTTGCAACATGATCGAGATCGGCATGACCTATACCGTGGAAAAGACCGTCACCCCCGACATGACCGCCAAGGCTGTAGGTTCCGGCGGGCTGGAGGTGTTCGGCACCCCCTATATGATGGGGCTGATGGAGTGCGCCGCCATGTGGTGTGTGCAGAATGAACTGCCGGAGGGCAAGGGCACTGTGGGTGTGGAGATCAGCTCCAGTCATCTGGCCCCTACCCCCGTGGGCATGAAGGTGTCCGCCACCGCTGAAGTTACCGGCATCAGCGCCAACGGCAAGATGATTACCTTCAAGGTCACCGCCAGCGACGAGGAGGGCCTGATCGGCGAGGGTACCCACACCCGTGCCGTCATCGACAACGCCCGTTTCCTGCAAAAGTGCAACGACAAGCTGGCGCGCGTGAAATAAACCACCGAAAAAGACAGCGGAGGGGCAATACCTCTCCGCTGTCTTTTTGTGCCGGCTGCGGTTTTCATTGACGAACCCCGCCCCATTTGGTAAAATTTATCCAAACAGCACAAGGTTGCAAGGAGAAAAGGAGAACACCCCATGGACCTGACCGAAAAGACTCTGGATTCCGAAAAGATATACGACGGCGCCATCATCCACGTGCGGCGGGACAAGGTGCTGCTGCCCAACGGCCATACCTCTACCCGTGAGATCGTGGAGCATCCCGGCGGTGTGGGCATCCTGGCCCTGGATAAGGACGGCACTGTGCTGCTGGTGCGGCAGTACCGCTATGCCTTTGGCCGGACGCTGCTGGAGATTCCGGCAGGGAAGCGGGAGCCGGGGGAGGAACCCTTCGTCACCGCCCGCCGGGAGCTGCGGGAGGAGACCGGCGCCATCGCCGAATCCTGGACGCCCCTGGGTAAGCTTATCGCCTCGCCGGGGTGCTATGATGAGGTGCTGTACCTCTATCTGGCCCAGGACCTGCACTATGGCGTCACCGACCCTGACGAGGACGAGTTTCTGGCGGTGGAGCGTATGCCTCTGGACAACCTGGCCCGTCTATGCGTGGACGGCGAGATCGCCGACGCCAAAACCGTCTGCGCTGTGCTGAAGGCCAAGCTGCTGGGCCTGTGAGAGGCCGATAGCGGGGCAATAAAGGAAAACCCTTGCCTTTTGCCGCCAAATGCGGTACTATGAAGGAAGTAACAAAGAGAGGGAGAATCACTATGAAAAAACTTGATGCCAGAACGTTGATCGAACTGGTCCTGCTGGTGGTGGCTATCATCTTCTGGGGCCTGCGGAAGGCCAATATTCTGTATGTCCCCGGTCTGGCGGCCATCGCCCTGGCTGTGGGCCTGGGGCTGCTGGGTATGGGCTACATCGCCCAGAAGCAAAAGTCCCGCAAGCTGGCGGGCATACTGCTGCTGGCCTTCGCCCTGCTGCAGATCATCGTGGGTCTGATGGAGATACGCAGCGTTGTAGCTGCATAAAAAAGCGCAAAAGACAGCCCGCTCCTTTGGGAGCGGGCTGTTGTTTCATTCTCCAAAATACTTCTCCCGGAAGGGTACCTTTTCCACGGTGAAGCTGCGGCCCCGGAGGTAGTTCAATATCCCCGCGTCGGTGGGGAAGTCAAACGTCAGCTTATAGGAGTACAGCGCCTGCCGGGTCTCGCCGTAGCGGCGGTTCACGTCGCCCCGGCCGTACTTGCCGTCTCCCAGCAGCGGGCAGCCCATGTGGGCGAAAGTGGCGCGAATCTGGTGGGTACGGCCGGTCTCCAGCCCCACCTCCACCAGTGCCAGCTCGCCCCGGCGCTCCAGCGTTTCGTAGGTCGTTATGGCGGTCTTGCCGCCGGGGACGGGCTTGGTGCGGACGGACACCTCTTTCTTCTTCTCGTCCTTCACCAGAAAGACCTCCACCCGTCCTTTCGGCGGCTGCGGGGTGCCCACTGTGACGCAGAGATACCGCTTGTCCATCTCCCGGTCCCGGATCTTCTCGTTGATGATCCGCAGCGTCTCGGCGTTCTTGGCGGCGATGACGATGCCGCCGGTGTTGCGGTCGATGCGGTTGCACAGGGCGGGGGTGAAAGCGTTCTCCCACTTGGGGTTCCACTCCCGCTTCTGGTAGAGGTACGCCTGAATGTGGTTGATGAGGGTGTTGACCTTCTCCGTCTCGTCGGCGTGTACCACCAGCCCCGGCCGCTTGTCCAGCAGCATCAGGTTCTCGTCCTCGTACACGATGGTGAGACTGGGCTTGAAAAGCGTCAGGAACAGATTGTCCTCACGGGGCTTGTCGAAGAACTCGTCGTTGATGTATAATTGCAGCACGTCGCCCTCACAAAGCCGCTGGTCGCGCTGGGCCCTCGCACCGTTGCACTTGATGCGCTTCAGGCGGATGTATTTCTGCAGCAGTGCCGGCGGCAGCAGCGGCAGAGATTTGGACACAAAGCGGTCAAGCCGCTGTCCCGCGTCGTTTTTTCCGATGGTCAGCTCCCGCATGGGCGCACCTCCCACAATAAAATCATCGCTCCCATTGTACCCAACAGCGGAACAAATGTCAAAGGGAATTCCGCGCTGGAAAAAACCGCGAAAAATATGGTGAAAAATTGCAAAAAAGGTTTGACAACCCTTGTTTTTCACGTTATAATACTATCCGTGTCATTGCGAGGTGTACTATGCTTTTGAATGTGAACAAGCTGCTGCATACGCCGGACGCCGCTCAGGATGTCCAGTTTACCATGGATCTGAGCGACATGGAGTTCGGCGGCGGCTACCCCGTGTCCGAGCCCGTCACTGTGGAAGGCAGGCTTCGGAACAAGGCTGGCGTCCTGCTGTGTACGCTGGAGGCAAGTACGACGCTTCACTGCGTCTGCGACCGCTGCGCAAAACCCTTCACCAAGGACAAGACCGTCACCTACCAGTGCGTGCTGGCAGAGGAACGGCAGTCCGATGATGATGAGGATATCGTGCTGCTGGAGCATGACGAGGTGGACTTGGGCGAAGTGGCTCGCACTGCGTTTATCCTTGAGATGGACACGAAAAACCTCTGCTCACCGGACTGCAAGGGCTTATGTCCCGGCTGCGGCGCGGATCTGAATGTGGAACCGTGCCGGTGTAAGAAGGCGGTTGATCCGCGTCTTGCCAAGCTGGCCCAGCTGTTGGAGGATCGGTAAGCGGAAACTGAACTATTATACTACTGCTCACGGCAGTTAAAAGACCAAGGAGGTGTCAACATGGCAGTCCCTAAGGGAAAAGTATCGAAGCAAAGACGCAATAAGAGACGCAGCTCCGTTTGGAAGCTGGCGACTCCCGGTCTGGTGGCATGCCCCAAGTGTGGTGCGCTGCATCTGCCTCACAGAATGTGCCCGGAATGCGGTACCTACAATGGCCGTCAGGTCAAGGAGATCAAGTCCGTGGCCGCTGGCAAGTAAGTCATCGACGTGTGTCCTTGTTAGGAGGGAAGAGGTTTTCTTCCCTCCTTACTTTTTTGCCCGGTTACCCCTCTTTCATGCGTTGCTGCGGCAGAAAAAAGCACCCCATCGGGGTGCTTTTTCTCTGCCGTCGTTTAGGGAATATACACACGGGCGATGGCGGTGATCTGGCCGCCGGTCACGGTGACCTGGGTGCTGGCGGGCTGGAAGCCCACGGTGTCGTTCTCCAGGAACGCGGCCAGGTCGGCGGCGTTGACGGTCTTCTCACCGTTCTCCAGATCGGAGCTGTCGGTCAGCACACATTCGCTGCTGATGGGCAGCGTCACGGTGCCTACTTCCGTGTAGTTCTTGACGTCGTCGACGCTGACAGTGTACACCACGCCGCCTTCACCGGCCGCCAGAGTCAGGCCGTCCTGCTCGTAGCCGCCGTTGATCACGTAGCCATTGCTGTCGTCGATGGAGGTGATGACGATGTCCTTGCCGCCGGATACGATGGTGTCGCCCACCTTCAGCTGAGAAACCTCCGCCGCGTCGTACTGCTCATAGTTGTAGACCTTTACTTCCAGCGTGGCGGCGTCGCCCTCGGTCTTGAGGGAGCCGACGTCGAAGGAGGCGGCCAGCGTGGCGTCGGTCACGTTGCTGACGTCCACCGTGGTGGCCAGCGGCTCCACCCGCTTGGCCTCGCTGTCCTTATTGGTATCATCCTGGGGGGTATTCGTATTACCGCCGCAGGCCACCAGCGCCAGTGCCATGCACAGCGCCAATGCAACTGCGATTCCTTTTTTCATGTCGATCAAATCTCCTTTTGCTTGGATTTTACCCTGCGGTCTGTGATACGCTTTGTGCCGGTGATCGGCCGCTTTCCTCACCGGCGGACGCTATCCTAGCACTGTACTCCTGAAAAATCAACCCCTTAGCCGGACATTTCTCAGAAAGTTCACAGCCCGGACATGAACAGGACATCTTTTCCCGGAGCCGATAGAGCCGACCGTCCCGCGGCTGGAAATAAGCGTCTTAGCCGTTCTGCTTGTGTGCCGGCACAAAGCATTTTCTGCGCTTTTCTCATAAGGAAGTTTTTCATTCCGTTGCCCTTTTGCGGGCAACCCCCTTCTTCTGCGGCGGCATGGACAGGGACGGACGGCGCTCACCGTTCGCCCAAGACCGAAAGGAGGAACGCACTATGAGCAATATTCACATCCAGGTCTCCGGCGCGGATGCGGCGGTCGTCACGCCCGGTACACTGACCGCCGGAATGGTGGGGGCTGCCGTGACCTTCACCTTTTCCGGCAGTGCATGGCAGGAGCTGACGAAGATCGCTGTATTCCGTGCCGGGGACGTCCGCCGGGATGTGGCGGACTGGGACGGCGACGCCTGCGTCATTCCCTGGGAGTGCCTGCGCAGTCCCGGCGAGGTGCTGCTGGCGGGTGTATACGGGGCTGACAGCACCGGTGCGGTGGTGATCCCCACTGTATATGCCGACTGCGGCGTCATTCAGCCGGGAGCTGATCCTGCCGGAGACACCTCCGCCCAGCCCACGGAACCCTTTTTTGCGGCGCTGATGGAGCAGACCCTGGCCCAGGCCAAGGCCAGCGGCCTGTTTGACGGCAGGGACGGCACAGACGGCGCAAACGGTAAAGATGGTACAGACGGCAGGGATGGTGTGGACGGAAAGGACGGCACAAATGGCGTGGATGGCCAGAACGGCGCGGACGGCCAGGACGGCTTCAGCCCCACGGTGACACTGACCAGTACATTGGCCACGGGCATGATCCCTGCCACAAAAGTGACCATCACCGACAAGGACGGCGACCATGAGTTTACCGTCAAGGACGGCAAAGCGGGCGCTAAGGGCGGGACCGGTATTCATGGCGACAGCGTGGCCCTGACCGTCTCGGTGTTGGATGGCGATACCGCCCATCCCAACGGCGGCTACCAGCTGACGATCCGTAGGACCACCTATCCGGCGTCGGGCGGCCAGGCTACCGTCAGTACGGAGCAGCTCCAGCTGTGGCACGGCAGCGACGGCGTGGCGGATGTATCCATGGGCGTCACCGGCGCGGAGGTAGGGCAGGCGCTGTGCGTGGCGGCGGTGGATGAAAACGGCGTCCCCACCGCCTGGGAGGTAATGTGATGGAGACCATTCTGGTGGCGGCTCTGAGTCTGGCGGGCACCCTGGCGGGAGCGTATCTGGCCAACCGCAAGAGCGCCGCCCTGGTGGCCTATCGCCTGGAGCAATTGGAGCGTAAGGTCAACCAACACAACAACCTCATCGAGCGCACCTATGCCCTGGAGGAGTCGGTGGCGGTGCTGGATGAGCGGCTGAAGGCCGCCGGACATCGTATCGCCGGCCTGGAGGGACACGCATAAAATGGAACGGGGGCTTCGCGCCCCCGGAGCACGAAACTTTTCAAAGCAACGACACAAAAAGGAGGAACAGCATATGAAAGCAAAGACCAACTGGAAGCTCTGGTTCCGTGCGGCAGGCGTCCGTGCGCTGCGCACTATGGCCCAGACGGCGGCCGCCACCATCGGCGCCACCGCCGTGCTGTGCGAGGTCAACTGGCTGGCAGTAGCCAGCTCCACAGTGCTGGCGGGTATTCTCAGCCTGCTGACCAGCCTGGCGGGCCTGCCGGAACTGGAGGAATGACCATGCCCAACATCTATCTCAGTCCGGAGGACCGTGCCAGCAACACCTACGCCCCCACGGCCCTGTGGAACGGACGCCCCACCAACGAGAAGGAGCAGATGGCCCGCTGCGCCGACCTGCTGGAGGCGGCGCTGACGCGCTGCGGCTTCGCGGTGAAAAACGCCCAGTGGGGCAATATGTACGACCGGGTGAAGGAGTCCAACGCCTGGCCTGCCCATTTGCACATGGCTCTGCACACCAACGGCTTCAACGGTAAGGCGGCGGGGACCCGCGTCCACTGTTATCCCAGCCAGGAGAGCCGCCGCATCGGACGGCTGCTCCAGGACCGCATCGCGCCGCTATCCCCCGGCGCGCCGGATAAGCTGGTGGAGAGCGCGGGACTCTATGAGCTGCGGGCGCCCCATATGCCTGCCGTACTGCCGGAGTTCGGTTTCCATGACCATCCGGAGGAGGCCCAATGGCTCATCGACAGTATGCCCCGCATCGCCGAGGAGACCTGTCAGGCGGTGTGCGAGTATTTCGGTGTGGCCTACCAGCCGCCGGAGGAGACGCCGCAGACCCCGAACGCGCCGGAGGCGGACGCACTCCTCTACCGGGTGCAGGCGGGAGCCTTCCGCTTCCGGCCCAACGCCGAAGCCTATTGTGAAAAGCTGAAAGCCGCCGGTTTTCCGGAGGCGTATATCGTGTAAAAAAGGCGGCCATAGGCCGCCTTTTTTACACGGTAGGGATTCTTTTTCCGGTTTTTCGGGCAAAGGCGCGAAGCTGCTACGCGTCATGCGCCATGCGCATTTTTCGCTGCGGACACACAGAAAAGCGCGGCGACGGTCTTGCCCTTGAAAAACGCGGCCGCCGTGGGATATTGGGCCGCCGCTGCGGCATCGTCCCGCTCATTGTAGACCGTTACGCACGACGGCGTGACGTGCAGCGCCACCGTATGCAGTCCCCGTCCCCCTTGCAGAAGCGACAGGGCGGTATAGCTGCACAGATACACGCCGGGGGAAAGCGTCCCCTTTTTCCGTGGTACGCAATCTACGCCGTGGGCGGCAAAATACTCCGGCAGGCGGCGGGGGTCCGTGCCCAGCGCACCGCCCAGCAGGGGCAGGCCGTTGTCCTCAAACTCACCGATCACATCCGCCAGCTCCTGCCGCCCTCCCAGCAGGCACATGGCGTTATAGGCGGCAATGACCTCGCCGCCGTTATAGCGCAGCGGATAGCCGCCGTAGGTCATACCGGAGAGGGCTGGATATCCCTGGGCGATGATGGGCAGACACACACCGTCGCCATCGGGCCGCAGACGCCACACCCGCTCCGCCGGGAGGAACACCGCCTCCACCGGCACGGCAAAGCACCGGGCAATGCGCATGGCTACATCCAGCGACGGCACAGAGCGCCCCTTTTCAATGGCAATGATGGATTGGCGGGAGATGCCGGCGGCTCTTGCCAGCTCCTCCTGCCGCATATTCTGTTCCCGCCGCAGTTGGGCGACCCGATTTTTCATCCTGCTCACTCCATTTCATAGCAAAGCTCCACCGGCTCGCCGTTCCCGCGGCAGTAGAGCCGTCCGTTCTCGGCATAATAGGTCCCGTTCCGCTCATCACAGGTCACGACCCACTTCTGCCAGATGATATAGCTTCCGCCGGGACTATAATACCCCACGGGGACAGACTCCGCCAGATTCTCTATTTCCGATGCATAGCGCCCCAGATGCAGGCGTACTGTCAGCGTCAGGTCCGTGACATCCGTTTGGGGGAGGAAATTGACCCGTTCCGCGCCTCGGAAGGTCTCCGGCAGTTCTACGCCCCAGCCGCAGGGCAGCTTTTTGAAGGCGGTGCCATAGAGCAGCCCGCCCAGCGACGTGATCTTTGCACCCTTTACCCGGTCGGGGATGAGATAGTCCATCGTGTCGCCCTCACCGTCCCATGCGCAGACGCCTGCGAACGCCCGCAAGCGGTCGGCGCGGAGATAGTACCGGACGCCGGCCTGTTCCACCATGGCGCTTTTGTGATAGTCCCGTCCCGCCACGAGCCATACCAGCGCCAGCAGAAGCACCACTGCCGCGCTCCATTTCATCCAGCGTTTCATAGAACATCCTCCCAAAAAGTAAAGCTAACTTGACATCATAATGCCATGCCCTGAGCAAAATGTCAAGTATGATTTACATTTTTGACAAGTAAAACGGTTCCCCGTCGCGGCGGGGAACCGTTTGCTTACATATACCCATATTTCTTTCGCTTTCCCAGCAGGAAGGCCACGCCAAGACCGAAGGCGCAGATCTCCGCCGCCACCTCGGCCCACCAGATGCCGTTCAGCTCCCAGATCAGGGGCAGCAGCAGTACCGCTGACAGCTTGAACACGAAGGTCCGCAGGAAAGAGATGATGGCCGACACCACGCCGTCGCTCAGCGCCGTGAAGAAGGACGAGGCGAAGATGTTGAACCCCACCAGCACGAATGACAGCGTGGCGATGCGGAAGGCATGCACCGTCATCCGGCACAGGGTATCGTCATACCCCACGAACAGCCGCGCCATAGGCCCGGCCAGTCCCTGGGCTACGCCCACCATGGCAAGGCCGCCCACGCCCATCAGCAGGACGCTTTTCCGCAGCAGGTTCTGCAGCTCGCCCCGGTTGTCCGCGCCGAAATGGTAGCTGACGATGGGGGCGCAGCCGATGGCATAGCCGATGAACACGGCGGCGAAGATGAACTCCACGTACATCAGCACGCCGAAGGCCGCCACGCCGTTCTGCCCCGCCAGCCGCAGCAGCTGGAAGTTATACAGCATGCCCACCACCGAGGCGGTCACGTTGCTGACCAGCTCCGACGCACCGTTGCCGCTGGCCTGCAAGATAGGCCGCAGCTCCAGCTTTGTCTTTGTCAGCCGCAGCAGGCTGTTGTTGGGCCGCAGGAAGTACACCAGCGGCAGTACGCCGCCCACGATCTGGCTGATGCCGGTGGCGATGGCGGCGCCCGCCACGCCCCAGTGGAACACCGCCATGAACAGGGCATCCAGCGCCATGTTGGTCACGCCCGCCGCCACCGTGACCCACAGGCCCAGCTTGGGCTTTTCCGCCGCGATCAGGAAGCTCTGGAACACGTTTTGCAGCATGAACGCCGTGTTGAAGGCCAGCACGATGCGACCATACAGCACGCAGTCCGGCAGCATTTCCGCGTCCGCGCCCAGAAAGACGGAGATGGGCTCCATAAAGATCACGCCCAGCGTGGAGATGATGATGCCGCAGATGAGGGTGACGGCGATCATCATGGTGAAGTACTGATTGGCGCGGTGCTTGTCGCCCTCGCCCATGGTTTTGGCCACCAGTGCGCTGCCGCCGGTGCCGAACATGAAGCCGATACCGCCGAAGACCATGATGAAGGGCATCACCAGATTCACGGCGGCGAAGGGCGTCTTGCCCACGAAGTTGGACACGAACAGCCCGTCCACTACGCCGTAGATGGAGGTGAACACCATCATGATGATGGACGGCAGCACGAACCGCAGCAGCATTTTATAGGTAAAGTGATCGGATAACTGTATTTTCATTTTCATGGTCTTACTCCTTGATGCTCTGGCCCTCCATGGGCAGATACTGCCGCAGGGCGGTGGTATAACGGCGGAAGAGGGTCAGCAGCTGCTCCTGTTCTTCTGCCGCCAGGGTGTTCATGGCGGCAGTTTCCGCCGCTACCACATCGTCCACGGTCCGCGCCATCAGTGCATGGCCCGTCTCTGTCAGCGTCAGGTACTTGCTGCGGCGGTCCCGGCCCTCCGTCAGGCGGAGAAAGCCCTCAGCCATCAGCTTTTTCAGGGCAGAGTGTACCGTCTGCTTGGGCTGGTACACGGCGGCGCACACGTCGCTCTGGGTCATGGGGCGGCCGGACTCCCGCAGGGCGTACAGCACCCAGAAGGCACAGTCTGACAGCCCGCACCGCCGCGCTACCGCCCGGTACAGGTCGTCCTGCTCCTTGAAGATATCGTTGTATGCCGCCAGGGCGGCGTGATGCTTCTCCATAAGCCGTTGCTCTCTTTCGTCTGAAATCGGACCTTTTCAGTATAGTACGATTTCGGACGCTTGTCAAGGAAAAACTCTGCTGAATTCTTCAAAACACCTATTGACAAGGTAGGTAATTCGTGTTATCATCCAATTAACCTACAAAAAAAGTGGGCAAAAGCCCGCAAGAGTGATAAAGTATACGAGGAGGAACGCTATGCAGATTTATGCAGATAACGCGGCCACCACCAAAATGAGCCGCACGGCCATCGACGCGATGCTGCCCTATATGGAGACCTATTTCGGAAACCCCTCCAGCCTGCACACCATCGGGCAGCAGGCGGCAGAGGCCCTGATGACCGCCCGTGAGACCGTAGCGGAGTGTCTGGGCTGCCAGCCCCGTGAGATCACCTTTACCTCCGGCGGCAGCGAGGCCGACAATCAGGCCCTGGTCTCCGCCGCCCGCATCGGCGAGCGGAAGGGCAAGAAGCACATCATCTCCACCGCCTTCGAGCATCACGCCATCCTGCACACCCTGAAGAAGCTGGAGAAGGAGGGCTTTGAGGTGCAGCTGCTGGACGTGGGTCCCACCGGCACCGTCACCGCCCAGCAGGTGGCCGACGCCATCCGGGAGGATACCTGCCTGGTGACCATCATGTACGCCAATAACGAGATCGGCTCCATCATGCCCATCCCGGAGATCGGCGCCGTGTGCAAGGAAAAGGGCGTCCTGTTCCACACCGACGCCGTCCAGGCGGCGGGTCATCTCCACATTGACGTGAAGGCCCAGAACATCGATATGCTGTCCCTGTCCGCCCACAAGTTCCACGGCCCCAAGGGTGTGGGCCTGCTGTACGCCCGCCAGGGCATTCCTCTGACCAATATCATCGAGGGCGGCGCACAGGAGCGGGGCAAGCGGGCCGGCACCGAGAACATCCCCGGCATCGTCTCCATGGCCGCCGCGCTGAAGGAGGCCTGCGACCACATCGACGAGAACGCCGCCAAGGTCTCCGCTCTGCGGGACAAGCTGATGGCGGGCCTGTCGAAAATTCCCCACTCCGCCGTCAACGGCGACCTGGTGCACCGCCTGCCCGGCAACGTGAACTTCTGCTTCGAGGGCATCGAGGGCGAGAGCATCCTGCTACTGCTGGACGCCAAGGGCATCTGCGCCAGCTCCGGCAGCGCCTGCACCTCCGGTTCGCTGGACCCCAGCCACGTGCTGCTGGCCATCGGCCGTCCCCACGAGGTGGCCCACGGTTCCCTGCGTCTGAGCCTGTGCGAGTGGAACACCGAGGAGGAAGTGGACTATATGCTGAAGGTCATCCCTGAAGTGGTGGAATATCTCCGCGGCATGTCCCCCGTGTGGAAGGAGCTGCTCTCCGGCCAGCGCCAGTTCATCCTGTAAATGATACAATATAGAATAAGGAGGATCATATCATGGCTCTTTATACCGATACTGTAATGGATCACTTCATGCATCCCCGGAACGTAGGTGAGATTCCCAACGCCGACGGCGTGGGCGAGGTAGGCAATGCCAAGTGCGGCGACATCATGAAGATGTACCTGAAGATCAACGATAACGTCATTGAGGACGCCAAGTTCGAGACCTTTGGCTGCGGCAGCGCCATCGCCTCCAGCTCCATGGCCACCGAGCTCATCAAGGGAAAGACCATCGACGAGGCCCTGGCCGTCACCAACAAGCAGGTGGTGGACGCCCTGGGCGGCCTGCCCGCCTATAAGCTGCACTGCTCCGTGCTGGCGGAGGAGTCCATCAAGTCCGCTGTCAAGAACTACTATGACCGCAACAACATCCCCTACGACAAGAGCAAATTCCCCGATTGCGACGACTGCGAAGCCTGCCGCATGGTGTGAAACCCAGAAAAGGTCACAAAAATTCCCGCATACGTCAGTATGCGGGAATTTTTGGCAGACACCGTTATGGCGTGTGTTTTCTCGTGTCAGCCGGCCAAAAGGGCGGCTATTCTCACTCTTTTGCGTGGACGTTGATGAACTCGGCCCGGAGCTTGGAATAGAGAATGGTCTGGCTGCTGTACAGGCCGCAGTAGCCGCTGAGGAGATAGCTGATGGCGCAGGCGAAGGCGAAGTACAGCACCCCGTCCGTGCCGCCGAACAGCTCCAGACTCAGCAGCACCGAGGCGATGGGGCAGTTCACCGCGCCACAGAACACCGCCACCAGACCGATGGCGGCGCCGAAGCCGCCGGGCAGGCCCAACGCCTGTCCCGCCACGCAGCCGAAGGTGGCGCCCACGAAGAAGGAGGGCACCACCTCGCCGCCCTTGAAGCCACAGCCGATGGTCAGCGCCGTAAAGAGTATCTTCAGGAACCACGCCCAGGGCGCGGCTTCCCCCTGCTCCACTGCACGGGCGATCACGTCCATACCCGCGCCGTTGTAGTCCCGGCCCAGCAGCAGCGTCAGGCCGATGATGGCAAAGCCGCCTGCCGCCGCACGGAGATAGGAATTCTTCAAAAAACGCACCGCCATGTGCTCCACCCAGTGCATGCCCCGCACGAACAGGATGGACACCAGCGCACAGCCGATAGCCAGCAGCACCACCAGAAATACCGTCCACACGTCCAGAGCGGGCAGCGTCACGGCAAAGCGGGTGGGCGGCACACCGAAAAGGGACGCGATGAGATACGCCACCGATGCGGCCATCAGGCAGGGGATCAGCCCGGCGTAGTAGAGAACGCCCACGCTGATGACCTCCAGCGCGAACACGGTAGCCGTCAGCGGTGTGCCGAACAGGGCGGCGAACACGGCGCTCATGCCGCACAGGGTAGCCAGCGGCAGGTCTTTTTCGCCCAGATGCAGCGCCCGGCCGGTGCGGTAGCCGATGCCGCCGCCGATCTGCAAGGCCGCGCCCTCACGTCCCGCCGAGCCGCCCAGCAGATGGGTGATGCAGGTGGAGATGAAAATGAGGGGTACTAATAAAATAGGTACGTCCTTGCCGAAGTGGACGGATTCGATGATGTTGTTGGTGCCCCGGCCCTCCATGTGAGCCAGACGGTACAGCCCCACGATCGCCACGCCGCCCACTGGCAGCAGCCAGATGATCCACGGCTGGGCAAGGCGCAGCTCCGTGGCCTGCTCCACGCCGATGTGGAAGGCCGCGCCGACCACGCCGCCGATCAGGCCCACGCCGCCGCCGATACACAGCCATTTGGCCAGCGCGATGATGTACAGCGAGATATGCTGAAAGAAACCTTTGACGCGTTCCATGGTGTACTCCTTTGTGAGTGGGGAATTGTGCATTCGTAGGGCGGGGTGACCACACCCCGCCGCGATGGCAATTTGCTGTTGACGGGGGACAGACGGCCGAGTATAATAGGGACAAGAATAGAAAAGGAGATCGTTCTTATGCTGGATAAAAACGATTTGCAGATGATTCAGGAAATGATGCTGGCATCCGAACAGAGGCTGTTTGGAAAGATCGAAGAATCCGAGCAGCGGATGGCTGGAAAGATTGAAGAATCCGAGCAGCGGATGGCTGGAAAGATTGAAGAATCCGAAAACCGCATGAAGGTCATGATGGAATCCTATTTCGATCCCAAGTTCAACCTGCTGTACGAAAATCAGCAGAGCATGATGGAACAGCTCGCTCCTCGCTCCCGCGTGGACGATCTGGAGGATGAGGTCAAATTCCTCAAGTCTGTTGTCCGCCAGATGAACGACGATATCCAGAAATTGAAGAAAGCCATTTGACCACTCGCCGCCCGGAACGGGCGGCGTTTTTTGTTTGCTTTCGCCATTTTAACACCCTCTTCACCCCCTTGTCAACCGCCGCCGGTGGGCGGTTTGCACGAGGAAACTGACATTTTGTCAGCAAGCCATACAAATTTTGCAAATTTTTGATTTTCCCGGTTGATTATCCGAAAAATATGCCGTATACTATGGGTACGAGCAAAATTTGTAAGCCCTACTTATTGAAAAATTGAGGAGGAAAACGAAATGAAATACGGTCGTACATTTAACTTCTCCGCAGGTCCCGCCATGATGCCGGAGCCCGTTCTGGAGGAAATTCGTGACGAGATGATGAACTACCGCGGCAGCGGTATGTGCGTCATGGAAATGAGCCACCGCTCCAAGGTGTTCCAGCAGATCGCCGACGAGGCTGAGGCCGACCTGCGCAAGCTGATGAACATCCCCGACAACTACAAGGTGCTGTTCATCCAGGGCGGCGGTACGCTGCAGTTCGCCATGGTGGCCATGAACCTGATGAAGAACGGCAAGGCCTGCTACGTGGAGACCGGCGCATGGTCCAAGAAGGCCATTGCCGAGGCCAAGAAGTACGGCGAGGTCCAGGTCATCGCCTCCTCCGCCGACAAGAACTTCTCCTACATCCCCGACTGCTCCGATCTGGACATCCCTGAGGACGCCGACTACGTCTACATCTGCGAAAACGAGACCATCAACGGCACCACCTGGAACAAGCTGCCCAACACCAAGGGTCACGTGCTGGTGTCCGACCAGTCCTCCATGTTCCTCTCTAAGCCCTGCAACGTGTCCGACTACGGCCTGATCTGGGCCGGCGTCCAGAAGAACGTGGGCCCCGCCGGTATGGCCGTGGTCATCATCCGCGAGGACCTGATCCGCGACGATCTGGACCCCAAGACCCCCATCTACATGAAGTATAAGACCCATGCCGACAACGACAGCATGTACAACACCCCCAACTGCTGGGCCATCTACTGCTGCGGCAAGGTCTTCAAGTACCTGCTGGGCATCGGCGGCCTGGAGGAGATGCACAAGCGCAACATCGCCAAGGCCAAGGTCATCTATGACTTCCTGGATAACTCCAAGCTGTTCAAGGGCGCTGTGGTGCCTGAGGACCGCAGCCTGATGAACATCCCCTTCGTCACCGGCGACAAGGATTTGGACGCCGCCGTCGTCGCCGCTTCCAAGGAAGCCGGCTTCGACAACCTGAAGGGTCACAAGTCCGTGGGCGGCCTGCGCGCCAGCGTGTATAACGCCATGCCCATCGAGGGCGCTCAGGCGCTGGTGGAGTTCCTGACCAAGTTCGAGGCGGAGCACAAGTAAAAGCGACAATAATCAAAGGTGAACGGGGTATTGCCCTGTTGCGGTGCCCAAAATTTCGCAGCGGCATCAAAGCCGCCGAAATTTTGACCGCGGCCACTCGCTCACTTCGTTTCATCCGCCACAGGCGGCGCTCAGATCGCTCCCCCTTTAGATCCCCCCTCACCAGTCTGCGGACTGGTGACGCCGCCCAAGGCGGCTGGGCCGGAGTCGGTGCGTTAAGAAAATATGCCGGTGGCATATTTTTAGCATCCGATCGCGGCGGCTATGCCGCCGCAGCATCCATCTGGATTTGCACCGCACTATCTTTTATTCTCTCCCCCAGTCAGCCTTGCGGCTGACAGCCCCCTCGTCAGAGGGGGCTAAGGGTAAGCACCCCCACAACAAACTGTAATAAAAAAGGAGATAATTACCATGCGTATTCTGGTTACTGACGGTATGGACAAGACCGCGATGGCGCAGCTGCGCGAGATGGGCCACGAGGTCGTCGAGCAGTTCTATGAGCCCGATCAGCTGGGCAAGGCCCTGCGTGATTTCGACGTGGTGGTCGTCCGCTCCAAGACCAAGGTTCGCGCCAACCACATTGACGAGGCCAAGGGCAGCAATCTGAAGCTCATCATCCGCGGCGGCGTGGGCGTGGACAACATCGACGTGAAGTACGCCGAGGCCAACGGCATCGCCGTGAAGAACACCCCCAAGGCTTCCTCCCAGTCCGTGGCCGAGCTGGCTATGGGCCATATGTTCGCCTGTGCCCGCTACATTTCCGACGCCGGTTACACCATGCGCAACGGCGAGTGGAAGAAGAAGGAGTACGGTAAGGGCATCGAGCTGCAGGGCAAGACCCTGGGCATCGTGGGCTTCGGCCGCATCGGCCAGCATTTGGGCGTGATGGCCAAGGCCATCGGCATGAACGTTATCGCCTTTGATATCTTCCACATCCCCGGCATTGAGGAGCAGCTGGGTATCCCCTATGTGGAGATGGACGAGCTGCTGGCCAAGTCCGACTTCATTTCTGTCCACGCTCCCGCTGTGGACGGCGGTGCTCTGATCTCCGCTGAGAACATCGCCAAGATGAAAGACGGTGTCTGCGTCATCAACACCTCCCGCGGCACCAACGTGGACGAGGCCGCCCTGCTGGCCGCTCTGGAGTCCGGCAAGGTGCGCGCCGCCGGTCTGGACGTGTATGCCGACGAGCCCGCCACCAACAAGGCCCTGTACAGCCATCCCATGGTCAGCTGCACACCGCACATCGGCGCTGCCACCGTCGAGGCGCAGAAGCGCATCGGCGCGGAGATTGTGGACATCATCAAGGCCATGTAAGGTTTTGCCCGGAACGGGAAAACCTGTCATTGCGAGCCAGTGCTCACACTGGCGTGGCAATCCGTAATAAAAAGAGACGGCGCAAGGGCGACTCCTCATAAGGACATCTTGAAAACACCAGATTAAACCGATTGAGAGAATCTCTTGGTGTCGACCA
>CAKTMW010000019.1 GCA_934574095.1 uncultured Oscillospiraceae bacterium | reverse complement strand
AGTATCGACAACCAGCGAAAGCTGATCCATGAGTTCGTGCAGCGGCACCCGGAGATCACGCTGGTGGGGGAGCAGGTGGACGACGGTTACACCGGCACCAACTATGACCGGCCGGGCTTTCGCGGCGTTATGGACGCTATCCGCGAAAAGAAGGCGAACTGCGTCATTGTAAAAGACCTGTCTCGCCTTGGCCGTGAGTATATCGAGACCGGCAAGTATCTGGAAACCATTTTCCCGGATATGGGCATCCGGTTCATCTCTGTCAATGACGATCTGGACAGCGAACACACGCCGCTGTGCGATGATATTTCCATCCCCATCAAGAACATTATGAACGAGGCGTACTGCCGCAGCCTTTCCCAGAAGCTGCGGGCGCAATTTCGTGTCCAGCGCAAGGCGGGAGAATTTCTCGGTGCCTTTGCCTGTTATGGTTATCTGAAAGACCCTGCCGACAAACACAAGCTCATCATCGACGAATATGCCGCTATGGTGGTTCGCACCATCTTTCAACTGAAAATGGAGGGCTACAGCCAGCAGGCCATCGCCAACTATCTCTCCTCGGAGGGCATTCTGCCGCCGGCGGCATATAAGCAGCAGCAGGGGCTGAAATATCAGTCCGGATTTCAGGCAGTCGGTGACAATATCGTGTGGTCGCCCGTCGCAGTACGGGCTATTCTGGAGAACCCTATCTATATTGGAACGTTGGTGCAGGGCAAACGCGGAACACCCAACTATAAGATCAAACAAATGAAACTGCGCAGCAAAGAGGATTGGTGTGTTGTGGAGAAAAACCACGCGCCCATTATCAGTGAGGAGCTTTTCACCTCGGTGCAGCACCTGCTGTCACTGGATACCCGCACTTCTCCTTCCGAGGAAGTGGTGCAGCCCTTGGCCGGAATGCTGTACTGCGCCGATTGCGGCCGCGCCATGTGCAGGCGCAGCGTAAAGCGCGGCAATCGCATATTTTATTACTACGTCTGCTCCACGCATAAGCGCTCCAAGCTGTGCAGCAGCCACTCCATTTCGCAGACTGCTTTAGAGGGCGTGGTGCTGCGGGCCATCCAGAAGCAAATTGAGATGGTGGTCGATATTGACCAGTTGATCCACGAGATTGGTCAAAAGAGCATCCAAGCCGCCAAGCACCGGCAGTTGGATATGACCATTGAGGAAAAGGAAACGCAGATCACCGAGCAGAAGGAATACCGTATGCGTTTGTTGGAGGCTTTCCACGACGACCTGATCTCCCGCACGGAGTATGACATGATGCGGCAGCGCTATACGCAGCGGATCGACGCATTGCAGGTAGCCCTCGCCAGCCTGCACGAACGGCGGCAAGCCTTGGAGGAAGGTGCGGCGGACACCCGGAACTGGGTCGCCGAATATACCAAATTCAGAAAAATTGACAAGCTTACCCGTGAAATGGTGGCCGGATTGATCCGCAGGATCACGGTATCCGAGAGTAAGCAGATCACGATACAGTTCAACTACGCCGACGAGCTGGCGTCTTATCAGCAGATGATCGCAGCAGCTGCGAAGGAGGTGGGGTAAGTATGGCACGAAAAAGCAAATATCTGTCGGCCCAACCTGTGTCTGATACGTCAGTTCACTATCTGGCCGGACAGTATGGCCGGTTATCCGTGGAGGACGGCGACGATACCAAGAGTAATTCCATCGGCAATCAGGCAAAAATCGCCGATGCGTTCCTTGCGGAGGACCCCGACATCCAAATTGTAGAGCGGTACGCTGACAACGGTTATACCGGCATGAACTACAACCGTCCGGCCTTTCATCAGATGATGGCGGATGTGCGGAGCGGCAAGATCAACTGCATTATCATCAAGGACATCTCCCGTTTGGGGCGCCACTTCGTCGAGACCAGCGAACTGGTGGAGCAGATATTCCCCGCCATGAACGTGCGCCTTATCAGCGTCAATGACAACTATGACAGTCTCGTGCAGGACGCCGGCGCTGCCGCGTCCCTCACCATGCCGCTGAAAATGGTCATGAATGAGAACTACGCCAAGGATATCTCCAGAAAAATCCGCAGCAGCATCCACGCGCAAATGCGCAGCGGCACCTATCTGCCTTCATCCGGCAGCATCCCTTACGGTTATCTCCGGAACGCCGCTGCCACGTCCTATGATATTGATGAGGAAGCCGCTCCGGTCGTCCGGCGTATCTTTACCCTACGCTCTGAGGGCGTCAGCTTCAATGCCATCGCAAAGCAGCTGAATCAGGAACATATTCCGTCCCCCGCCCAACTGCGTTATCTTCGTGGAATGAACAGCTCCGCAGCGTACCGTGATGCACTGTGGAGCGGGACGACTATCCGTAAGATCGTCTGCAGCGACGTCTATATCGGCAACCGCACCTATGGGAAAGTATCCCGAAACCATTTGAATGAAAAAAAGAAGCGTCAGCCCACTGAGCAATGGACGGTCATTCCAAACGCGCATCCGCCGATCATCAGCAAGGAGCTGTTTGACGCGGTGCAGCAGGTCAATCAAGCGGTTCTTACGTCCCGCGCCGCATATCGCGCATGTGCTGATATTGGCGATGTGCAGGCCGATCTTTTCCGTGGTAAGCTGTTCTGCGCGGAGTGCGGCAGTCCCATGGGGGCCGGCAAAGGCTGCGCCCGGCACGGCGCACACTCGCCCAGTCGGCTGTTCTATGACTGCAACCGCTACCGCTACTCCGCACACACCGTCTGTGCCAGCCACTACATCCGCCACGAGCGGTTGCTTGCCGCTGTTACCGATGTCTTAGACCTGCAGTTGACACTGGCTGTTGATGTAGAGCGGCTGATCCATGAAATCGACCACTCCGCCGAACTGACACAGGCAAAGCAGGAAAAACAAAATACCGCCACAAGCCTGCGGCTCCAGCGGCAGGGCCTTGACCGGAAGCTGGATATGCTGATTCACGACCTGTCCACCGGCCTGATCGGCCGCGAGGAATTTCTCTATGCAAAGGAAAAATACCAGGCAGAGCTCAACCGCATTCTCGCGGTGGAAACCGCGCAAAAGGAGCGGGTCAAGCAGATGCAGAAGGGCCTATCCACCGCACAGGCATGGGTACGCGCCATGCAGGAATATCGACGGCTCCCGGCCATAACGAGGGAGCTTCTTGATACGCTTGTGGAGCGCATCTCCATTCACGAGGATCGCAGCATCACGATCCAGCTTAACTATGCCGACCCCTTCGCCGCCTTGCGCCCCTATCACACACTGGAAGAGGAGGCTGCTTGCTGTGGATAAAACGACTTCCAATCTCATGATCTGCTACTACCGCCTTTCTTCGGAGGATGGCGATGTCGCACGCGGAAACGCCGCAGAGAGCTTCAGTATCTCTGCACAGCGTCTTTGTGTGCGGAACTTCCTCGCGTCCCGTCCTGATTTGGAGGGAACCGTTGAGGAAATCGCAGACGATGGTTACACCGGCACCAATATGAACCGCCCCGGTATGCAGCGGCTGCTATCACTGGTAAAGTCTGGAAGTGTCAAAACTGTCATTGTGCGTGACCTCTCCCGTTTTTCCAGAAACTTTCTGGAGGGCGGCCACTATCTGGAGTTCGTGTTTCCGGCGTATGGCGTCCGTTTCATCTCCATCAACGACCACTTTGACAGCGCCGACTATGGCGAATCCACCGGCGGTCTGGAGCTGGGCATCACCAACCTGCTGAACCAGCTATACAGCCGCGATCTGTCCCGCAAGATCAAAAGCGTAACAGACCGCAAAAAGCTGAATGGCGAATATGCCTTTGGCGCTGTGCCCTACGGCTATCAAAAGGGTGAGCAGAAGAACACCATCGTAATCGACCAAGCGGCCGCCGATGTCGTCAGGCAGATATTTCAGTGGGCCTCGCAGGGCATCAGCATCACACAGATCGCGCAACGGCTGAATGCGTCCGGTATCGAAACGCCCTCCGCCTATCTGGCAAAAGTCCGGGGCCGCTACAAGGTGCGGAATTTCTGGACATATGAATCCGTCCGGAACATTCTCCAAAACCGCATCTACACCGGCGATACGGAGGCGTTCAAATCCCATGTGGTCAAGGTCGGCAGCAACCGCACGAAACTTCTCCCCGAAGCAGAGCGCCCCATCATCCCCCATACGCACGAGCCTATCGTTTCACGGGAGCTATATTTTCTCGCCCGCAGCACCGTGCAAAAAACGGCACCGAAAACGCCGACAGGAAACACGCCAAGCCTGCTGCAACCCTATCTCGTCTGCGGCTGCTGCGGAAACCGTCTGGTGAAGGGCAAGGCCTCCAACAAGAACTGGCGCTGCGCGTCGGCACGCTATGTACCGGAAAGCGGCTGTGCCAAGGTCTGCATCTCCGACGCCGACTTGCAAGCTATTCTCATCCGTGCGATCAACATGCAGTGCCGGCTGCGGGATGCCCGTCTTGAGACCTATCATCGTCAATTTGAGAGCCACGCCTCCAAGCGCCGCGCCATCAACGCAAGGATGCAAAGAGTCCAAGCTGAGATCCACCGCAAACAGGAGGTGCTCATGTCTCTCTATGAGGAGCATGTCGGTGGCCAGCTGTCAAAAGAGTCCTTTACAGAAAAACGGGAAAACCTTCTCCGTGTGCAGAACGAAAAAAAGCGGCAGCTTGCCCAGTTGGAAAGCGATTGGAAGCTGCTCTCCGCGGAGGAGGAGACCGCCAAAAAGGAAGAACAACAGACCTCCGCCCTCTCTTCGTACCATGAAATAAGCGCTTTAGACTCTGCTCTTATGCGGGAATTAGTTTGTGAAATTTTAGTTTTCCACAGGCAAAAAATTCAAATAAATTGGAGATTTACGGATTTTACGAGCGAATTTGTCGAATATAGTTCTTAAAAAAATATTTGTTGTCCCATATTGACATCAACCGTGAGCGGCAGCCCCATCCTGCAAAACGGCAAATTTGTGGGGGCGGTGACCCATGTGCTCATCGAGGACCCCTCACGGGGCTACGGTATCTTCATGGAAAATATGCTGAAAATGGTGGGATAACAGGAGGAAACCACATGAAATCTCTGCTGATCCGCGACACCACCCGCGAAGAGCGGGAGGAGATCGTCCGCCGTGCGCTGAGCGCCTGCGGCGGAAGCTGCGAGGGCTGCAACGGCTGCGGCAACTCCGGCGGCGGGCGGGTGGAGACCATCTACCAGCCCTATATCGACGGAGAAAAGGAGCTTTCCCAGATCAACGAGGAATACGCCCAAAGCCGGGGGCTGATCCGGTAAGAAGGGCGCGGGGCGGACGGCTTGTCCGCCCCCGCTTTTGCTTGCTTTTTTCCGTACTTTCTTCTATAATAGTCCTACTTTACGCGGAAGGAGGCGGTAATATGCCGCGGCATGATCTCTTGGCATCGGTGCGCGGAGGCGGACGGCTGACTCTGCGCCAGCAGATCCTGCTGACGCTGCAATTGAGCGTTCCCGCCATTCTGGCGCAGCTCTCCTCTATCGCCATGCAGTACATCGACGCCTCCATGGTGGGACGGCTGGGGCGGGACGCCTCCGCCGCCATCGGGCTGGTGGCCTCCAGCACGTGGCTGTTCAACGGCCTGTGCAACGCGGTGGTGGTGGGCTTTTCCGTGATGGTGGCGCAGCGCATCGGCGCAGGCGAGGAGCGGGACGCCCGCAATCTGACCAAGCAGGCGCTGCTGGTAGGCGCGGCCATCGGGCTGCTGCTGGCGGCGGCCGGCGGTCTGCTCTCCGCGCCTCTGCCCCGCTGGCTGCGGGCGGAGGAAACGCTGTTTCACGACGCGTGCGCCTATTTTCTGGTCTTTTCCCTGTCGCTGCCCTTCGTGCTGGTGAACCGGCTGTCGGCGGGGCTTTTGCAGGCCGGCGGCAACATGCGCCGCCCCAGCGTACTGCTGGTGCTGATGTGCGGACTGGACGTGGTGTTCAATCTGCTGCTGATCTTCCCCACCCGGCAGGTAGGAAGCTTCACGCTGCCGGGCGCGGGACTGGGCGTTGCCGGTGCGGCGCTGGGTACGGCGCTGGCGGAGGCCGTCGTGGCCGCCGCCATGTGCCTGAGCCTGCTGCGCTCCCCCCTGCTGGGTCTGCGGCGGGAGGAGAAGCTGCGGTTCATCCCCGCCCAGCTGCGGCGGGCGCTGCAATTGGGCGTGCCGGTGGCCATCGAGCGGGCGGTCATGTCCAGCGCGCAGGTGTTCACCACCGGCATCATCGCGCCGCTGGGTACGGTGTCCATCGCCGCCAACTCCTTCGCCGTTACCGCCGAGGCGCTGTGCTACATGCCCGGCTACGGCGTGCAGAGCGCCGCCGTGACTCTGATCGGCCAGAGCGTTGGCGCCCGGCGGCGGGATCTGGTGAGCCGTCTGGGCTGGGTGACGGTGCTGCTGGGCATGAGCATCATGCTGGCGGCGGCGGGACTCATGTATGTGCTGGCGCCGTGGATCATCGGGATCCTCAGTCCCGATGATCAGGTGGTGGCGCTGGGAACGGAGATCCTGCGGATCGTGGTGTTTGCCGAGCCGCTGTTCGGCGCGGCCATCGTGACGGCGGGGGTCTTTCAGGGGGCGGGCAGCTCCCTGCTGAGCTCGGTGCTGAACTTCGCCAGTATGTGGGGCGTCCGGGTGACGCTGACGCTGCTGCTGGTGCCTCACTGGGGCCTGCGGGGCGCGTGGATCGCCATGAGCATTGAGCTGTGCTTCCGGGGACTGCTGTTTCTGTTCTTCCTGCGGCGGAAGAAATGGCTGCCCCGTGACCTGCGGGACGCAGCGTAAGGGTTTTCCTTGCTCTGCGGGGCGACGTGGGCATCGGCCCGCACAACAGCACCGCAAATGATTTTCGTCGCGCCCCTGTCCCGCAAAATCCTTTACTTGACATTCCCCCCGTTTTCCGGAATAATAAGAGGGAAAAACAACCCAAAGGAAGGCAACTATGGACGAACGCAAGGCCACCATCGCCAGCAATCTCATCCGGCTGCGGCTGGCCGCCGGCATGACACAGGCGGAGCTGGGCGAAAAACTGAATTATTCCGACAAATCCATCTCAAAATGGGAGCGGGGCGACGTGACCACCGACGTGTTCGTGCTGATGCAGATCGCCGGCATCTTCGGCGTGGACGTGGACTACCTGCTGAAGCCCCACAACGAGATCGAACCGGCCATCTACAACAAGCCCGCCGCCCAATCCACCCGCACCACCAACATGATTACGCTGGTGACCATTCTGGGCATCTGGACCATGGCGCTGTTCGTGTTCGTGATATTGTGGATCTGCGGCATGGTGGTGTGGCTGGTGTTCGTATACGCGGTGCCGGTGTCCCTCATCACATTTCTGGTGCTGAACTCCGTGTGGAACGGCGGACAGAAGAACCGCTACATCATCGCCGCCCTGGTGCTCAGCATCATCGCCACGGTGTATCTGACCTTCTATGCCCGCAACCTGTGGCAGCTGTGGCTGCTGGCCATTCCGTCGCTGCTGCTGGTGTTTCTGGGGGCCAACATTTACCGAAGCGCCCAAAAGCATTGAAAATACTGGGATTCTACCGGGAGTAGAACCGCTCTACCGGAGCGGTTTTCCTCCCGGTCATTTTGTAGAGGGGCCATTTCCCCGCCGGAACTTGTTTTTTTCCGGCCCGTATCGTATACTGATACCGGCCTGAAAAGGCCGCAATTCTGAAATCATCCGGAGGAATCTACTATGGCGTCTTACGCACTGACCTGCTGCTCCACCGCTGATCTGACCCACGAGCATTTTGCCGCCCGTGATATCCAATATGTCTGCTTCCACTTCACCCTGAACGGCGAGACTTATCCCGACGATCTGGGCCAGTCCATCCCCTTCCCCATCTTCTATCAGGCCATGGCCAACGGGGCGGAGACCAGCACCTCACAGGTGAACATCTCCGAGTATCTGGACTTCTTCACCCCCATTCTGGAAAGCGGCAGGGACATCCTGCACGTCTGCCTGTCCTCCGGCCTGTCCGGCTCCTATAACTCCGCCTCCAGCGCCGCGCTGATCGCCCGCGAGCAGTTCCCTGACCGGAAAATCTACATTGTGGACTCTCTGGGCGCGTCCTCCGGCTACGGTCTCATTATGGAGACCCTGGCCGACCTGCGGGACGAAGGTATGGATATCGATACCCTCCACCAGTGGATCGAGGAGAACAAGCTGCGGATGAACCACTGGTTCTTCTCCACCGATCTGACCTTCTATGTAAAGGGCGGCCGCGTGTCCAAGGCGGCGGGCTTCATCGGCGGCGTACTGGGCATCTGCCCGCTGCTGAACATGGACGAGCAGGGCCACCTGATCCCCCGCGCCAAGATCCGCTCCAAGAAAAAGGTCATTCAGGAAATGCTGACCCGCATGGAGCAATACGCCGATAACGGGCTGGACTATGACGGCAAGTGCTTCATCTCCCAGTCCGAGTGCTATGAGGACGCCCGCGTCCTGGCCGACCTTATTGAGGCCAAGTTCCCCAAGCTCAACGGCAAGGTGGACATCAACTATGTGGGCACCACCATCGGCAGCCATACCGGCCCCGGCACCGTGGCCCTGTTCTTTTGGGGCCGCGACCGGAAGCTGCCCTTACTTTGATTTCTTCTTTCTTCGATATTCTCCCCTCTTCCCTTTGGAAAAGAGACCGTCCTACCCCGGACAGTCTCTTTTCGTTGTTGTGGGGGTGTTTCGCGCCACGGTATGCGTTTCGTTTCGTTGTTGTAGGGGCGGGGTGAACGCGGTGGAGCAAAGCGAAACGAGCACCCTTGGGGTGCCCCGCCCGCCGTATAACGATGACATTACCGTACATTGCGCGGGGCGATGTGGGCATCGCCCCCTACAACGGTTTGCGGAAACCATTGCGTTTGTTGGCCGGCGGGGTGTGGTCACCCCGCCCTACGGAACGATCACCGCTGGCGCTCTGTAGGGCGGGGCCCATGTGCCCCGCCGCGATGGTGCGCCGGGTATCCTGCGGCGGGCCACACGGGGCCCGCCCTACGGATATTTTCCGGTGGTGCTTTCGTAGGGCGCGATGCCCACGCAGTGGAGCGAAGCGGAACAAGTACCCTTGGGGTGCATCATGCCGCACGATAGACGCAAAACCTCCTTCCCCGCACCAGTCAGCGGCAGCGGCCGCATCTTTTTGGCAGCAAAATCGTAAGATTTTGCACCAGCTTTTTTCACGTATTATCCTTATCGATCGGCCGTCGTCTCAATATCCGCATCAGCCGTTTGCCGTTGAACGGGATCAGGGGATAGAGATACCCCTTGCCCACCACCGGCTTGGTGGTGGCGATCAGCGCCACCGTGCCCACCACACCGGCAGCAAAGCCCCAGCCGTCCCACAGCCAGATCAGCACCAGCAGCACCATCCGCACCAGCTTGCAGGCGTAGCCCATCTCATAGCTGTGCTGGGCGTAGCCCGCCACCGCCACAAAGGCCATATACACCAGCACCTCCGGCACCAGCCACCGGGCCTGCACGGCGAAATCGCCCAGAATCAGTGCGCCCAGCATACTGAAGGAATTGCTGAGGGCGTCCGGGGTGTTCAGCGACGCCAGCTTCAGAATGTCCACGATGAACTCCACCAGCAGCAGCTGCACGATCAGCGGCACGAAATATTCGTCCTCGATGAGAAGGAACTCCAGCTCTCCCGGCAGCACGTCGCCGTTTTTCACCAGCAGATACCACAGCGGCGTGATGAACACCGTCAGGAACAGCACCACCAGCCGCACGATGCGCAGATAGGTGCCGATCAGGGGCGGGAAGTAGTAGTCGTTGATCTCCTCGGCAAAGCTGAACAGCGTGGTGGGCAGCAGCATCACCGAGGGCGTGTTGTCGATCATCAGCAGGATGCTGCCCTCCATGACGCTGGCGGTGGCCACATCCGGCCGCTCTGTGTAGCGGATTTTTGGAAACGGATTCCACCATTGTTTGGGAACGATACACTCCGCGATGGATTCCTGACTCATGGCGATGGAGCGCACGTTGATGCTGTCCAGCTTCTGCCGCAGCTGCCGCAGGTGCTGCTCGTTGGCCTGGCCCTTCATATAGACCAGCGCCACGTCGGTCTGGGAGCGTCCCCCCACCTGATGGCGCTCCAGGGTCAGGGCCGGGTCGCGAATACGCCGCCGCAGCAGGGCGGCGTTGGCCATGATGCTCTCCACAAAGCCGTCGTGGCTGCCCCGCAGTACCTTGCTGGTGTCCGGCTCCTCCACGCCGCGGGTGGGGTACTCCTTGGCGTCCATCAGCACGCCGCCGTCGTAGCCGTCCATCACCAGCAGCGTCTTTCCGGCAAAGACACCCACCACCATACTGTGTACGTCCGCCTCCGCCGCCGCGTCCGGCACGGTGACGTAGCGCGACAGGAAGGCGTCCAGGTCCGGCACCTTCTGCAAGCCGCCGATGGCCATCAGCCGCCCGATCATCCGCTCGATCAGCATGTCCTCCGCGTAGCCGTTCACCACCCACAGCCGGGCCCGCCGTCCGCCCACCTGCAAGCTGCGGCCCACCATGTCAAAGTTCCGCCCCACCCCCAGCAGGTCGTCCAACTGAGCCGTCCGGGCATCAAAATCCACCATAGGCATCCTCCTCCGTTTTCCCTTTAGTATGGAGGAAACAGAGGAAGATTATGCAAAAAGGCGTGCTCCCGAAGGAGCACGCTTTTTTCTTGCCATGCACTTGTTCGTAGGGGCGGGGTTCTACCCCGCCCGCCTAATATAGATAAAAATGTCGCGCCAAACAAAGGGAGGGGCAGAGCCCCTCCCCTACACAAATTTTCATTTATTTTTATTCATTACTGTATAGAATATCCCGTGCCACCGGGGCATAGAACAGCTTCTCCGCCTGGGCAAAGTCGTGGGTCTGGCCCATGATCCACATGAGCTTGGCCACCGCCGCCTCCGTGGTCATGTCGTAGGCCTCCAACAGCCGCAGCGTCTGCTTCAGATGGCCGCCCACATGGTAGACCGTCAGGTCGCTGCCCTCGTTGGGCACCTGGGTGGTCATGACGATGATCTTGCCCCGCTCCACGGCGGCGCGGAGAATGTCATACAGGTTGCCGTACTCCGGCAGGCCGCCCACACCGAAGCTCTCGATGATGAGCCCGTCGTAACGTTGGGTCATGAACTCCACCAGCTCCGGCTTTGTGCCGGGGATCAGCTTCAGCAGCCCCACATTGTCATCCAGTTTATCATAAAACGCAGGCTTCTCCGCCACCGGGCAGGACATATACTGCAAAAGATGGTCGTCCTGCACCACTGCCAGATCGGGGTAATTGACGCTGGAAAATGCCTGAAAGCTCTTGGAGCAGGTCTTGCGGGCACGGGTGCCCAGAATGACCTTGCCGTTAAAGACGATCTGCACGCCGCCGCAGCCCCGGCAGGCGTAGAAGAAAGCGTCGGTGAGATTCCGCTTGGAGTCGGTACCGTCGAACCAGATGGGCTTCTGTGCCCCGGTCAGCACGATAGGCTTGGGGCTGCCCTGCACCAGATAGCTGAGGGCCGCCGCCGTATAGGCCATGGTATCGGTGCCGTGGCTGATGACGAAGCCGTCGTACCGGTCATAGTTCTCCCGGATGGCGTTGGCCACCCCCAGCCAGTGGCGGGGCTCCAGATTGGTGCTGTCCAGACTGTACACCTGAATGCAGTCCACATGGCACATTTCGCCGATCTTGGGCACGAACGACAGCAGCTGCTTGCTGTTCAGCTCCGGTGTCAGGCCCTCCGGCGTCATTTCGCTGGCGATGGTGCCGCCGGTGCCCATCATGAGAATATTCTTCATGGTCTTCTCCTCCGTCAAAGTGGCGTTACATATCCCGGTTTTCCATGGCGGACAGGGCAAACCGCACCGCCTGCTGAATGGTCTGGCGCTCGGCTTCACCGGCGGCGTCGTACTTCTCCCGCATTTTTTGCAGGAACAGGCCCCGCAGAGAGTCCTCGCCGCAGCCGTCCCAGATATCCCGGCACACGGTGGTGCGGTCCCGCACCTCCAGCGCGTAGAACCGGGGCGACAGCTCGCCGGTGATAGCGGCGGCGTCCACGCTGCCCGACCGCTCGCCGGTCAGGATCACGCGGTAGATATCCGCTTCCGTATGCTGGGGCAGCGTCTCGCAGACGGCCTCCAACGGCTCACGGTCCATCACGTCCACGGTGACGATCTCATAGCGCCGCTTGGCAAAGGGAACGAACCGCAGCTTCACGCTGCCCTTGTCCACCTCGCCCACCAGAAAGCCCTTGTCTCCCAGCTCGTCGAAGCCCCGTCCTTCGGGGCAGCCGGGGTAGGCGTAGGCGGTCTTTCCCGCCAGCTGCACGCCGGAACAGGCGTGGACATGGCCCAGCGCCAGATAGTCCAGCCCGCTCTGGGCGATCTGCTGCAAAGGGATGGGCCGGTAGCGGCTGTCCTTTACCCCAACCTCGCCGTGCAGGATACCGATGGCCACGCCCCCGTCCCGCTCCGCGATGCCCGCCAGCTCCGTGCTCTCCGGCATCTCCGGTGCGGTGAAGGCCGCGCCGTACACGGTGCAGCCGTACTGGGGGAAGGACAGGCCCATGGAGAGCATCTCCGGCGCGGTAAAAATAAGCACGTTGTCCGGCCACAGGGTGCGGGCGTAGGGCGACGCGGCGGTATAGCAGTCATGGTTGCCGGGGGCGATGACCACGTGGCCCCGGAACTCCGCCAGCGCGGCGGCCAGCTCCTGGGCCGTCTGGCCGTAGATGCTGTCGCTGTCGAACAGGTCGCCCGCCAGCAGCATCAGCTGTACGCCGTGATCGTTGGCGTACTCCACCATGCGGCGGGCCAGATCGCGGCTCTCCTGGCGGCGCTGCCGGGCCTGCTGCTCATTCAGGCCAGTGAAGGCGCTGTCCAGATGGAAGTCCGCCGCATGCAGAATGCGTACCATTTACGCTTCCTCGGCCTGCCAGCCCTTGCACACGTCCACCCATTGGACGAAGTTCTTGCCGCAGCAGCGCTCCAGCTCGTCACAGTTCAGCTCGATGGCGCTGGCGGCGCTGCCCACGGCGGGGAACACCGTCTCGAACCGCTTCAGAGACACGTCCAGATAGGTCTTGACGTCGTCCGGCAGGGCAAAGGGGCACACGCCGCCCACGGCGTGGCCAATGCGCTCCACCGCCTCCTCGGCGGTCAGCATCTTGGCCTTGGCGCCGAAGAAGTGCTTATATTTGCTGTTGTCCACCTTGGCGTCGCCGGCGGCCACCACCAGAATAGGGTCCTCCCCCACCTTGAAGCTGAGGGTCTTGGCGATGCGGGCGCCCTCCACGCCAACGGCCAGCGCGGCCAGCTCCACCGTGGCGCTGGACACGTCAAATTCACGAATACGGCCGGCAACGCCGTAGGGTTCCAGATAAGCTCTTACTTTTTCAACAGACATGGTGATGATCTCCTTTTCTATTGTTCACCGGATATCCACGCGCTCCACGGCGGTGCACAGTCCGGTATCGCTGTCCAGTGTAAAAATGCAGCCCTGGGCCTTGCAGGGGCCGTCGGCAAAGCGGTAGCGCCCCGCCAGTCCCCCCAGAAACGACTCGATGGACTGCTCCGGTGGGATGCCCAGCACGGATTCGATGGCGCCGGTCATGCCCAGATCGGTGATGTAGCCGGTGCCTTTGGGCATCACCCGCTCGTCGGCGGTGGGCACGTGGGTATGGGTGCCCCACATGGCGCTGATGCGGCCATCCAGATAGTAGCCCAGCGCCAGCTTCTCGCTGGTAGCCTGGGCGTGGAAGTCCAGCAGGGTAAAGGTGGGCTTCTCCGTCTCGTTCAGCTCCCGCAGCAACTTGTCCACCGTGGTGAAGGGGTCGGCGGCCTTCCAGTCCAAATCGCAGCGGCCGATGAGGGTCATGACGGCGATGCGGAGCTTGCCGCAGTCGTACACGCCGCAGCCCCGGCCCGGCATCCGGCCTGAGAAGTTGGCGGGCCGCAGGATGTAGCGGTTATCCTCCAGATAGTCGGCGATCTGCACCCGGCCAAAGGTGTGGTTGCCCAGGGTGATGACGTCGGCCCCGGCGGCAAACAGCTCGTCCGCCTGAGCGGGGGTCAGGCCGGTGCCGGAGATATTCTCCCCGTTGACCACGGTGAAATCAATGCTTTTCAGCTTCTTCAGCGGCGATAGATGGCGGCGCAGGTGCTTCAGGCCGTCCTCGCTGGTCACGTCGCCGATGGCAAGAATGTGATACAGCATGGTGTCCTCCTTTTTTACGGTTTCTTCATTCGTTGCTATTATGCCACAAAAAAAGAGGGAGCGCAAGAGCGCTCCTTCAGCTTGTCAAAAAGGGCAAGCCCTTTTTGACAAAATTAAATTCGACAGGTTCGCCGCCTGCGGGCGGCGAATTATGCGAAGCTTTTTTATTCCGTTGGCATATCGTTCCAGTAATGACGGCGGGGTGTGGTCACCCCGCCGCTTTCCACTCATGCCGCCGCAGGCGGCATACCGAGGTTCTTCACTCTTCTCTCTTCTCTTTTCACTGCGCTCCGTCAGGAGCGCTTTCGTTCCAGCCGTAGATTTTAATGAGCCGCTGACTGGTGTAATAATACGCGCCCGCTGGGAAGTCCGTATAATTGGTGGTGTTGGAGCACAGCAGATAGTCCACCGTCTCCCCCGCCTCGTTGCGGACGATGCCGGAGATGACCGTGGTGTGGTTGTGGCCGCCGTCGGGACCCAGGATCAGGATGTCCCCCACCTCACCGGTGTAGTAGTTGGCCTCGGTGTCCGCCACCAGGCCGTAGCCCCGGTTCTCACGGGCATAGCTGTAAAACCGGCCCACGTTGATCCACGACAGGTCCAGGCTGTTCTGGCCATGCCAGTACCACTTGCTGCCCCCCTGCTCGTCCATGGGGATGCCGCCTGCCAGCAGCACCTGCGAGCCGAAGTTCATGCAGTTGCCGCCCACGTCGTCATAGGCGTACCAGCGGTCATTGCGCTGGTGGTCGTACTGGCGCATATACTGCTCCGCCGCCGCCCGGTCATAGGGATGGTCGCACGTCAGCGTCACCTGCACCGTCTCCTGCCGCTGGAGCTGCCGCCGCTCGATGGCCCGCAGCAGCTGCTGGAGCCGTCCATCCTCCGCCTTGCCCTCCTGATAGGTCAGGCTGAAATAGGGGTTGTCGTCGGCCTCGTGATGCTGGATGAGCCAGCCGTCCCCGTCCGGAACCAGCTCGAAAATATGGGGCACGTCATAGAGCTTGCTGTCCACCTCCGGCGTGGCGGCAAAGTGCATCACCGCCGACTCGTCGGCCTCGATATGTATCTGCCCCTCCACGGCGTCCTCCTCGGTGGAGGGCTCCGCCTTGGTGACGGTCAGCACATAGTCCACATCCCGCATCCGCAGGTCGGTCAGGGCTTGGGCGCGGATGGCGTTCAGAGTGCGGATGGACGCCTCGTGCATGGCGGCGTCCTTCTCATCGGCGAAAAGGCCGCCCAGCTGTGGTTCCTCAAACAGGGCGATATCGGTGTACCAGTCGGTCAGCAGCCGGGTCATCAGGGCCTTCTGCGGCTCGGTCAGCAGATTCTCCGGGTCCTCCACCCGTCCGCTGACAGAGGTGGAAAACCCGTCGTCCGGCGGCGGGACCTGGTCCTGATTCCGGCTGGGCGGGGTCTGGCCGTCCTGGGACGGCTGGTTCGTCTGGCCGCAGCCGGACAGCACCGGCAGCGCCATACAGGCTGCCAGCAGCAGGGCCAAAAGCTTTCTTTTCATCGAATATCCCTCCTTAGATGCAACTGTGCGGCGTCCCGAAACGGGACGTCGCACAGCGTATTTGATTTATTTTGCGTATTCCACGACCTTGGTCTCCCGCAGCACGTGGACCTTGATCTGGCCGGGGTACTCCAGCTCGTTTTCGATGCGCTTGGCAAGCTCGCGGGCCAGAATGACCATCTGGTCCTCGTTGACCTGCTCCGGCTTCACCATCACGCGGACCTCGCGGCCGGCCTGGATGGCGTAGCTCTTCTCTACGCCGGGATAGGAGCTGGTGATCTCCTCCAGCTTCTGCAAACGCTTGATGTAATTCTCAAGGTTTTCGCGGCGTGCGCCGGGACGGGCGGCAGAGATAGCGTCGGCCGCCTGCACCAGGCAGGCCACCAGCGTCTTGCACTCCACGTCGCCGTGATGGGCCTGGATGGCGTGAACGATCTCTTCCTTCTCCTTGTACTTCCGGGCGTACTCCACACCCAGAGACACATGGGTGCCCTCAAACTCGTGATCCAGGGCCTTGCCGATATCGTGCAGCAGACCCGCACGCTTGGCGGCGTGAACGTCAGCGCCCAGCTCGGCGGCCATCATGCCGGCGATATGGGACACCTCGATAGAGTGCTGCAAAACGTTCTGGCCGTAGCTGGTGCGGTAATGGAGGCGGCCCAGCAGCTTCTGCAATTCGGGGTGCAGGCCGCGGACGCCGGTCTCCAGCACGGCGCGCTCGCCCTCGGAGCGGATGACGGCGTCCACCTCCCGGCGGGCCTTCTCCACCATCTCCTCGATGTGGGTGGGATGGATGCGGCCGTCGGCGATGAGCTTTTCCAGCGCAAGGCGGGCCACCTCGCGGCGCACCGGCTCGAAGCAGGACACCGTGATGGCCTCAGGCGTATCGTCGATGATCAGGTCCGCGCCGGTCAGCGTCTCGATGGCGCGGATGTTGCGGCCCTCGCGGCCGATGATGCGGCCCTTCATCTCGTCATTGGGCAGGGGTACCACACTGACGGTGATCTCGGCCACGTGGTCGGCGGCGCAGCGCTGGATAGCGGTGGCCACAATCTCGCGGGCGCGGGTGTCGGCTTCTTCCTTGGCGCGGGCTTCGATCTCCTTGATCTTCAGGGCAGTCTCGTGGGTGACCTCAGACTCCACCTGCGCGATCAGGTACTGCTTGGCTTCCTCGGCGGTAAAGCCGGAGATGCGCTCCAGCATTTCCGTCTGGCTGCGCTTGATGAGCTTGATCTCCTCCTGCTCGCGGTCAGCGGCGGCATGCTTGGCAGCCAGCGCCTCTTCCTTCTTCTCGATCTGCTCGGTCTTGTGATCGAGATTTTCTTCCTTCTGCTGCAAACGGCGCTCCTGCTTCTGCAGGTCGGCGCGGCGTTCCTTGACTTCCTTCTCGTATTCGTTTCTGGAGCGGAGGATCTCCTCCTTCGCTTCCACCAACGCTTCGCGTTTCTTACTCTCGCCATTCTTGATGGCTTCGTTGACGATGCGCAGCGCTTCCTGCTCGGCGTCCTGGATTTTGCCCTGATCGCGCTTCTGCTTCTGCCGGTAGATCAGAATACAAGCGAGGATGCCAAGACCAAACGCCGCCACGGCGATGAGCACCGCGTATACGATTTTGATCATGGTTTCCTCCTGTAAAAATGGTGTATCCGGGCATTGCCCCGTCCAGGGGCCTGCCCACGGAAAATAATCAGACAATAACCGGACGATACCCCTATATCGCCCGATGATAATCCTTCATAATTCTACCCTCATTACGGTAAACTGTCAAGAAGAAAAACATACTGTTGTGAAAAATTTGTCCGCACAGGAAAAACATTTTGTCGAATCTGCCTATACCCGCACGTACTCCGTCCGGACATAGCCCGCCAGATTTCCGTAGCTCATGCTGTACCAGCCGTCGTACTGTCCGTATACCGTCAGCTGGGCCTCGCGGGGGACGCTGCCCACCACCTGCCCGCTCATGGCCGGATAGGCCCGCACGTTCAGGGCGTCCCGCTCCGTGACCACCGTGCCCGTTCGGGGCATCATGGGATAGATAAAGGGCAGGGCGAAGTACTCTGCCAGCGACCGGGACAGGTTTTCCGCGATGTTCTGCACGTTGTCCTGTATCCACACCGCGTCGGCGGTATTGTCGTGGTAGCCGATCTCCAGCAGCACCGACGGCGGCTTGGGCTGTCGCACCTCGCCCAGTGCCGTGGTGGCCCGCGCCGTCACCAGTGAGGGCAGCGGGTAAATTTCCTTCAGGTTCTCCACGAAGATGTTGGCCGCCCGCCTGCCGTTGGCGCTGGTGGGGTAGTAAAAGGCGATAATGCCCCGCTGCCGTCCCTCGGCGGAGCCGTCGCCGCTGGCGTTGGAGTGCAGCGCCAGATAGAAGTCGTAGCTCCCCCGCGCCGCCTGGGCGATGGAGGACGCGGCGGTCATATCCGGCGTGTTGCGGGTAAAGCGGATGGTGTTGGCCCGCAGATACGGCTCCATGGCGTCGGCGATCCGGTTCATCCAGTATTCCTCGCTGCCGGAGCCGGTGATGTACGGATTATATTCCTGTGTACTTGGTGAAATATAAATGTTGGGCATGGCGATTCCCCTTTCCGCATTTCTCCCTCATATATATGTAGCGCAGGGGGAAAGAATGTGCTATAATCCATTATTATTCACATCACACGACAGGAGAGAACCGCCATGAAAGCACTGCGTCCCTATCCCAAGATCACCATCACCTCCAAGGGGGAGGCCGCCCTGACAGGCGGGCACCCGTGGGTCTACGAGGGCGAGGTGACCGCCGTCGACGGCACGCCGGAGGACGGCACCCTGGTGGACGTGGTGAGCCGCCGGGGCAGTTGGCTGGGCTGCGGCTTCTACAACAGCCACTCCAAAATTCGCGTGCGGCTTCTCAGCCGCAACGCCAACGACGACTTTTCCGACGCCTTCTGGGAGCGCCGCGTCCGCTACGCCTGGGACTACCGCAAGACCGTCATGGGCGAGACCGACAGCCGCTGCTGCCGCCTCATCTTCGGCGAGGCCGACCTGTTTCCCGGCCTGACGGTGGACCGGTTCGAGTCCGTACTGGTGACCCAGACCCTGAGTCTCGGCATGGAGCGTATCAAGGACCGTCTGTTTCCCCTGCTGGTAAAGGTGCTGCGGGAGGACGGGCAGGACATCCGGGGCATTTACGAGCGCAACGACGTGGCCCTGCGGGAGCGTGAGGGCATGGCGCAGAACAAGGGCTGGTATCCCCTGCCCGGCGAGACGCCGCCGGAGAAGACCTGCGTGGACATTACGGAAAACGGCATCGTCTACACCGTGGACTTTGAAAACGGCCAGAAGACCGGCTTCTTCCTGGACCAGAAATATAACCGTCTCGCCGTAGCCAAGCTGGCAAAGGGCAAGACGGTGCTGGACTGCTTCACCCACACCGGCAGCTTCGCCCTGAACGCGGCGAAGGGCGGCGCGGCTCATGTCACCGCCGTGGACGTGTCGGAGTTCGCGGTGCAGTGCGCGGCGGAGAACGCCCGCCGCAACGGGCTGGACGGCGTCATGGACTGCGTGGCCGCCAACGTATTCGACCTGCTGCCGGAGCTGGAAAAGCAGCCCCGGAAGTACGACTTCATCATCCTCGATCCCCCCGCCTTCACCAAAAGCCGCAAGACGGTGCACAACGCCATGACCGGCTATAAGGAGATCAACTACCGGGCCATGAAGCTGCTGCCCCGGGGCGGGTATCTTGCCACCTGCTCGTGCAGCCACTTCGCCACGGAGGAGCTGTTCATCAAGATGCTCCACAGCGCCGCCCGTGACGCAGGGGTACAGCTACGGCAGATCGAAGCCCGCCAGCAGTGCGCCGACCACCCCATCCTCTGGGGCGTGGAGGAGACGAATTATCTGAAGTTTTTTGTGTTTCAGGTGGTGTAAAAGGGAATTTCGTCCCCACGGGGACGAGGTGCTTTTGCCCGTGGCGGCAATTGCCTGTTGCGGTGCCCAAAATTTCTGCGCTGCCTTGGGGCGGGCGCTTGAAATTTTGACCGCTGCCACTCGCTCACCTCGCTGTATCTGCCACAGGCAGCGCTCGGATCGCTCCCCAAAAACGCTGCTTAAACCTGCGGTTTAAGAATCCGCGCACGCTATACTGTGTAAGCTGTCGCAATGGTTCAAGTTTTGCGGTGTAATTCCAGATAGATGCTGCGGCGGCATAGCCGCCGAGATCGGAGGCTAAAAACATGCCCCCGGCATGTTTTCTTAACGCCCCGACGTATCGACTTTCTTCTTGCGCCGCTGCTGCTGATGTTATCAACGGTAGAACCAACAGTGTTGTTCGGCGTAGGCATCAGCGGCAGCGGCGCCGTAGCTGAAACGATTCTTTTAACGAAACGAAAAGAAAATACTTACGCAAACGTGAGGTATGCACTCCTACCTCCGTACAACGCATAGCGCGCCGGGAGGTGAAGGAACCGGAGGTTCCTTCCGGTGTTTTTGCCTACTTTTGTCACTGTTGACAAAAGTAGGTCGCGCCGGGGCGCGAAACACCCCAACAAAAAACCGGGCCCATCGGGCCCGGTTTTTCTTATTTACGCGGCATTCTCCGCCGTATCCTCCACGCCATCCGGCGCGGCAGGCGGCTGATCCGCGCTGGATTCAATGCTGTAAATGGGCTGGGCGATCCCACCTGCCGCCGCGTAGCAGCGCACCGTCACCACATCGCCCACGTTCAGCAGGATCAGCTCCGGTGTGTCCGCGGCCTTTCCGCTGTACCACACGCCGTCGATGCACAGATAGTACCACGTGTTCCCGTCCATGACGGCGCTGCGGATATCTGTGATGACCCCAGTGTGGGCGTCGGTCAGCGCCAGCTGATCGTCCGGCAGGGCGCTGTCCTCCGGCTGGATGAGACTGGCGTTCAGCAGCATCTGCCGGTAGTTGCTCTCACACTCCGCCACGGTGGCGCCGGTGGCCACGATCTGGTACTGGCTGACGTTGACCATGGCGTACATCTTCACCAGACCCGCCGCGTCCTTCAGCGCCATGAAATAGGTGGGCTGCTCCGCCACGTTCAGCAGCAGCGGGAAGGTGGCGGTGTACTTCATCTGCTGCACCTGACCCTGAGCGGACTCCATGGCGGAGTACTCCTCCGCGCCGGCCACGGCGTAGAACCGGGTCTCCTTGGTGCGCTGATTAGACAGGATAAAGCCCACGTTGGACTCGTCGGACACCACGGAGGTAATGCCGGTATACATATATACATCGTCGCCGATGGCGATGTAGTTATACCCCTCGGTGGTGACGGTCACCTCCCGCTGGCCGAACAGAGAGTTCCAGAAGCCGTTGATATAGGTGCCGTGGTAGTCGTACTGCTGGATAATAAGATCGGCGGTATAAACATGGTCTACCCATGTGGGGATATCCGCCACATCATAATACGCCGTCTCGCCCGTTACGGCATTCACCAGTGCCGCGCCGGTGATATCCGTGCCGCCGAACAGACCGATGGTGCGGTCGATGCGGGGACAGACCCACCAGGGACGGCCCTCCTCGTCGATCTCGAAGGCAGGCTCGTCAAAAAGATAGGTGGGATAGTGGAACCGGAGATAGCGGTACAGATTGCGGCTGAAATGCTCGGCGGGGGTATAGCGGATGCCATCCTCCAGCCGTACCACCTCCACATTCTGGGTCACCATGTCGATGATGAGATAGGCGGGCAGACCGGCGGAACGGTTATTCAGCCACTTGATGATGTCGCCGTATTGCAGGGTGGTGACCCGGACGGGGCGGCCCTTGTAGTTGATCTGGGTGTAGTTGTCGGCCACCTCGAACTGGGACACCATGTCCGCCAGCTCGCCCAGCTTGCGGTTGCCCAGCTTGGCGGCGGAGTCCTTGTCCAGCATGGGGATCTGGTCAAAGGAGATCTCCTCCACCTCGGCGGCGAAGTCGCCGTTTTCCACCGTCAGCAGATCACGGTAGCTGCCTGCCCGGAACACCTGCCAACCCACCGCGCTGCCGACCAGCGCCGTGACCACCAGCAAAATCGCCAGCGCCAGCGGGATCAGGCACTGCTTTTTCAGAAATTTGAAGTAGCCCTTTACGCCATCCCCCTGAAATCCGGAGGTCATCACGGCGCACAGGCCGTACACGCCGCACACCAGCAGCGTGAACACGTAGAATTCCGGCGCTTTCAGATTAATGGGCGGCAGGACGACATAGAAGTACGCCGCCGCAAAGACCAGCGTCACCGCCAGATTCAGCACCGTGCGGCCAAAGGGGGTGCCGACGGCCTTACGGGGCTTGGGGGTATGGCCCTCCCGGTGGAAGGGGTTCTGGCCTTTGAAGCCCTGAAAATTGGGATCGTTCCAGTTGGTGTTCATAGGGGTCTCCTTTCGATGATGGGGGAAATTTCGTTCCTACGGGGACGGGGCAGCCTCCGGCGGGCTACTTTTCCCAACAGCTGGAAAAGTAGCCAAAAGAGCCGGAAGAAACCAATGGTTTCTTCACTTCCTTGCGCACTATGCACTGTGCTAGGCTGTGTGTGCCTGCCGCACGTTCACGCAAGCTTTTTCTTATTTTGTATTGTGAAAAGGATCGTCTCTGCTCCAGCGCCGCTGCCGCTAATCCCTACGCTGAACAACTCTCATGGTCCTACCGTTGATAACGTCAGCGGCAGCGGCGTAGAACGGATGTCAATTCGTCACACGCAACGAAATCAACCAAATCCTGTAAGCGCGTGGTATAAGGCACCAAATTAAAAGCACAGCATAGCGCGGGCGGATTCTTAAACCGCAGGTTTAAGTGGCGCTTTTGCCTACTTTTGCCGCTATTGGCAAAAGTAGGTCGTGCTCGGAAGCGCGAAACTCTATATAGAATCATCCCTCACGCGCCGCTTTCTCTTTCCGCAGCTTCCACACAAAATAAACCGTCAGCACCAGCAATCCGCCCTCGATCATCAGCCACACCGGCCAGCCCTGGGCGTTATCCACCTGCATGGCGCGGTTATAATCCTCCAGGGTAAAAACCTCCTGTTCGTCCGTGCCCAGCGCCACGATATCTCCGTACTGCTCCTGACGATCGAGCTGCGCTACGCTCTCTTTCATGCGAAAGTGGACTTTCTGTCCCACCAGCGGCTCCAGCACCTCCTGCGTCAGTTCGTCCTGCATCACGTCCGGCAGATACAGCATGCCGTCCGGCGCGACGTAGACAATGGCGTTTTGCCGTCGACCCCTGTCACCGTGGCCGTCAGCTCTACGGTGCGGCTCTCCTTTACGTGGGTCAACTGCCAGATCATCACCATATTCACGGCGCAGACCAGCATCACCAAAATCGTCAGTCCCACGGCGGTCTTGGTTTTCATAGGCGTCTCCTTTCTCCACAGCACATCCTATCTATATCTTTATTATATCCCACCTCTCCTGCCTTTGTACAGCAATTTCAACTTGCATTTTCCGTTTTCTTCCGTTTTGGGGTGCAACTTCAGGTTGCGCAGGCCGTTCACAGATTGTTTACAGAAAAAGTCAAAGAAAGTCAAATTTGTCTATTGACATTGTAGGCGGGCAGGTGTATCATATGTTCAAAGGTCAAAGAAAGGCAAAGTCAAACAAGGAGGTCTTGCATATGGGTATCTCGGACGTGATCGCCGGCTTTATCCAATCGGCATTGGATGAAACGGACGGTGTGCTGGAGCTGCAGCGCAGCGATCTGGCCCAGCGGTTCAACTGCGTGCCCAGCCAGATCAACTACGTCATGTCCACCCGCTTCTCTCCGGAGCACGGCTACATTGTGGAAAGTCGCCGGGGCGGCAACGGCTACATCCGCATCACGCGGGTGCGGACAGACCGCAAAACGCTGCTGATGCACGTCATCAACTCCATCGGCGACGAGCTGGACGCCGCCAGCGCCCGCGCCATCATCCAGAACCTGGTGGACAGCGAGGCCATCTCCGCCGAGGCGGGACGGTCTCTGCTGGCCGGAACCGGCGACCGGGCGCTGCGCCGGGTGGACAAAAGCTGCCGCGACATGCTGCGCAGCGATATCTTCAAGCAGGTATTGATCCATTTGGTTTGATTTTTCCAAAGGAGGTTATGATTTATGAAATGCGAACGCTGTGGCCGTAACGAAGCCACCTTCTATTATCAGAGCAATATCAACGGCAGAGTGACACAGGTGCATCTGTGTCCCGACTGCGCGGCGGAGCTGGGCTATACCAGCCGTTTGGAGCAGAGCTTCCGTCCCTTCCGCCGCAGCTTCTTCGATCCCTTCTCGCTGCTGGAGGATTTCGGTATGCTGTCCAACCGCATGACCGAGTTCCCCGCCCCGCTGGAGGAAGCGGCCCGTGCCGCTGCGGGCATCCCCGAAAGCCCTGACGCGCCCGCCGGACTGGTGGGCCGGGATGAGGCTGTCCGTCTCCAGAAGGAGCGGGAGCGCAACGCGCTGGAGACCCAGCTGAAGAACGCCGTGGACAGCGAGAACTACGAGGAAGCGGCCCGTCTGCGTGACGAGCTGAAGAAGCTCTCCGCGTAAGACCCAAAACATGAAAAAGGATGTGACCATTTATGAATGAGAATAAATTCACCCCCCGTGCCGAGGAATCCCTGCGTCTGGCGCAGGAAGCCGCCCAGGATATGGGCCACGACTACGTAGGCTGCGAGCATCTGCTGCTGGGCCTGCTGCGTGAGGAGGAGGGCATCGCCCACCGTGTGCTGACCGAATACGGCCTCACCGACGAGATGATCTCCGGTATCCTGCGGCATAACGTGGGACAGGGCACCTCCGGCGACGCCCCCAGTCAGGGCCTGACGCCCCGCGCCAAGAGCGTCATCGAGCTGGCCGTGGGCGAATCCCACCGCATGGGCGCCGGGTATATCGGCACCGAGCATCTGCTGATGGGTCTGCTGCGTGAGGGCAGCAATATGGCCGTGCGCATCCTGCGCACCGTAGGCGTGGATCCCCGGAAGATGTACGCCAGCGTACAGCAGAAGCTCAGCGAGAGCGCGCCCCACACCGTCACCAGCGGCAGCAGTACGCCCAACAAGGAGAACAAGAACACCGGCAAGACCCTGGCCGAGTTCACCCGCGACCTGACCGAGGCCGCCCGTCAGGGCAAGCTGGACCCCGTCATCGGCCGTGATAAGGAGATTCAGCGCACCGTGCAGATTTTGTCCCGCCGCACCAAGAACAACCCCGTGCTGATCGGCGAGCCCGGCGTGGGCAAGACCGCCATCGTCGAGGGGCTGGCCCAGCGCATCGCCAGCGCCGACGTGCCGGAGGAGCTGCTGAATAAGAAGCTCCTGAGCCTGGACCTCAGCGGCATGGTGGCCGGCACCAAGTACCGGGGCGAGTTCGAGGAGCGTATCAAGAACGCCCTGGACGAGGTGAAGAAGGACGGCAACATCATCCTCTTCATCGATGAGCTCCACACCATCGTGGGCGCCGGCAGCGCCGAGGGCGCCGTGGACGCCGCCAACATCATCAAGCCCGCCTTGGGCCGCGGCGAGATTCGCGTCATCGGCGCCACCACCCTCAACGAGTACCGCAAGTACATTGAAAAGGACGCCGCGCTGGAGCGCCGGTTCCAGCCCGTCACCGTGGGTGAGCCCTCTGCCGAGGACACCGTGGCCATTCTGAGGGGCCTGCGGGATAAGTACGAGGCCCACCACAAGCTGACCATCACCGACGAAGCGCTGGACGCCGCCGTGTCCCTCTCCCGCCGGTACATCAACGACCGTTTCCTGCCGGACAAGGCCATCGACCTGATGGACGAGGCCGCCTCTCAGGTCCGCATGAAGGCGGAGAGCGCCTCCCCCGACCTGAAGTCCCTGGAGGAGAAGATCGCCGCATTGCGCCGTGAGAAGTCCGAGGCCATCGCCGCCCAGGACTACGAAAAGGCCGCCCAGCTCCGGGACATTGAGAAAAACTACACCGACCAGGTGGAGATCGAGCGGGACAACTGGCGCAAGAAGATGAGCCAGAACCGGGGCACCGTCACCGCCGAGGATATCGCCAACGTGGTGGCCGGCTGGACCGGCATCCCCGTCACCCGTCTGACCGAGGACGAGAGTATGCGCCTGCTGAAGCTGGAGGAGACCCTGCACCAGCGTGTGGTAGGCCAGGATGAGGCTGTGGCCGCCGTGGCCAAGGCCATCCGCCGGGGCCGTGTGGGTCTGAAGGACCCCAAGCGGCCCATCGGCTCCTTCCTGTTCCTGGGCCCCACCGGCGTGGGCAAGACCGAGCTGTGCAAGACCCTGGCCGAAGCCATGTTCGGCGACGAGAACGCCATGATCCGCATCGATATGTCCGAGTATATGGAGCGTCACACCGTGTCCCGTCTGGTGGGCTCTCCTCCCGGCTACGTGGGCCACGAGGAGGGCGGCCAGCTGACCGAGAAGGTACGCCGCAAGCCCTATTCCGTGGTGCTGTTCGATGAGATCGAAAAGGCCCACGAGGACGTGTGGAACATCCTGCTGCAGATTCTGGAGGACGGCATCGTCACCGACTCCCAGGGCCGCCGGGTGGATTTTAAGAACACCGTCATCGTCATGACCTCCAACGTAGGCGCCAAGAACATCACCGCCGCCGAGAACGCCCCCCTGGGCTTTGACGGCAGCGAGAAGGCAAAGGAAGCCGACGAGGCCGCCCGGTTCGCCCGCATCAGGGAGGCCGTGATGGCGGAGCTGAAGCGTACCTTCAAGCCGGAATTCCTGAACCGTATCGACGAGACCATCGTCTTCCGCCAGCTGACGGAGGCGGACATCGTGAAGATCGCCCACCGTATGCTGGCTGTCACCGGCAAGCGCATGGCCCAGCAGGGCATCACCCTGGAGTCCGACGAGGACGCGGTTGCGGCTCTTGCCAAGGACGGCTTCGACGCCGAGTACGGCGCACGTCCCCTGCGCCGTTCCATCCAGAACACCGTGGAAGACGCCGTGGCCGAGCAGATGCTGGAGGGCAAGCTGAAGTCCGGCGATACCGCCAAGGTGACGCTGCATGACGGCAAGGTCGTCGTGGAGAAAGTCCCCGCCGCCGAGGCGCAGGCCGAGACCATCGCCGAGACCGCCCAGGAGGCCGAAGAGACCGTCGAAGCTTCTCAGGAGGCCGAAGCGGACAAAAAGGAGTGATCTCCCAAAGAGGAGGGGCAATCGCCCCTCCTCTTTTTATCACTTATCATACAGCTTATCATGGGAAAACTGCCGTCCGCGCTGTGGGCGGCGGGGCAAAAAGCCGCCCGCTTTCAAAAAGTTGGCGGCTTTTTTCAAAAAACGGGAACTTTTTCCATGCCGGGAGCGTCATACAAGCAGGAAGATTCCAAAACGAAGGAGGTTTTTGCCCCATGAAACGTACCGTTTCTCTCTTGCTGACGCTGGTGCTGGCCCTGCTGCTGGCGGGCTGCGGCGGAAACAGCGCCGCCAGTGACACCGCCGTCGCGCCCCGTGACAGCGGCGGCTATTGGAACACCACGGCGGACAGCGCCGACGAGGACTACAACATGGCCTATGACGCCGAGGAGCCGGGAGCCGCGAATGACTCCGGCGGCGCTGTGAGCGACAAGCCCGCCAAGAAGATCTACACCGGCTACATGGAGATGGAGACCCAGGATTTTGACGCCGCCAGCGGCGCGATAGACGCGCTGGTGGAAGAGCTGGGGGGCTATTTCCAGCAGAGCAGCGTGTCCAACCGCAGCGGCAGCGGCTATCGCCGGGGCAGCTACACCGTCCGCATCCCGGCGGAGCAGTTTGAGACCTTCCTCCAGAAGGCGGGCGAGCTGTGTCATGTGGTGTACGCCAACACCAACACCGACGACGTGTCCGAGAGCTATTACGACACCGAGGCGCGGCTGGCGACGGCGCGGATCAAGCTGGAGCGCTTGCAGGCGCTGCTGGCCAAGGCCAGCAGCATGGAGGACATCATCACCATCGAGAGCGCCATCTCCGAGACGGAGTGGGACATTGAGAATCTCAGCGGTACGCTGCGGCACTATGACGCGCTGGTGGATTACGCCACTATCGACGTGGAGCTCAGCGAGGTGTATCAGCTGTCCAGCCAGGACGGGGCGGTGACCACCTTCGGCGGACGGCTGGGCCAGTCGTTCACCAACGGCCTGCGGTCTGTGGGCAGCGCACTGGAGGACTTCGCCGTGTGGCTGGCGTACAGCTGGGTATGGCTGGTGGCCGTCGCGGCGGCAGTCGTGGTGATCGTGCGCGTCGCGCGGCGGAAAGGCGGCGGAAAGATATCCCTGCGGCGGAAGAAAAAAGCTGGTCAGGACGGCGCGGATCCAAAGGAATAAAACAAGAAATGACCGGTGCCTTGCGGCATCGGTCATCTTTTTTCAAGCGAGGGTGCCGAAGGCCATCAGGCCCAGCTGGCTGAGGACACCCATGATGACGCCCGCCAGCACCACGCCGCCCATGCAGGCGGCCACGCTCTTTTTGAAGCCCATGTTCAGAAGACTGGCCGCCAGCGTACCCGTCCATGCGCCGGTGCCCGGCAGAGGGATGCCCACGAACAGCAGCAGCGCCCAGAAAAGGCCGCGGCCCGCCTTGGCCTTCAGCTTTTCACCGGCGGCCTCGCCCTTGCGCAGACAGAAGGAGAAGAACCGCCCGATAACGGGCTTGTCCTGTCCCCACACCAGCACCCTTCGGGCCAGGAAGTAGATGATGGGCACCGGCAGCATATTGCCTACGATGGCCACCACGAAGGTCAGCCACAGAGGCAGGCCGTACAGTACGCCGTAGGGAATCGCGCCCCGCAGCTCAAGAAGAGGCACCATGGAGACGAAAAAGACGATGAGAATGTGTTTAAACATATTGGCAGCTTCCTTTGTCAGAATGTGGTCAGCTCTTTCAGCAGGGCGATCTCTTTGGCGTAGCCGGGCAGCTCATTGGGGGTCTCCAGCACCATGGGAAGTCCCCGCAGGGCGGGATGGTTCACCACGGCGCGGAAGGTGTCCAGTCCCAGAAAGCCCTCGCCAATGCGGGCGTGGCGGTCCTTTTTCGCGCCGCAGGGGTTGAGGCTGTCGTTGACGTGGACGGCCTTCAGGCGGTCGAGGCCGATCACCCGGTCGAATTCCGTCAGGACGCCGTCCAGGTCGTGAATGATATCGTACCCGGCGTCGGACACATGGCAGGTATCCAGACACACGCCCATTTTATCGGAGAGCTCCACCCGGTCAAGAATCTCCCGCAGTTCCTCAAACGTGCCGCCCACCTCCGTGCCCTTTCCGGCCATGGTCTCCAGCAGTACGGTGGTGCGGAGTTCCGGCGTCAGGATGGCGTTCAGCGTTTCGGCGATGAGGGCGATGCCGGTCTCCGTGCCCTGTCCCGTGTGGCTGCCGGGGTGGAAGTTATAGAGATTGCCGGGCAGGTGCTCCATCCGCAGCAGGTCGTCCGCCAGCGTCATGCGGGCGAACTCGCGGGTACGCTCGTCCTTGGAGCAGGCGTTGATGGTGTAGGGGGCGTGAGCCACCAGTGGGCCGAAGCCGTTTTCCCGGCACAGGGCCAGCAGCGCCGCCGCGTCGACGGGGTCAATGGGCTTGGCCTTGCTGCCGCGAGGGTTGCGGGTGAAGAATTGCAGCGTGGTAGCGCCGATGGACAGCGCCGTTTCCCCCATAGCCCGCAGTCCGGCGGAGGGGGACAGATGACAGCCGATATAAAACATAGTGTCTCCTTATTCCAATATGAAAGTGGCGCAGGCCGCTTTGCCGTTTTCGATGGTGACGACGCCGTAGGTAGGACGCCGGTGATCGCCGATAGCACCGGGGTTCATGGTGTACAGCGTGCCGTCGTAGTCCACCAGCGGACGATGGGTGTGGCCGAACAGTAGCACATCCGCACTCCATTCCCGCGCGGCGTACTGGGCGGCCAGGGGAGAGGACTTCACATTGCGGGTGTGGCCGTGCATCATCAGAACGCGGACGCCCTCGAATTCCAGCAGCCGCTCCGGTTGATCAAAGCTGCCCCAGTCGCAGTTGCCGGGAACGGCGTCCATGGGGATAGCGGAGAAGCGCTGGTGAAGCGCCTGAGCGTCCCGCAGGCAGTCGCCCAGATGGAGGATATGCCGGGGCTGGGTCAGATCCACGGCGCGGGCCATATTGTCCACATTGCCGTGGGAATCGGAGAGGACGAGGAGTTTCATAGGTGGGTTCCTTTCTGGGGGATTTCGTCCCTGCGGGGACGAGGCACTTTTGGCCGCTGTCCCAAAAGTGCCCAAAAGGACAGCTTAAACCTGCGGTTTAAGAATCCGCGCACGCTGTTCATTTTGCAAACTTGTAATCTTTTGCCACGCGTTCGCGGAACACGGTCGGTTTCGTTTCGTATGACGTATTGACTTTCTTCTTGCGCCGCTACCGCTGACGATATCAACGGTAGAAAACAGCGCGTTGTACGGCGACGCGATGAGAGCATCGCGCCCTACGGAAGTCTATCGGTGGTTGGCTGTAGGGCGGGGTGACCTCACCCCGCCGCACGGTAGAACCAACGGTGTTTTTCGGCGTACTGATCAGCGGCAGCGGCGCTGGTGAAGAGACGATCTTTTTACGAAACGAAAAAGGAAATTTTGCGTGATCGTGCGGCAGAAGCCAGCATGGTTGTACAACGTATAGCGCGCCGGGAGGTGAAGGAACCGGAGGTCCCTTCCGGTGTTTTTGCCTACTTTTGTCACTGTTGACAAAAGTAGGTCGCCCCGGAGGGCGAAATATCCCATCCTCGTGCCGGGGCGCGAAACACTTCTATTACATCTATTATACCACCTTCGCCTTGCAAACTCAAACCTTTTACGCTATCATAAAAGAAAAGACGACAGGAGGGCGGCGTATGGCGGCAGGCGGCATTGTGGAGATCGACCTCCACGGGAAAAACAGCTATCAGGCAAAGGTGACCATCGACGCGGCGCTGCGGCGGGCCAGGGCGGGCACCTATCGCCTGCGGATCGTCCACGGCTACAACAGCGGCACGGCGCTGCGGGATATGGTGCGGCAGGAGTACGCCGGGCAGGTGCTGCGGGTGGTGGCGCTGGACCAGGGCCGCACCGACCTGGTGCTGCGGGAATTTTAGGAGGAAGAGCAATGAAGCTGAGAATTGCGCAGATTCAGATGCCTGTTACGGCGGACAGGGAGGAGAACATCCGCCGCGCCTGCGACATGGTGCGGCAGGCGGGAGATATTGACATGGCGGTGCTGCCGGAGATGTTCTGCTGCCCCTATGACAACGCCTGCTTCCGGCCCTATGGCGAAGAAGAAGGCGGCCCGGCGTATCAGGCGCTCAGCGCTCTGGCCCGCGAGCGGCATATCTGGCTGGTGGGCGGCACTATGCCGGAGTTGGCGGAGGACAGGGTGTACAACACCTGCTACGTGTTTACGCCGGACGGACAACTGGCGGCCAAACACCGGAAGATGCACCTCTTCGATATCGACGTAAAGGGCGGCCAGCGGTTCATGGAGTCCGAGACCCTGACGGCGGGCAGCAGCGTCACCACCTTTGAGACGCCCTGGGGCGTGGTGGGAGTGTGCGTCTGCTTTGACTTCCGGTTTGCGCCGCTGGCGGGACTGATGACCCAGGCAGGCGCGAAGCTGATGGTGGTCCCCGCCGCCTTCAACATGACCACCGGGCCCGCCCACTGGGAGCTGCTGTTCCGCCAGCGGGCGGTGGACGGACAGTGCTACACCGTGGGCACGTCTCCGGCGCGGGATACGGCGGCAGGCTATGTGGCATGGGGCCACTCCATCGTGTGCGACCCCTGGGGAACGGTGGTGCGGCAATGCGACGAGACGCCCCAGACCGTCGTCACCACCCTGGACATGGACCGGGTAGAGGCCATCCGGCAGCAGCTGCCCATTCTCTCCGCTCAGCGGACGGATGTATACCAGCTGCGGAGAAAATGATTTCGTTATCGAATATATAGATAACCAGCTGAAGGAAAAATAGAAATCAGTGTTGACAATGGGAGCTATTCTCCTGTATGATACCATTTGTAAGATGTCCACGGGGTGGAAACACCCCGCGGACATCTTGCTGTGGAAAAAGGAAAAGTACGAGAAAAAGGAGAGTTTCCCCCTTATGAAGAATCCCCTCAACGAGAAAAAGCCCAATGGTCTGGCGCTGATCCCCTTTGTGATCTTCATCGCCATCTACATGGGTGCAGGCGTCTATTATCAGGTGAAGGGCAAGGAGATGGCCTTTTACCAGTTCCCCTCCGTTACCGCCATGTTTCTGGCGGTGCTGGCGGCCTTTATCATGTTCAAGGGCACCATCAACGAAAAGTTTGACGTGTTCGCCAAGGGTGCGGCCAACGTGGACATTCTCACCATGCTGATGATCTACATTCTGGCGGGTGCGTTTGCACAGGTGGCGGCCAACATGGGCGGCCGGGAGTCCACGGTGAATCTGGGCCTTTCGCTGGTGCCGGTGCAGTTTCTGGCGGCGGGCCTGTTTGTGATCTCCGCCTTTATGGGCACCGCCACCGGCTCCTCCATGGGCACCGTGTCCGCCGTGATCCCCATTGCCGTGGGCATTGCGGAAAAGGGTGGATTGTCCCTGACGGTGGTCATCGGCGCGGTGGTGGGCGGCGCCATGTTCGGCGACAATCTGTCCATGATCTCCGATACCACCATCGCCGCCACCCGTAGCCAGCGCTGCGAGATGCGGGACAAGTTCCGGGTCAACTTTCTGGTGGCACTGCCCGCCGCCATCGTGACGCTGGTGCTGCTGCTGTTCATCGGACGGCCGGAGGTGGTCATGCCGTTGGAGGCCCTGCCCTTTGATATCATTAAGGTGCTGCCCTATGTGCTGGTTCTGGTGCTGGCGCTGTGCGGTCTGAACGTGTTCTTCGCCCTGACCATCGGCATCTTCTCCGCCGGTATCATCGGCATCTGCGCCGGGGATATGACCATCGCGGGCTTTGCCCAGAGTGTGTGGACCGGCTTTACCAGCATGAACGAGGTGTTCTTCCTGACGCTGCTGTGCGGCGGTATGTCGGAGCTGATCGCCAAAAACGGCGGCATCGCCTGGATCATCCAGAAGCTGCGGGCCGTCATGAAGGGCAACAAGTCCGCTCAGGTGGGCATTGCCGCCATGGTGTCCCTGTGCGACTGCGCCACCGCCAACAACACCGTGGCCATCATCGTGGCGGGCGACATGGCCCG